>NZ_LR734811.1 GCF_902506655.1 Marinoscillum sp. 108 | reverse complement strand
TTGGATGTACAGCAAACTTTGACCATTGAAAAGGCTTCTCAAGCCATCACTTTTGAGGCATTGGCTGATAAGACTTATGGTGATGCAGCTTTTGACCTGACTGCTACAGGTGGAGCCAGTGGCCATGAAGTGACCTTCACGAGCTCGGATGAAACTGTGGCTTCTATTTCAGGAAGCACCGTGACGATCGTGGGAGCGGGTACAGCCACCATTACTGCCAGCCAGGCAGGTAATGACAACTATAGTGCGGCATTGGATGTACAGCAAACTTTGACCATTGAAAAGGCTTCTCAAGCCATCACTTTTGAGGCATTGGCTGATAAGACTTATGGTGATGCAGCTTTTGACCTGACTGCTACAGGTGGAGCCAGTGGCCATGCGGTAACCTTCACGAGCTCGGATGAAACTGTGGCTTCTATTTCAGGAAGCACCGTAACGATCGTGGGAGCGGGTACAGCCACCATAACGGCCAACCAGGCAGGTAATGACAACTACAGTGCGGCATTGGACGTACAGCAAACTTTGACCATTGAAAAGGCTTCTCAGGCCATCACTTTTGAGGCATTGGCTGATAAGACTTATGGGGATGCCGCTTTTGACCTGACCGCCACCGGCGGATCCAGTGGCCATGTGGTGACCTTCACCAGCTCGGATGAAACCGTAGCTTCTGTTTCAGGAAGCACCGTGACGATCGTGGGAGCGGGTACAGCCACCATTACTGCCAGCCAGGCAGGTAATGACAACTACAGCGCGGCATTGGATGTACAGCAAACTTTGACCATTGAAAAGGCTTCTCAAGCCATCACTTTTGAGGCATTGGCTGATAAGACTTATGGGGATGCCGCTTTTGACCTGACTGCTACAGGCGGTGCGAGTGGCCATGAAGTGACCTTCACCAGCTCGGATGAAACTGTGGCTTCTATTTCAGGAAGCACCGTGACGATCGTGGGAGCGGGTACAGCCACCATTACGGCCAGTCAGGCAGGTAATGACAACTATAGTGCTGCATTGGATGTACAGCAAACCTTGACCATAGAAAAGGCTTCTCAAGCCATCACTTTTGAGACACTGACTGATAAGACTTACGGTGATGCAGATTTTGATCTGACTGCTACAGGCGGTGCGAGTGGCCATGAAGTGACCTTCACGAGCTCGGATGAAACTGTGGCTTCTATTTCAGGAAGCACCGTAACGATCGTGGGAGCGGGTACAGCCACCATTACCGCCAGCCAGGCAGGTAATGAGAACTACAGTGCAGCATTGGATGTGACACAAAGTTTAACCATTGAAAAGGCTTCTCAAGCCATCACTTTTGAGGCACTGGCTGATAAAACTTATGGGGATGCACCTTTCGATCTGACTGCTACAGGTGGGGGCAGTGGCTATGCAGTGACCTTCACCAGTTCGGATGAAACCGTGGCTTCTGTTTCAGGAAGCACCGTGACGATCGTGGGAGCGGGTACAGCCACCATTACCGCCAGTCAGTCAGGTAATGACAACTACAGTGCGGCATTGGATGTAAGTCAGAGTTTGATGATTGGCCAAGCATCCTTAATGGTGTCGGCAGGTGATGAGTTTAGGGTGTATGGCGAAGTGAATCCCGGATTCACAATTGGCTATCAGGGGTTTATCGGTGATGATTCGGAGGCAGACCTGGAAACAATCCCGACTGCCTCCACCCTTGCCACTCAAACGAGTGACGTTGGCACATACGCCATCACTGTTTCTGGTGGTGTGGCTCAAAACTATGCCTTCACTTATACAGATGGGACACTGACCATCAACAAGGCGCAAGCCACAGTGACCCTTGAGAACCTTACCCAACCGGCAGATGGTACAGCCAAGTCGCCAACAGTCACGACTAACCCTGCTGCGCTCGCCTATTCAATGACCTTTGATGGCAGTAGCACTTTACCCACTCAGGCTGGTACCTATGTGGTGGAAGTGACTCTATTGGAGACTAATTATGAGGGGTCGGTTACTGGCAATTTTGTACTCACAAAAGCGGTAGCCTTAGGCGCTCTTCCGCTGGTGAATGAAGTGAAAGTTTATCCCAACCCCGCCGCTGAGCGATTGACGGTAAGTGGGGATGACGGACTCCTCGTGAAGATTTACGACATCAGTGGTGTGTTACTGCTCGAAGATGAAATAAACCAAACCATAGCCATTGACAGACTCAGAGCGGGCGTGTACCTGCTCCAGGTAAGTGATGCCAACGGTAGGGTCGTGAGTCATCAGAGGGTCGTGAAATACTGAACAGGAATGAACGATTACTAGGGCAGACTGATCTCAGAGATTGGTCACTAGCCAGCTCCCAGGGAGCTGGCTTTTTTTGTGCCTTTTATTCATCCCGAAGCACTTCTGCCGGATCTGCCGTGATGGTTTTGTAGAAATTAGAAAACACGGTCAATGCAGAAATCAGGATAGCGAGCGCGCCTGCCGTTAGAAAGGGAGCCGGACCGAGATCCACCCGGTAGGCAAAATCTGACAGCCAATTCCTAACCAAAAGAAGGGCAATGGGCGTAGCTAAAATGAGTGAGCCTAAAACCAGAAAAAACTGCTCTTTGTAGCCTACCATGAAAAGCTTCAAATGGCCAGCGCCCAGTACTTTTCGTATGCCAATTTCCTTGGTTTTTTGCTGTGCAATAAAAGTAGCCAGCGCAAAAAGACCCAGACAGGCGATGATAATCGTGAGCACCGCAAAAACTCCCAGAATCTGTCCCAGGTTATTTTCACTTTTATAGAGCCCACGCAATTCTTCGCTCAGGATTTTATATGTAAAGGGCTTATTCGGCACAAATTCTTCCCAAATGTTCTGGATATGGCCTAGGGTCTGATTATTTACCTCACTGACCTTGATGGCCACATGTCGAAAGAAAAAGAATCCATTGGGTCCGCGCTGACCTATATCCAGGACAAACGGCCCTATCTCAGAATGGAGGGATTTGTAATTGAAATCCCGAACCACTCCCACTATGTTTTCGTTGCCTGAAAGTGACCGAAGGGGGTGACCAATGGCCTCTTCCGGGGTGGCATAGCCGAGCGTTTTGGCCATGGCGACATTGATGATTACAGCCAGGCTATCTTCTTTTTGATGGTTTCTGTTAAAATCCCTGCCGGCAACCACCTCCAGGCCTAGTGTGCCTGCAAAGTCTTCATCCACCAGCAGTGCCGGATAGAAATTCCAGGTGCCAGGCTGCATGCCCTCATGGTGAAAGTCGTGATTATTGTTATTAGCACCTATCATGTCACTCATGGTGGTGATAGACTCAACTGATGCATTGGCTTTTAGGGCCGTTTTAAAGCCTTCAATCCGCTGACCAAGATTTGTGGTGGCCGCATCCAGAATGATCACGTCGTTGGTGTGATAGCCATAGTCCTGGTTGCGAAGGAGCTGTAGTTGCTGATAGGTGACATAGGTAAATATGATAAGTACTATGGCAATGGTAAACTGGGAGATCACCAGCCCTTTTCTAAGTAGCTGTCCTTTGGCGTTGGAGATAAATTTGCCTTTGAAGACCAGCAGCGGATCGAATGAGGAGATAAAAAAGGCGGGATAAATCCCGGACACTAGCCCAACTAAAATTACCACTCCCAACTGGAAGAGCAGATTGTTCAATCCAAATAGCTCTGCGAAGCTGATATTGATCAAACCCTGCAGGAAAGGGAGCGCTATATAACACCCAATGAGTGCTAACACATAGGCAATGAGTGAAATGATCACTGACTCAGATAAAAACTGAAATATCAGCTGAGACCTGGCTGCTCCTGACACCTTGCGGACCCCTATTTCTTTGGCCCTCAGAAGGGAAAATGAGGTAGAAAGATTGATAAAATTGACAATGGCAATAACGATGAGGAACAGCGCACAGGAGATAAAAATATACACGTACTTCATATCACTGTTGGCACTCAGTTCGAATTCAAGGTGCGAGCCCAGGTGGATATCCTGAATGGGCTGGAGGTAGTGGCTGGTTTTATCCTTGGTGCGTGGATCATAATATTTTTCCACCATCAGGGGAAACTTATTTTTTTCCAGGTCCTGAACCGAAGCATTTTCGCTTAGCCTGATATAGGTCCATGCGGGATTCCACACCCATTGAGTTTTGAGAAATGGGGCATTTGTTTCCAGCGTTTGCATGGAAAGCAGCATTTCCGTCCGAATATGGGAGATAGATCCTTGTTCGTATACCCCTGTAATGGTATAGGTGGTATTAAATCCTTCACGGGTGATCTTCTTCCCCATTGGATTTTCATCACCAAAATATTTCTCCGCAAGGTTTTTAGAAATGGTGGCAGAGAAGGGGCCGGACAAAGCAGACCGATCACCCTGAATAAGCTTAAAATCCAGAAGGTCGAACACCGTGGAGTCAGTGAAGTAGATATAGCGCTCATTGAACTTTCGCTGATCTTCCAAGGTGATAGTGATGATGGGAGTTTGGAAGTCAAAAAATCTTACCATCCCCTCCACATCATCCGGAAACTCTCTGACAATAGCGGGCCCGGTGGGCCATGGTGAACTGGAGCTGTTCTCCAGATAGTTTTCACTTTCTATGAGCTCTGCCACGCGGTACAGCCGCTCATAGTGCGGGTGTCCCTGGTCATAGCTCAACTCCTTCATTACATACCTGTAAATAAAAAAGAATGCAGCAAGGCTCACTGCCAGTCCAACAATGTTGATAAAACTGATCAATTTGTTTTTGGCCAGGCTTCTTACAGTGGTTTTGATGTATTCAGGCGTCATGGGCGCGGAGTTTGTTTGTTTTATTTACGACATATAGCCTGGAGCTATGCCTTTTTTACTTCAGCGGTCAATTATGGGTATATTGATTGTGCAGTGGAGATAAACAGGCAATTTGACCTATCATATGCAATCAGCCAATGGGTCTTGTCTGTAGAATTCTCATAATTTTCGCTATTTTCATACCCATGCCCCGTTTGTACCCCCTGAACAAGTAGCCGCCAACATGTATCAGACCAATGTGAATGACGCCCAAAAAGTAACACGCCTGCTCGTAGAAGCCTATGATGCGAGGGTTAATGACCTTTCTAAAAGCGTGATGCTGGCGCAGGAGGCCCTGGAGATTAGCCAGCGACTGGACGAAGCTATTCTTATCGCCCGTTCTCTTTCGAGGCTCTCCCTGTTCCATATGATTTTGGGAGAGTATAAGAAGACCATGAAGCTTGGTAAAAAGGCTTTGGGGTATTTTCAGATTCTGGGTGATGAAAAGGGTATTGCGGATGTCAAGTACAACATCGCCGGGGTGTACTACCGTACTGACAACTATCACCTGGCGCTTATTTACCTGATTGATTGTTTTGAGATTTATCAAAAGCTCAACGATTTTCATAATCAATCACGGGTGCAAAAATCGCTGGGCACCATTTATGAGTATTTTGGAGACCAGAAAAGTGCCATTCTTTCCTACGAAAAAGCCATCAAAGCCGCCCAAATGGCTGGTGATCTCAATCTGGAGTCCAACGCCTATAATCCACTCTCCGGGATATACCTCAACCGCGACGAAATAGATCAGGCATCAGAAATGATAGAGCGGTCCTATCAAATGAAGCAGGAAACGGGAGATGTAAGGGGGCTTGCCTTTTGCCTTTATGGCAGGGCCAAGGTGTATGTAAAACGCAAACAATATCAGTTGGCGGAGGAGACCTTCCTGGAAGCTGTGCGAATCCATGTGGAGATGGGTGAGCGACTGGGCCGGGGTATGTGTTATCATAAGCTGGGTCAACTGTACCTCGAAATGGGTGATCTGGGGAAATCTGAGAAGATGCTGGATGAGGCATTAGACTTTGCCCAGGAGTACAACATGGTCATCATTAAAATTAACTGTAATTACCTCAAGTATCAGCTTTATAGGCAGAAGGATGATGCGGTGCAGGCACTGAAGTATTTAGAAATCTACCTCAAAGAGAAGGAGGCGGTGATGAATACTCAGACCCAAAAAGTGATCGAAAGCTATGAAGCAGTAACCAAAATGGAGCGCCTGCAGAAGGAGGCACAGATGAACAGGGAAAAGGCCGAAATTCTCAAGAAGAAGAATAGGGCAGAGGAGTCTTCCAGGGTGAAGCAGGAGTTTTTATCCACCATGAGTCATGAGATCAGGACTCCCCTCAATGCGGTTATTACCATTACATCCTTGTTGGAAGAGAGATCGGACAAGGAAGAGAATGAATTACTCCGATCGCTGAAGTTTTCTGCAGATAACCTTTTGAGAATCATCAATGACATCCTGGATTTCTCCAAACTGGATGCCGGCAAAGTGGTACTGGAACCTCAGCCCGTGGAGATCAGCTTGCTGATGGAAAACATCAGAAATACATACCTGGGGATGGCTCGCGAAAAAGGGATTGACCTTAAGCTGACTGTAGATCCTTTGCTGGCGGAGGTCTATCTGGCAGACGAAACCAAGCTTTCCCAGATTTTGGGTAACCTTATCAGCAATGCGATCAAGTATACCGATGAGGGGCAGGTGAACGTGGAAGTAAAACTATTGGATCAGGGCGAATCGCGGGATCAGATTGAGTTCAGGGTGGAGGATACCGGGGGAGGGATCCCCGAGAATTTCCTGGAGGAGATTTTTGAAAGTTTCTCACAGCCTCGGTCTTATACTACCAAAAAGCAAGGTGGGTCTGGGTTGGGCTTGGCCATAGTGAAAAAGCTCATAGGACTTCATGGGAGTAACATTCATGTGAAAACCCAGGAAAATGAAGGTTCGGTATTTTACTTTCAGGTGAGTTTTATGAAGGGGGAAAGAAAGATTACCCCCTCTCATCAGGAATCTGATGGACTAACCGGCCGTACGGTGCTCATAGCTGAAGATAATATGATCAATGCAATGGTAGCTCTCAAACTACTGGCCAACTGGGGGGTGAAAGCCACCCATGCCCGGGATGGATCGGAGGCCATTCAAATGTCCAGCGAATGTAAATACGATTACATCCTCATGGATATTCATATGCCAGAGGTAGATGGATTCGATGCTGCCAAGACCATTCGGGAATCAGAGAATCCAAATCTTGAGACTCCCATTTTTGCACTGACGGCTGATATTACTGCTCATCAGCGAGAGGTTTTTGAGCCGTATTTTGATGGTTTTTTACTGAAACCCATCGAACGAGAGAAGCTCTATCAGACGCTTCTTACTCATTAGCTTGGATTATTCAAGTTTGGCGGAATCGTGGCCCCGAATGGCAAGATTATGAGGGTGAACAGGTCATATCTTTACTCAAAAAATCGGAAGTATGTTAACTACAAAATCCCGCAAGGACGTTCACCCATTATACAAATACATGCAGCACTGGCAGGCTTTCAATCAGCTGATGAGAAAGCAGGTAAACCACTCCTTACTCAGAGGACTTGGATACCTGATCTTTGCACTCATTATCCTTGGGCTTCTGGAGTATTGGTTCTAAAGCTTAAAAGGGCATAAAAAAAGCATTTTTGCTACCAAAAATGCTTGAGAGTGTTGCCTTAGGTGGCTTACTCTGCTTTTACAGACTTCTTGGCGCCATCTACCAGACCTTTGGCATTGTCAATAAGTCCTTTGGACTTGGTTGCATAGGTTTCCACCATATCATTGTACGTGGTTTTATACTCCGTAAGTTTCTTATCGAGCGTTTTCCTCGTTTTCTTCAAATCCTTCTCTATTTTCTTCAGTTTTTGCTGACTTCCCTTCGGATCTGCATAGTAGGCCAGGGCCAGTCCTGATGCCACTCCTGTAATAAATGTGAATAATGTTTTGCTAGCACTCATATCGTTAAAGTTTTTAGTGATCTAATCTTTAAGTATTTAACCGACTCATTATCAATTTGTTTTATTTTACCACGCGGTATTTTTCTGACCTATTGCGATATTTAGTTGGCGAAATGAGTTAATTTTCGGGTTCTTTGGTATGAAGATAGGAGCGGAATATGAGCAACCCACCAGCGAATAAGTACGCATTTTTTCTACTGATCAGCACCTTTTTTTGTGTTCATTGTGCTTTTGCCCAGAGTAATGAATTCCAGGATTTGGTTAGGTCTATTGAAGCGATAGAAGCTCAGGATGAGCCGCCTACGGATAGCTTATGGGCCTTGAGTCAGCCTTATTTCAGTGCTAAGTCTGATACCATTAAGGCCCGCATCAACCTGCTATGGGGGCGTCACTATTTCAGTGAATTTCAGTTCGATTCAGCCAAACACTTTATGGAAGAAGCCATAGGCTACTATGCCAAGGCCCCCGGAAGGAAAAGAGATCTGGCGGCCTCATTGATCTATCTTGGACATCTATGCTATGACATTGAGGACATCTCCAGTGCCATCAGTGCCTATCATCGGGCTCTGGCGATCTATGAGGAGTTGGGGATGCAAGCAGAAGCTGGAAATGCTTACAATGGAATAGGCAATAGCTACTGCTACATCGCTGAGTTTAACCTCTCTCTGGAGAACTACCAGAAATCCATGGAACTATATTCCACTATTGGAGACTCCACTGGTGTTTCCAAAGTCTTGGGAAACATTGCCAATTTGTATACGGTCAGGAAGGATTATGATAAATCCCTGGAATATTATGAAAAAGCCCTGAAATGGAGTGTTAATAACGCTCGTCAGCGAATGGATCACATTTTGGGAATTGGTATTATCAAAGAAGAAACCAAGGAGTACGATGGGGCCGAAGCGTATTATCGTGAGGCTGTGTCATTGGGCAAAGAAGTGAAGGACTATATCCAACTCGCCTACACCTATCAGAACCTGGCTTTCCTGTATGTCAACACTGATCAGCTGGATTCTGTACCTAAGTACATGGAACTCACCAGGGAACTGGCGGAAAAATACGCTATCGGGAACCTGCACAACAACCTCAATGAGATCAATCACCAGTACCTCTTCAAGAAGGGCTTATACAAGGAAGCCTACGAGTTGCTGAAGGAGGTACGGGCAAAAAGCGATTCATTTTACAACCTGGATATGACCCGTCAGCTACAGGAGGTAGAGGCCCAGTACAGCACCCTGAAAAAGCAAAAGGAATTGGCTCAGAAGGATCTGGAGCTGGAAAGAGCTTCTGGTGAGTTGGGAAGAAAGGAGTTTCAGAGAAATATTCTGATTGTCGGCCTGTTATTCGTCATGGTGCTGGTGGTGATGATTTACAGAAGTCGCCGGCTGAAGGATAGAGCCAATAATATTCTGAAACAAAAAAATCAGCAGATAGAGGAGAAGAACAAGGAAATCAAATCCATGGAGGAGGCCAAATCACGCTGGTTTATCAATATCTCTCATGAGCTCCGCACACCGCTTACGCTCATCAAAGGGCCCATCAGGCAGGCGCTTGGGGCCATCCCCAGCAATGATCACATTTATCAGGACCTGAAGATAGCCGACCGGAATGTAGGCCAATTACAAAAACTGGTGGATGAGATTCTGGATCTTTCCAAAATGGAAGATGGCAAGATGCCTGTGAATTTGGGGAGAACTAACCTGACCGAGCTTGTATTGAATGCCCTGGCGAGTTTTGACAATGCCGCGCGCCATACCAAGGTGAAGTTAGAGTTTGAACTGGATCCGCAGGATCCGGTGGTGATCAGCGCGGACCGCGAAAAAATCAACAATGTCCTGACCAATCTCATTTCCAATGCTTTGAAATTCACGCACGAAGGAGGCAAAATCACTGTTGGGCTTCAGGTGAGTGAGGAGGGCGTAGCCCTTTTTGTAAGAGATACTGGTGATGGGATTCCGGCAGATGATCTGGATAAAATATTCGATCGCTTCTATCAGTCCACCCATTCTGGCGGAGGTCAGGGGGGCACAGGTGTGGGACTTGCCTTTTGCAAGGAAATCGCCCGGATGCATGGGGGGGACCTTTCTGTAACCAGTGAGTTGGGTGTGGGTAGCCGGTTCGAATTGTTCCTTCCGGGGCAAAGGCTCTCAGGCGCAGATGAGATAGCGCAGGAAGAAGAAGCACTGCAGTTGGCAACTCCGGATATTCATGAAGAACCTGCCCAGTACCGTTCCGTGTTGAAAGACAAAAAAATACTGGTGGTAGAGGACAATGCAGATATGCGTGCTTATATCTCGGGTTTCCTGAGCAGGGATTTTGAAGTGATAGAAGCCAGAGACGGCATGGAGGGACTGGAGAAGTTGCGTGCTCACACACCGGACCTCATCGTGTCTGATGTAATGATGCCCCGAATGGATGGGCTCACTTTTGCCAGAGAAGTGAAGAAGCACCCGACCTGGAAAAACATTCCTTTCATCACGGTGAGTGCCATTGGGGACGAAACGGAGAAAGTGAACACCCTGAGAATCGGGATCGATGATTATCTGGTGAAGCCCTTCTTTGCAGAAGAGCTCCGTGTGCGTGTGCAAAACCTGATTTATAATTATTCGGAGCGGATCACCTCACAGGCTGAGCCACAAGAGGAGGAAATTTCTCATGAAGAAAAGACCTTGAAAAAGCTGGAAAAGGAAGTGTATGACAACATTGATGATTCCAACTTCAACGTGATCAGGCTGGCGGAGGCCGCTTCTATGAGTGAGCGTCAGCTGTATAGGTACATCCGTGAGATGACAGGCCTCACTCCCGCCAATTTCATCAAAGAGATCAGGCTGCAACGTGCCATGGATCTGATCCAGAAAAAGGTTTACAAACGTACCTCCCAGCTGTCCTATGCGGTTGGGTTTCCACAGCCTGCCTACTTTTCCACTGTCTTCAAAAAACGTTTCGGGAGGCTTCCGGCAGAGTACATAGAAGACTAGTCACCTTATCAGCACCCGTGTCTTATGGTTTTGTTCTTAGCAAAAGTCTGATGATGACTCCTGACCGTAGATCAGATGGTTTTTGCGTCAGATCGGGTATTTTAATGCCTCAGTATGTTATCTTTCGACTCATGTCATCGCTAAGAAAGAAACTAATTCCAATATTCGTTTTGGTCATTTGCCTCGCCTCAGTTGGAATCGTTCAGTCCCAGCCTTCGGAAAAGCAATTTGATTTCGACAGTTTGGAGCAGCTGGTATCATCTTCTCCTGATACTGTGGGGATAAAAATGCTGTTTGACGCCACTTATGCCCTCAGAAAAAATTTTCCTGATAGTGCCCTTAGCTATGGGCAGCGAGCTCTGGAGCGATCAAAGATCATTGGTTTCGACAGGGGTATTGCTGAGAGCTATAATAATTTAGGGGCTGTATTTATCATCAGGAGTGAATATGATACCGCGGTGTCCTTGCACAGAAAGTCGATCGAATACTATCAGAAGCTGGGGGATGAAAAGGGCCGGGCCACGGCTTTGAATAACATTGGGCATATAGAGCAGGAAAGGGGCAACTATGAAGCAGCCGCGGAGGTACTTCTAGAATCAATCCAACTCAATGAACAAATTGGAAATGACAAAATATTGGGTTCAAACTATATAAATCTGGGCCTTGTCATGTCAAACCTTGGTCAGGCAGACGAGGCTATTTCCTATTACCAGAAGGCCATTCCGCTGAAGGAAGCCAGTGAAGACTTTGAGTCCCTCGGTAATATTTATAACAACCTGGGGATCGAATTTAGAGTGCGGGATCAATTGGATTCTGCGGAATATTTTTACCGAAAGGCGATTCATTATCGCATAAATGCCAGGGATTACTATGCCCTCGCTGGGAGCTACAATAATTTGGGAATACTCTATTACTATTTGGATAAGCCCGATTCAACCGCAAAGCTGTTTCACAACGCCCTCCAGACCTATCAAGCTGTGGACGATAAGAAGGAAATAGCCAGGTCCTATTTCAATATTGCTGAACTGCATAGAATGCAGGGCCGATTCGAACCCTCAATTACGAATTTGGAACTGGCCTTAGCCTCAGCAAAGCAAGCGAAGAGCAAGGAACAATTCCGGGACATCTATAAAGGTTTGTCCAGAGTAAATGCTTCCAATGGGAATTATGAAAAAGCGTACGAGCATAGGCTGAGCTATGAGAACTATGAGGATAGCCTGAGGAGCGATCGGACCAACCGCATGGTAACTGAGATGAGCACGAAGTATCAAACCGCTGAAAAGGATCGGGAAATTGCGGCACTGAACTTAGACCAGCAAACAGCAGCTCTAGCTCTGGCCAACTCACAAAACCAACGAAACATCTTTATTTCAGGGTTTATCATCTTTTTTATAGCGGCTGGCTTCTTGCTCTACCGCTACAATACCAAGCGAAAAACCTCAAACCTACTGACAGAAAAAAATCAACAGATTTCCCTGGCACTAGAGGAGCGGGAGACGCTGCTCAAAGAAATCCACCACCGGGTAAAGAACAACTTGCAGGTCATCTCCAGTCTGCTAAACCTACAGGCCGGATCGCTGAAAGACGAAGCAGCGGTGGATGCAGTAAAGGAAGGACAGAACCGGGTGAAATCCATGGCGCTGATCCATCAGAAACTTTACAGTGCCGAAGATATCCGGGGGGTGGATGTGCAAGACTACCTCGAGAACCTCACTTCAGAGCTGTTCAGTGCCTTTGGGGTGCAGGGTGCAGGATTTGAGATTGATGCTTCGGGCATCAAACTGGACATAGATACGGTCATCCCTTTGGGCCTCATCATCAATGAGCTCATTACCAATACCATTAAGTATGCTTTTGTTACCTCTCATGAGGGGTTATTGGAAATACAGATCAGAGAGGAGGGAGATAAGCTCAATGTAATGGTGCGCGACAATGGAGCAGGCATGGATGCCGAGGCACTGGAAAAATCAAACTCCTTTGGGTGGAAGATGATCCGTTCACTGTCCAGAAAGGTAAAAGCGGAAATAAACATCCTAAATGATCAGGGTACCACCGTGCAGATGACCCTTTCGAGATATAAATTAGTCGTATGACAAAACCCTCGATCTTAGTAGTGGAGGATGAGCCACTCATTGCGGATGACATTGCGGATACGCTGACCAAAAACGGATACCATGTGGTAGCCATTGTGGATGAAGGAGTGGATGCGCTTCAGGCCATGGAGGACCATAAGCCGGATCTGGCCATATTGGATGTGAATATTGAGGGCGATATGGATGGCATTGAGTTGGCACCAAAACTGGGCATCCCTTTTGTTTTTTTAACTTCCTATTATGACAAAGCCACACTAGACCGGGCGAAAGTTCTGCGTCCTGCTGGTTACATTGTAAAGCCCTTCAGCGAGCGCGACCTGATCGCCAATGTGGAGCTGGCGTTGCACAAAGTGCCCCAGCAGCCGGTGGCAGCCAAGGCACATCCAGAAAAACTCTTTGTGAAAAGGGATCAGGAGATTCTCTCTGTGATGTCCGATCAAATCCTCTTCGCGGAGGCATTTGATAACTACGCCTACCTCTATACCGAATCAGAAAAGTACATTATCAGCCATACCCTCAAGAGCATAGAAGAAAAGCTGGTGCCGCTAGGTTTTCTCCGCGTGCATCGCTCGTATCTCATCAATTTTGAGCAGATCGATTCCATATCAGAAGGGTATGTCTTTCTGAAAGGTCACAAAGTTCAGATCGGAAAATCCTTCCGAAAGGAGTTTATGGACAGACTGTCGTTGCTTTAGCGCCACTAAAAGACAATAGCCCTCCACTAAAAATTTTTTGCCCTTCACTAAAAGGGTGTTCCGGGGGTAAAGTGCCCGTCATAATTTCATAGAGTTAAAATCTAAGCCCTATGAATAAATCACTTTATACCTTCCTGCTCATTTTCATTTCCCATTGGGCGGTAGCCCAGCTCACCGTGACCGGCCTGGTGCCTGGTCAGAATGCCAACTACGCAGCCATTGATGCCAATATAGAAATCACCTTCAGTGCGGCTGTAGATGCTACTACGCTGGCTGGAAACATTCTCGTAAAGAGCGATCTTCAGGGTGGCTTGCCATTCACCGTCACCGGCGGGGGTACGGCAGTGATCACCATTGATCCCAATGATTCATTTCTCTATGGAGATAAAATCCATGTCCTACTCAAATCGGGAATACAGTCTGTTTCTGCTGCTCCTCTGACCAATGGATTTGGATATTCGTTTCGGGTGAAAACACTGCCTTCGTATTCTGCGAGTCCTACGCTGAAACCTCAGAAATTGTCCACATACTATGCCGGAGAAAAAGACCTGAGTGTGGCGGATATGGACAACGATGGAGAGATGGATTTGCTGAGTCTTGGTGGAGGGAGTCTGTTTTGGTATAAAAATGATGGTTCAGAGTCCTTCAGTACATACACACCTTCTGTCAATGAGTTGGCTAACATTGGAGGTGGAAATTCCTTTGATATGCACCTGGATGATTTGGATTACGATGGCGATGTGGACGTAATCTATGAGGAGCTTGCTATGGATCTCTTCAAATGGCTCGAAAATGATGCGGCTTCATTTACCGAACATGATGTGACTACCGAAGCGGATGGTCCGAATGTTTTAGCTTCCGGGGATTTGAACAACGACGGCCTGGTTGATATTGCCTATACTTCCAATAATGGGCTCCAGTTGGCCTTTAACAATGGTAGCGGAGAATTTACCCTGGTGGATATAGAAGGAGAGCAGTCCAACGGAAAGCTTGTAGGTCTGGCGGATATGGACAAGGATGGAGATATAGACCTGGTTTGTCAGGGTACCAGCTCAAGATGCTTTTGGTATGAAAATGACGGCTCGGGCAATATGACACAACACCTCCTTGGAAGTTCGGTATCCTCCTTGTCTTACATCGATCCTGTAGATCTGGATGACGATGGTGATATGGACGTGGTGATCAGCTCTAATTTTAATGATGAATACTACTGGTTTGAAAATAACGGGTCACAAACTTTCTCGAAACACTTACTTTCCAACAGTGCAGATGGTGTTCACCTGATCAAAGCAGGGGATTTAGATGGAGATGGCGACATGGATATTCTGACCACTTATAGCAATGATGCCCAGGTGGTGTGGTTAGAAAATGATGGTTCTGAAAACTTCACGGAGCGAGTTCTGGCGGATAATTTTAATTCTGTCAAATTTATGAATCCGGTGGATCTAAATTTGGATGGCCGTATGGACCTGGTGGTCTATCAGAGTGATGGAATTTACTGGTTTGAAAATAAAGTAAATGAAGACCCCACTTTGGAAAATCCAATTTCCGACGAGTCCGCTCAGGCGTATATTTCATTTACCTATACGTTTCCCTCAGATGTTTTTTCTGATCCGGATTTGATGATTCTGAACTATTCTGCTACACTGGGTACAGGAGATCCTCTGCCAGGGTGGTTATCCTTTGATGCAGATCTTAGGACATTTTCTGGCACTCCGGGCGGATCGGACGCAGGTACTATTTCAGTGAAAGTTACGGCTACGGACCCGGCTGGAGCATCTGTAAGTGACGAATTTGATCTGGAGATCACTGTGCCTTCACTTATGACGCTGGACTCATATGCTCCTGAACATTACGAACAAAACGTGTCGGCAGGAGCAAACCTGACCTTCACCTTTTCAGGGAATATAGATAATACCACCCTGACACCTGCCAATATCAAGGTGCGGGGCTCAATGTCAGGCCTGATAGCCGGAAGCTTTTCCGGAGGAGGCACACCCACTATCCAGTTTCTCCCTGGTAACGACTTTTTGCCGGGAGAGCGCATCCATGTCATGATCACCACAGATTTGAAAAGTGAAGGCGGAGGTATTATAGCGGGGAATAAGTCTTACTATTTTGACGTAGAGGCAGCTCTTCCCCCGAGCACTCCGGCACTTCTTGTGAGCGAAAATGAATATAACATTGACAGCACGCCCACAGACATGGTGGAAGTGGACCTTGACAAAGACGGGGACCTGGATGTGCTGACTAGTAGCCGACCCTACCAGCGGATCAACTGGCATGTAAATGATGGAGCAGGAAACTTTACCGTGACCTATATCAATCACAGTGGAGTGACCTCCTGCAAAATAGATGTAGCAGATATAGATCAGGATGGAGACAATGACATTGTAGTGTTTGCTAATTCTGGGGGGGCTTGGACCTGGCTGGAGAACGACGGTAGTCAGGTGTTTACCTCTCACGTAATGAGTGCCGCCATGAATTACACTATGAGTGTCTCCATTGTAGATCTTAATCAGGATGGTTCCCTTGACGTTTTGGCTACCGAAAGCGGCTCAGATAACGTGCTCTGGTTTAAAAATGATGGTGCCCAAAATTTTACGCAGCTCGAAATAGGAACCTTTGGGACTAATCCCAATAAGGCTTACGCAGAGGATTTGGATCAAGATGGCGATATTGATGTTGTCGTTGGTGGACATAACTATGGTACCAATTTTCTGGCATGGTATGAAAATGACGGATCACAGGGTTTTACTTATAATGAAATCACACAAACTGCCGACGGGGTGTCAGATGTGGACGTGGCGGATGTGGATGGTGATGGCGATATGGACATCCTTACTGCTGAGAATCGGGAGGATCATGTGGTCATTTATCAAAATAACGGGAATCAGTCGTTCACAGCTCTGGAGGTATCAGATGACATTACCGGACCAGTACAGGCCTGTTTTGTGGACTTGGATGCTGATGATGACCTGGATATTGTGATAGGAGCGGATGGTGTAAACGCTGTAGGCTGGCTGGAAAATAAAGGAGGCTTCAATTTCACCTACTGGGAGCTGGCAGCGAATGAAGGAAATCTGATAGGTTTTGGAGATTTGGATGGTGACTCAGATTTGGATCTGGTATCTGTGTCTGAGGGAACGAATAAACTCTATTGGTACCAAAACAAAGCCAACGAAACTCCTGTGGTGAGCAGCCCTAAGTCTGATGAGGAGGTAGTGGCCGGAGTGGCTTTTTCGATTGACATGAGTGGCGTTTTTTCCGATCCTGACGGTAGCAATACACTGGTACATTCCATGACTATGACCAATGGAAATGCACTGCCGGATTATCTCACCTTCAACAGTGAGAATAATACCCTGACGGGTACGGCTCCCTATGGAGCAGATGGTACCTATAGCCTTAGGCTTATTGCCACCGATCATGCGGGTGAAGCTGCATTTGACGATTTCGATTTTACGGTGAGTGAGCCTCCGCTGATCTCAGTGGTGAGCTTCACTCCTCTACGTGGTTCCTATCAGTCCACAGACGCGGGTATTTCCATCACATTTGATAAAAACGTAGATGCCACTACACTTCCTGGTTCGCTCATGCTATATGATGATCAGGGACAGGTCGTTTCTGGGGATTTGGGGGGAGGTGGAACCGCTACAATCACATTTACTCCGGCGTTTGATTTAGCTCAGAATCATGAATATACGGTTGTTCTTTCTGATCAATTAGAGGCCGAGGATGGATCCATCCGGACTTCACCCTTTTCGTTTTACTTTAAGACATCTGCCTCACCCGCTCCCGGAGCATTTGTGAAACAGTCGACCCTTGTTAGTCATAGTTTTCCACTAGGACTTGACTTGGGCGATTTGGATGGTGACGATGATTTAGATATTACAGTACCCGGAGGTACAGCCGCTACAGCAAACTTGCTGGTATCGGCAGGTGCGGATGCAGGCGTCACCAAGGATCTGGGTGTCCATGCATCTTCAATTCTTATTTTTGATTTGGATCAGGATGGTGATTTGGATGTGATTTCGGCCACTACGATTGATGATAAAATCACGCTGAATAAAAACGACGGGGATGGCAATTTCACCATCACGGACATTGTACCTGGTATTACAGACCCTGAAGCTTTCAGGATAAAGGACATGGACATGGATGGAGATTTTGACCTGATTGTGGTCTCTCATCTTTCTGTGGACATCTATCAGAATAACGGCAGTCTTACTTTCACCAAGCTTCATGTAAGCGATGATGATCACACCGCCTTAGAAGTATTGGACTATGACCTGGATGGTGATCTGGATATTTTGGGAGGAGAAAACGTATGGTATGAAAATGACGGACTACTTTCTTTCATCAGTCACAGCGGCATTTTCTTCGATGACCTGGAAATGGATGATATCGATGGTGATGGTGATCAGGATATAGTAGTCTCCCATGCCAATAACCTTACGCTATACAATAATGATGGAACAGGCTCCTATATTACGGAAACACTGCTTTCAGGACAGGGTACAGGTGTATTGAAAGTAGTCGATTTGAATGGAGACGGTCATCTGGATGTGGTGACCTCTTTTCGATCGGATAATGCGCTCTTCTTTTTAGAAAATGATGGAAGTGGGGCGTTTACTTCAGCATTGCTCTCTGACCAGGAGTCGGATGTTATTGATTTTGAGGTAGGTGATTTAAATGGAGATGGAAACCTTGACATCATCGTTTGTAACTATGGAGACAATGAGGTCACCTGGTTTAAGAATCGATCCAATGCAGACCCTACAGTGGACAACGCCATGGCAAATCAGGAGACCAATGAAGATGCTCTTTTTACTTTTTCTATTCCTGAAAATACGTTCGCAGATGCTGATGAGGATGAGCTTTCACTATCTGCAAGTTTAACCGATGAGAGTGCCTTGCCTGACTGGCTTTCTTTCGACCCTGCCAGTCACACCTTCAGCGGCACGCCCCTTCAGGCAAATGTGGGTACGATCAGCATCAGGGTTACTGCCGATGACGGGCTGGAAGGGATTGTTTCTGATGATTTTGACATCACAGTTAACAATGTGAATGATGCGCCAGTAGTGAATCAATCCATTTCAACTAAGACGGCTTTAACGGATTTGACCTTTTCTTTCGAGGTGCCCACAAATACTTTTGAAGATGAGGACGAGGATGTATTAACACTTACAGCAGGTCTCTCAGATGGGTCGGCCTTGCCGGACTGGTTATCGTTTGATGGTTCTACCAAAACATTTGACGGTACACCCACTGTGTCAGATGTGGCAAACCATACCATAAGAGTTACTGCTACTGATCCCTCCACTTCCAGTGTTTATACAGACTTCACTTTAAAGGTCACATTGGATAATGATCCCCCGGTGGTAGCGGCGCCTGTACCAGATCTGGAAGCCAGTGAAGACCAGCCTTTTCAGTACAGCTTTGCGGCCAATACATTCACAGATCCAGATGACGATTTACTTACTTATGGCATGACCTTGCAGGGAGGCGACCCGTTACCATCCTGGTTGACCTTTGAAGCTACAGATTTTGAGTTGTCGGGTACCCCGTTGCAGTCAGACGTGAGCACGTACACGATTGTGCTTACAGCAGCTGATGAGTTTGCTGAGGTGTCCGATGAGTTTGTGCTGACGGTGAATGAGGTCAATGATGCGCCCTTCCTGGTAGCTGGTTTGCCCGATCACAGTGTAGATGTAGGGGAGGACATCTCCATCGTCATCTCTGAGTCGGCCTTTTCTGATGAGGATCATGCAGAACTGATTTTTTCCATTAGAATGGAAGACGGAAGTGATTTGCCATCCTGGTTGACTTTTGACGCGGCCAGTCGTACGCTCAGTGGGACGAGTTCTCAGGAGAATGTGGGTCAATATTCACTCCGGGTTACGGCTTCTGATGGAGAGGAAAGCGCTTCTGATGTATTTGTGTTGACAGTTATATCCACCAATAGTTCGCCAGTTGTTCGCTCTTCGCTATCTCTTTTGAGGTTGGACATTGGGGATACACTGACCCTGGCGATGAGTACCCTATTTGAAGATCCCAACGGTGACGATCTGTCTTTTGAATCTCAGTTATTTGGGGGAGCCGAGTTGCCTGATTGGATCGTGCTGGAAGAGGATACGCTGACCATTTCACCCACAGTGGGCACATTGGGAGAATATACTGTGGAGATTATAGCTTCAGACCCTTTTGATGAGTCAGTGTCCATGACATTTGACCTGGAGGTTTCCAAAAGTGATCAGACCATTTCCTTCACGCAGATAGCCTCAGAGGTGAACATCGGGGCAGAGAGTATCCCACTTGAAGCTACAGCCAGCTCCGGACTGGAAGTAGTGTTTAGCTCATCCAATACGGATGTGGCGATGGTCGAAGGTGGGTTTTTAGAAATCATTGGTGCTGGCAGTGCAATCATCACCGCAAGCCAGCCTGGTGACGAAAGCTATAATGCTACTACAAGTCAGCAAACGATTACAGTCAGCAAGTATTCACAGTCGATTACTTTCGAACTACTCAGTGAAAAAACCTATGGAGATGGCTCCTTCGATTTGGAAGCTTATGCCAGCAGTGGGTTGGAGATTACTTATGAGAGTTCAGATGAAACAGTGGCTACCATCTCTGGCAAGGTGGTGACCATAATCGGCGCTGGTAATACTACCATTACAGCGAGCCAGCCGGGTGATGAGGAGTTTGACGTGGCCAGTGACGTGGCTCAGGTGCTTACAGTCAACAGAGCACCACAGCTGATTACTTTTGAAGCGATTGGTGAAAAAGCAGCTAACGAGAAACCCTTTGACCTGATCGCTACATCCAGTTCGGATCTTGAAGTTTCCTTTTCGAGCTCTGACGAAACGGTCGCTACCATCTCTGGAAATACGGTGAGCATCTTGTCATCGGGAACCACTACTATCACGGCCACTCAGGCAGGCAATGCGAATTACTTGCCTGCGTCGGAGGAGCAGATTTTATCCGTTTCTGATGTGACTAAACTCGATCAGACCATCACGTTTGTGGGACCTGATGATAGGGTGTTTGGCGATGCGCCATTTGAACTTAGTGCAACGGCCACCTCCGGTCTGGTGGTGAGTTTTGAAAGTTCGGATGAGTCGGTAGCCACTGTCAGTGGTAGCACTGTCACCATTGTGGGGGCTGGTACCACTACAATCACTGCTACTCAGAATGGTGATCAGGATTACCTGTCTGCAGAATCAGTGGGTCAGCCGTTTGAAGTGAGTACCGCTGAGCTGGTGGTGACACCAGATGATCAGGAGGTGGTATATGGTGAAGCGCTTCCTGAGTTTACTTATTCCATTTCAGGATTTGTAAATGGCGAGGATGAGCAGGCCCTGCTCGTACAACCTCAGGCAGGCGCTGGTTTATCTGGGATTCCTGATGCCGGAGTTTATGAAATCACCAGCTCAGGTGGAGAAGCAGCAAATTATTCTTTTGTATACACAGAAGGGGTGCTTACGATCCACAAGGCCATGGCCTCAATAGTACTGACCGATTTGGAACATGAGGAGGATGGCACCGGGAAGAGACCTGAAGTGACCACTGAGCCGGCCGACTTGAACTTTGTCATGACATTCAATGGGGACGCTGAGGAGCCTGTGACAGCCGGCAGTTATGAGGTCATTGTGGAAATCATTGAAACTAATTATACGGGATCCGCTACCGAAACTTTGGTCATTACTTCAGAGCAGGTTTTGAGTGCACCGTCTCCAGTTCGGGTGAACGTATACCCCAATCCGGCGAGTAGCCACATCTTAGTGAAAACACCAGAGGTAACCATTTGCAAACTGTATGAACTGGATGGTGGTCTAGTACAGGAAGGGAAAAGCAATGAACCCATGGACATTAGCAGGGTAGAAGCGGGTATTTATATCCTGCAAATACTCAGCGAAGGTAAGGTCATTGATCAGGTAAAAGTGATCAAGAAGAACTAGGGCAGTCCCGGATACTTTTCGGGAGATAAGCCAACCCAAGGGGTTGGCTTTTTTTGTGTCTGATATGTTTAGGCTTTCAAAAAATCACGGATCAATTCAGAAATCTGTTCCGATTCAGTCAGAAATCCATCATGACCAAATGCGGATGTGACCAAACGGAATTTTGCATCCGGTATGAGCCCGGCAATGTACTGCTGCTCCTCCGGGGGGAAAAGTATATCTGTATCTATACCGATCACCAGTGCTTTGGATCGGATACGTTTCAGGGCAGTTTCTGACGACCCGAAATGCCTGCCTACGTGGTGGCTATCCATGGCCTTGGAGAGGTAATAATAACTCTCCACTGAAAATCGTTTGCGGAGTTTCTCACCCTGATATCGCTGATAAGAGGATGCCGAGAAGTCATCCCATCGCTGGTCTATGTCTCGCTGCGTTTTGTTATAGGTGTTGTAGTGCCTGTATGATAGCATGGCTATGGCTCGGGCGGCCTCCAGTCCTTTGGCACTATCGATGTTTTCCAGCGCCATTCGCTGTGCCTCGTTGAAGGCAATCCCCCATGGGGAATGGAAAGCGTTGGTCGCTAAGGGTACGATGTGATCAAAAAGTGT
Organism: Marinoscillum sp. 108; assembly: GCF_902506655.1. Classification (NCBI taxonomy): domain Bacteria; kingdom Pseudomonadati; phylum Bacteroidota; class Cytophagia; order Cytophagales; family Reichenbachiellaceae; genus Marinoscillum; species Marinoscillum sp. 108. The sequence continues at coordinate 96,362 of NZ_LR734811.1, read as the reverse complement.
AGGCTCTTCCACGGCCCATTCCAGAAGCTGCTGTCCACCCATAGATCCACCGATTCCCAGATGGATGGTTTCGATTCCCAAATGCGCTTTCAGTAGCTTGTGAGCATTCACCATGTCACGGATCGTGACCAGAGGGAAGTTATAGTTTTTTGGTCCGGTGGTGCCGTAGCATGAGCCCAGCATATTGGCACATACGACGAACTTATCTTCCGGATCGATAGCCTTACCGGGACCCACAAGCTCGGGCCACCACTCCGCGGGGTTCCCGTTTGCAGTGAGGGCATGAAATACCCAGGCCACATTGGTCTTCTCACTATTGAGCGTACCGTAGGTGGTGTAGGAAATCCGGACATTCCGGAGTGTGTCTCCACACTCCAGGATGAACGGTTCTTCTACTTTGAGGATCGCAGATTTTGGCTGTATTTGTTCGATGGTATTAGGCATTAACTTGATTGTCTGCATATATTTTTTCGAAAGCCTGCTGGAAATCCGCTTTGATGTCATCGATGTGCTCGATGCCCAAAGAGACTCTGAGCAGGTTGGGAAGTACGCCCGCATTTAATTGTTCTTCATTGGATAATTGCTGGTGGGTGGTGGCCGCAGGCTGTATGATCAGCGTTTTGGCATCCCCCACATTGGCCAAATGACTGACCAACTCCAGATTATCTACTAGTTGTGTGGCCAACTCTTTTTCTCCCTTCAGGGTAAATGAGAGCACTCCACCAAACCCGTTTTTGAGGTATTTTTTGGCAAGCTCATGATAGCTGCTGCTTTTCAGACCCGGATAGTTGACGGTTTCTACCAATGGGTGCTGCTCCAGCCATTGCGCCAGTTCCAGTGCATTATCCACGGTACGCTGCACGCGCAGCGATAACGTTTCCAGTCCCTGCAAAAGCAAGAAGCTATTGAATGGGCTGAGTGCCGGTCCAAAATCTCTTAGACCTTCCACCCGGGCTCGGATAGCAAAGGCAATATTGGGCAGACCTAGCGGATTTCCTTCTCCAAACACATCCCAGAAGACCAATCCGTGATAGCCCTCAGAAGGCTCGGTAAACTGCGGGAATTTTCCATTGCCCCAGTTGAAGTTTCCGCCATCTATGATCACACCACCTATGCTTGTGCCATGGCCACCTATCCATTTGGTAGCCGAGGCAGTGACCACTGAAGCCCCATGCTCCAAAGGTCGAAAGAGGTAGCCACCAGCTCCAAAAGTATTGTCCACTATGAGTGGAATATTGTTTGCTTTGGCTACTGCCGCGATCGCCTCAAAATCAGGCACGTTGAAACCCGGATTGCCGATGGTTTCCAGATAAATGGCTTTGGTTTTCTCATCGATCAATTTCTCAAACTCTTCGGCCTGGTCGCTTTCAGCAAACTTCACTTTAATGCCGAGGCGCTTGAAGGCTACTTTAAACTGATTGTAAGTGCCGCCATAGAGAAATGAGCTGGACACAAAGTTGTCACCAGACTCCAGAATATTGCTGAGTGCGATAAACTGAGCAGCTTGCCCGGAGCCTACCGCCAATGCGGCCACTCCCCCTTCCAGTGCAGCGATACGCTTCTCGAATACATCATTGGTGGGATTCATGATCCGACTATAGATGTTTCCAAATTCCTTCAGGGCGAAAAGGTTAGCGCCGTGCTCGGAGTTTTTGAATCCGAATGAAGTAGTTTGATAAATAGGCACAGCCCGTGATCCTGTAGTGGGGTCTATTTCCTGGCCTGCGTGTAGTTGTAAGGTTTCAAATTTTAATGCTGACATGAGTGTATATTTTTTAAGATTCTAGAATAGTATATGGGGTATGCTTTTATGACCAAAGACAATACATGAATCGGCCTGCGGATTTTCCAATAACTAAAAGGAACAATACCTGCGGAATTAGCAGTAGTAACACATACAACAGAACCCTCTGTCGATCGGAGAATGTGAAATAGATAACCTTGCTTCAATGCTTGGCAAAAAAGCAGTTGCTTTCGCAAAAGTGTTTTTGTTGAATTTCATAACTATCAATTTATATATCAGGAATTAGCACCTTCCCGTTTAGGGTGGGGGTTGCTAGCGCTTCTTAGAGCCTGTCTCTCAGCGCTTCTTTATAAATCGATGCTTTATCGATTTGAGAGCACAAACGTAACACGGAAAAATTAGTTTGCAAAAAAAAAGAAGGGCAATAAAAAAATAAAGCCGGTCAGAAAATTCTGACCGGCTTATCTATATCTAATCGAACTAAAGTTATTAGCCCAATGCTTTTTTCATGACTTCCCCGATATCTGCAGGGGAGTTGACCACATGGATGCCATTGGCGGCCATGATCTTCATTTTGGCGGCAGCAGTGTCATCTGCGCCACCGATAATGGCTCCGGCATGGCCCATTCTTCTTCCGGGAGGTGCTGTTTGGCCGGCAATAAATCCTACTACAGGCTTTTTGTTGCCATTTTCTTTGATCCATTTGGCTGCCTCAGCTTCGTAGTTTCCACCGATTTCACCGATCATCACGATCCCTTCAGTCTCCGGATCCTCCATGAGCAACTGTACAGCATCTTTGGTAGAAGTACCGATGATAGGATCTCCTCCAATACCGATGGCGGTAGTAATACCCAATCCTGCTTTTACTACCTGATCGGCTGCTTCGTAGGTCAATGTTCCTGATTTAGAAACGATCCCAATATTTCCTTTCTTAAATACAAAACCTGGCATAATGCCCACTTTGGCTTCACCCGGAGTGATCACCCCAGGGCAGTTTGGCCCTACCAGTTTGGCTCCTCTGGCAATGGCGTAAGGTTTGGCTTTCATCATGTCCTTCACAGGAATACCCTCTGTGATGGTGATGATAACCTTGATGCCTGCATCAGCAGCTTCCATGATGGCATCAGCAGCGAATGCTGGTGGCACGAAGATGATAGATACGTCAGCACCTGTTGCATCTACGGCATCCTTCACAGTATTAAACACAGGTTTGTCCAGGTGGCTTTGTCCACCTTTGCCTGGAGTTACGCCTCCTACTACATTCGTGCCGTACTCAATCATTTGAGTGGCGTGGAAGGTTCCTTCAGTGCCGGTAAAGCCCTGTACGATTATTTTAGAATTTTTATTAACTAGAACGCTCATTTTGGATTGGTTTCTATTTGAGTTGCAAAAATATTTGAAATGGACACATTGCCAAACGGATTGTGAATATAAAGTATTATAATACATTTGCGGCAGTCAGATGTCATCCGCCACATCGGCAAATTCAGTATAAAAACAAGGCATGCATAAGGCTGAAGGGTTTCAGATCATTTCGGAGGATAAAACTAAAATAAGCGCTACGCTTTTTTCAGGGGATGCCAAAAGCGCACATCTGATCATCGTGAGCCCTGCAGCAGGGGCCCCTCAGCGCTACTACAAAGGGTTTGCAGACTACGCTTGCCAATACAAAGAATTTGATGTGATCACTTTTGACTATCGGGGGATAGGAGACTCGCTGCACAGCTCGGTCAAAGACGAGCGCTGCAAAATGAGCGACTGGGGGGACAAAGACCTCAATAGCGTGATTGCCTGGGCGAATAAAAAATATGATAAAATTTTCCTGATAGGTCACAGTGTGGCGGGGCAGATTTTTCCAAAGGCGGCCAACAACGGACGCATTAGATCAGCTTACTTTGTGGGGTCTCAATCTGCCTATAATGGACACTGGAAGGGCTTTTGGTGGCTGTATGTACTGATTTTCTGGTATATTTTAATACCCACCACTGTGGCCATCTACCGCTACTTGCCGGGCTGGACCATGGGTGGAAAAATAGATATCCCCAGGAATGCGGCACTCGAGTGGAGAAAGTGGGGAACCCACCCTCAGGGCGTATTGCAGGGGAGTAAGGAGATGGCCCAAAAATTTGATGCGGTAAAGATCCCGGTGCATTTTGTGAATATTCAGGATGATAAACTGCTGGCACCTTCGGCCGCTACACAGGCCCTGATGCATTATTATCGAAATGCCGTGACCACTTTTCAGTTTATCAAACCAAAAGATCTGGGATTTGAAAAAATTGGCCATTTTGGCTTTTTCAAAAAGAAGTTTGCCAGGAAGCTCTGGCCAATGCCCATCTTCTTCTTCACTCAGTTTTTAAATAAATTTGATTGATTAGTCCCCAGAAAGGATAAATCGATCAATAAATTCACGCACCGCAGCATCTCCACCTTTTCTGTCCAATACCACTTTCGCAATTTTCTTGATACCGGATGCTGCATCCGCCGGGCAGGCAGAGAAACCCACTTTTTGCATGACCTCCAGGTCATTGAGGTCATCACCAATAAAACAGACCTCACTGTAGCTGATGTCGAGTGCTTTCATCCATTCATTTAAGACCTCAAGCTTAGGGCGTTGACCCACATAAAAGTGCTTCATTCCCAGCATATTGGCGCGGGAGTTGACCATTTCTGTGGCCAGACTATGGCTAATGATGCCCACTTCCACGCCAGCCTTGATGGCTTCCTTGATACCTAGCCCGTCACGGGCATGAAATTTTTTGAACTGCCTGCCATCCTCCATGATGTAGATCCCTCCGTCGGTCATGGTGCCGTCCACGTCCAATACCAGGAGCTTAATGTGTGAAAGTTTAGACATCAGATTAGTTTTTGACCTACCGCCTCTGCGACAGGTTTTAGTGAATGAAACATTTTGGTAAACTCATCAAAATTGAGTTGCTGGGCGGCATCAGATTTCGCCAGTTCGGGTGTTGGGTGGGTTTCTATCAGCAAACCATCAATCCCCATCGCTACAGCAGCTCTGGTGAGATCAGGGATGCCATATCTATAACCCATGGCATGGCTGGGGTCTACCACCACGGGCAGGTTGGTGAATTCCTTCAGATAGGCCACACCGGTCAGGTCGAGGGTAAACCTGGTTTTATTTTCAAATGTGCGAATACCCCGTTCACACAGCATGACATTGGGATTGCCACCGGAAAGGATAAACTCTGCCGCCTGCACAAACTCCTGCAGAGTGGTACCGAAGCCTCTTTTGAGCAGGACTGGCTTGGTAGACTTCCCGCATTTTCGTAGAATACTCTGGTCATACATGGCTTTGGTGCCGATTTGTACAATGTCTGCATGGTCAATCACCAGGTCCACGTGAGAGCTGTCTTTCACCTCAGTGATAATATTCAGATCATAAGTTTCCCGCACTTTTACCAGCATTTTTAATCCCTCTTCGCCCATTCCCTGAAAGGTATAGGGCGAGGTGCGTGGCTTGAAACAGCCTGCCCTCAATGTTTTGATGTTGAGGGATTTTAGCAGCTCAGCAGTCTGAGAGATTTGTTCCCAGGATTCTATGCTGCAGGGTCCAGCCATCATCATGGTGTGATTGGTGCTGCCACCTAACACATCCTGACCAATTTTAATATTTCTCTTATAAGGCTGATAGTCCCTGCTGGCCAGCTGGATATCGCTGGACATCACAAAAGATTGATCAACGTAAGGGGCCAGGGCTGTCGGGACGGAAGTGATTTTGGAAGAGAGCACCAGTATGTCCCTGTCCTCTGACCGAAAATGGATGGCTTCATGTGCAGTAGCGAGGGTGGCTATTTTCTCAGGAGCCAGGTCACCTTTGAGGTGGATAATCATAGAGTCGAATTAATGCGTGTTAATATGAATTTATGGGGATTCAAAGATAGGTTTATTTCCAATTTCCATATTTTAGAGCAATGATGACAACAAGCAGCATAGCCGACCTGAGAAGCGACACCATCACACGACCTACGCCTGCCATGCTGGAGGCCATGATGTCCGCTAAGGTGGGCGACGATGTGCTGGGCGATGACCCCTCAGTGAATGAACTTCAGGAGAGGATTGCGGCACTTTTTGGTATGGAGGCGGCACTTTTTTGCCCTTCTGGCACCATGGCCAATCAGATTGCGCTGCGCATATCCACCAGCCCCCAGGATGAGGTGATCTGCGATAAAGATGCTCATATTTATCTCTACGAAGGTGGCGGAATGGCTTACAATTCTATGCTCTCCCCGAAGTTACTCGTTGGAGACAGAGGACGTCTTACAGCGGAGCAGGTTGAGGAAAACATCAATGCGGATGACATTCATTTTCCGCGGACCAAACTGGTAGGCCTCGAGAACACCATGAACAAGGGTGGTGGGAGTATCTACGATATCAGGGAGATACGCAGGATTCGAAAAGTTTGCGATGCTCATGGCCTGAATCTACACATGGATGGGGCTCGGTTTTTCAATGCGCTGGCGGAGACGGGGGAAGACCCGGCAGATTATGGAGGTTTGTTTGATACGCTCTCTATTAGTTTTTCAAAAGGTCTGGGGGCTCCGGTGGGTTCTGTGCTGCTGGCCTCCAAGCCCATGATCAAAGAAGCTAAGCGGGTGCGGAAAGCTATGGGTGGAGGCATGCGACAGGCGGGCTATCTGGCCGCAGCATGTACCTATGCCCTGGATCACCATCGTACCAGACTTGCCGAAGATCATCAGAGGGCCAGGGCCATCGGCAGGGGGCTGGAGGGGCAGCCTTTTATTGGTGAGGTGATCCCGGTGGTAACCAATATCGTGATTGCCGAGCTGGATGGGATTTCACCGGAAGAATATTTGAAGAAGCTCGCCAAAAAGGGCGTGCTGGCCGTATCTTTCGGAAAAAAAGCAGTCAGATTTGTGACTCATCTGGATTTCACGGATGATCACCTGGAGCAAACACTTTCCACCTTCAAAAGCCTATGAAAAACCTTTATCAATGGAGTATCCTATGCCTGATCGCAGCGCTATTGGCCGGATGCGCCAAGAACATTACTACTTCCAGGACTTCAGAGGTCTTTGAGGAGTTCTATGACCGCTTTCATGCTGACGAGCGCTTCCAGCTAGACCGGGTGAAGTTTCCGCTGTCCGGAGAGTATGAAGGCCCAGAGGGCAGTCAGCCCTGGGTAAAATCAGCTTGGGAGCCACATAAGCAAAAGGTGACTGAAATTTCTGATCCACAATACATCACCGATATCGTGAAAACAGAAGGTGAAGTCATCGAAAAAGTACAGGAGGATGGTGGCGGTTTTTATTCGGAGCGCCGCTTCCAACTGATCGATGGAAAATGGTACCTGGTGTTTTACGATACAGTCAACCTCTAACCTCTTTTCACCACCAGCCATACACCCGCAAACACGAGAAGTGCTGCTATGAGGTGCCGGATGGATAGTATTTCCCCGAAGAAGGTACTGGCGATCAGCGTGGCGAAAACAGGTTGGACGTAGATGTAAACACCTACCGTAGAGGGATTGACTTTTTTCAAAGCCCAGATGTTCAGTACATAGACGATCACTGTCACCCCTATGATCACAAAGGCCATGCTAAAATATACCTTGGCCGTGAGTGCCTGCCATTCAATCTGGGTGAATTCATTCCAGCCAACCGGGAGCACCAGTAAAAAGCCGAAGAAAAAGATCCATTTGGCTACCGAAATGGGGGTATACCTGGTCATGAGTGGCTTTACCAGGACTAAGTAGACACCGTAGCTCATGGCATTGAGGAGAATGAGCACATCCCCTCTCCAGTTTCCCAGGGATATCCCTGTTCCAGGGCTGTAGATAATCAGAAATGCCCCGAGGAACCCAACGGCCAACCCGAGGACTTTCAGAAGGGTGACCTTCTCTTTCAGCAGGATCAGGGAGGTCACAAAGACCATCACCGGTGTGAGTGTCATGATGATGCTCCCATTGATGGCGGTGGTTAGGCTCACTCCTTTGAAGAAGAAAAGCATATTGATCCCTACACCAAAGAATGCGCAGAGCACAATCCGAACCCAGTCAGCACGCCAATTTATTTTTTCATTAACGGAAAGCCCTATGAGCCAAAAACAAGCTGTGGCGATGGCCACCCGTATCACGATCAGCCCAAAAGGAAGAATGTACTCTGGAGTGATGATTTTGACAATGCTGTAATTGGTGCCATAGAGGAGCCCCACCAGGAGCATGGCGATATGTTGCTTGAAATCCGGAATTTTCACGTGGCAAAGATATGGTCGCGGACTTAAGCCCTACCAGTTCCGCTGTTATTTTCGAGCCAGTTTGTCGTGGCTGAAATCACTTTGATCAGCAGGTAGTACAGGCCGGAACCAAGGGCGCACACAGACCAGAAGAGGTGATCAGCTAGAAATGTCACGGGATGAAATTTTTCCGGAGCTGCTATGGCTCCGGAGAGTTGGAATAGGAAGAAAATGCCGAAAATGGCAGCAATCCCATTTTTCTCCTTTCTCAGCACTTTTTTCCAGTTGAAGGCCCGGGTGCTGGGTTGGTATTTTCTCAGAGAGGGAAAGAAGACTGAGGTGTTGTGCTTCCAGGTCAGGTAGTCTGCTCCGAACTCTGTTTCCAGAAAGGTCTCTTCCGTGAAGATGATGAGTCGATAAAACCACCAAAAACTCAACAGAAATAAGATTGTGAACCCAAGGTGCTGGCAAAGGAGAACCACTGCCAGCCAGAGGAGGAAATTGCCAAGGTACAGCGGGTTTCTGGTCACAGCGTAAAGTCCTGTAGTGTTAAGCTGATGGGCTACCTGCGTGGCTGTGTTTCTTCCGGAGGTACCTTTTGGGCTATAACCTACTGTAATGATCCGAATGATCAGGCCTGATAGGGCCAGGCACAAACATGCGAGATCGTAGGTGCGCTGGTCATCTTCGGTAAAGAAAAAAGCAGAGTGTCGGGCTTGCAGAAAAAAAATAATCAACCCGATGATCAAAAAAGCCACTGGGAGGAGACCACGATATTTGAATAAAAACTGGCCTTGTCGCAGCATTTTATTTTGCCGATTTGTACTCTGCATAATGAATGATTTGCGCTGGTTATTTTTTGCGAAATGTAAATTTAACGGACGTTGGTTCGGCGCAAATAAAGTGAAAATATTTACAACGAAAATGGCCTTGCAATCGTTTGCAATTCGTATAATTGTACTACGATTCTATATTCTGGTAACTCTAAAAAGACAGCTTATGGTATTCACCGAAATTGACAAAAAGACTATGCAGATCCTCTGCACCCTTGCAAAGCTAGCCGGGCCTGCTGGAGAGAAAAGAGATGCAATTGTTAATATAGGTCAGTTTTTGGGAGTTCCCAAAGATGACACTTTGGAGCTGCTGGAAGAATGGGAAGAGTATGATATCATGCATTTGGCTTCAGAGGAGGAAAAGCGACATTTTGTTAATTATTGCTTCTCCTATATGAATAAGGATTATCACCCCAAAAAATCCGAAAGAGAATTTTACCAACAGGTTGTTAATAACCTGGGGCTAACGGCCAGATTCGATAACTGACATTTTTCAATCCAAAAGTGAACAGCTTTCCTTTCTAAAGGAAAGCTGTTTTTTTGTGCCCATTGGCCACCGGGCCATTTATCTTTGTGGTATGAGCATTTTTCAAGACAACTCCCCACTGGCGGAGCGGATGCGGCCTTCCAATCTGGATCAGCTTATCGGTCAGGAGCATTTGGTGGGTGAGAAGGGCATTCTGAAGCGATCCATCGCTTCGGGCCGAGTGCCTTCCATGATTTTGTGGGGACCTCCCGGTACAGGGAAAACCACCTTGGCCAATATCATTGCCAATCAGGTGAAAATGCCCTTTCATACCCTGAGTGCCATAAGCGCTGGCGTAAAGGACATCCGGGAAGTAATTGGAAATATACGTGGCGGCAGCAAGGCCATTCTCTTTATTGATGAGATCCACCGGTTCAATAAAGGCCAGCAGGATGCCCTGTTGGGCGCAGTAGAAAAAGGAGCGATCACGCTGATTGGGGCTACAACAGAAAACCCAAGCTTTGAGGTGAATGCAGCCCTACTTTCCAGATGCCAGGTGTACACGCTCAATCACCTGGAAAAAGGTCACCTGAAAACCATCATCGAAAAAGCTCTGGTCGAGGATCATGAGTTGAAGAAGATGCAGGTGGATTTGAAAGAGACCGAAGCACTTTTTAACCTCTCAGGAGGGGATGCCAGGAAGCTCCTGAACATCCTGGAGCTGGTGATCAAGAGCGATGAAAATACGAAGGAAATTGTGATCACCGATGAAAAGGTGATCAATGCCGTGCAGCGCAAGACGGTACTTTATGACAAGTCCGGGGAGATGCATTATGACATCATTTCTGCATTCATCAAATCCATCAGGGGGAGTGATCCCAATGCAGCGGTGTATTACCTTGCGCGAATGATCGAAGGAGGAGAAGACGTCAAGTTCATCGCCCGCAGGTTGCTCATTTTAGCTTCTGAAGACATTGGCAATGCCAACCCCACTGCGCTGGTCATGGCCAATGCGACGTTTCAGTCAGTCAACGTAATTGGCTATCCCGAATCCCGGATTATTTTGTCACAATGTGTAACCTATCTGGCCTGCTCGCCCAAGAGCAATGCCAGTTATGAGGCCATCAATGAAGCTCAGCGGGTGGTCGCCCGCACAGGTGATTTGCAAGTGCCCATGGCCATTCGCAATGCCCCAACCAAGCTGATGAAGGATCAGGGATATGGTGAGGGTTATAAGTATGCCCACGCCTATGAGCACAATTTTACCGAAATGGAGTTTCTGCCGGAGGAAATCAGGGCCACCAGATTTTATGATCCGGGTAAGAATCCCCGGGAGGATGAACTGCGAAAATTTCTCAAAAACCGATGGAAAGAGAAGTACGGATATTGAGTGTAATTACCAGGGGCATCTGCTTCTAAGTAAGCAAATCCTACTAGCTTTGTGTTCTTTTTCATTTAAATCCAAAAAACACCCTCGATGCCTATTCTTCATGGACCTTTCAGGCAAATTATTGCACTTTGGGACATTCCCTTGAAAGGGAAAATTCAGAACGAGGAGCTCACGGTGATTGAGCAGGGAGGGGTAGTGGTAGAGGATGGATACATTGTCAACATCGCTCCGTTTTCTTCCTTTGATGTCCGGGATTACGAATACCACCCCATTGAAGAAGACATGGTGCTCATCCCCGGCCTGGTGGACTGCCATACTCACCTCGTGTGGGGAGGAAGTCGCTATCAGGACTATACCATGCGTACTTCGGGGCGGTCATATCAGGATATTCTGGCAGCTGGAGGAGGTATTTTTGATTCAGTCCGTAAAACTCAGCAGGCCGAATCGGAGGATCTCCTTCAAAACTTAATCCGAAGAGCCGATAAGCATCTGAATGAAGGTGTGACCACCATAGAAGTGAAGACCGGTTATGGACTGGAAACAGCACATGAACTTCGGCTGTTGGAGGTGATCCGTGATGCAAAGTCGGTGGTGAAGGCCGATCTGGTCCCCACCTGCCTGGCAGCTCATGTGTGCCCCAAAGATTATGAACCTGCTGCTTTTTTGGCTTACCTGGAAAATGAGCTACTTCCTCAGGTGCTGGTAAGAGGACTGTCCAAAAGAGTTGACATTTTTGTGGAAGACAATGCTTTTCCTGAGCCCCTGGCGCGACCTTATCTGTCAGCGGCACGCAAATTGGGCTTCGAGCTGACAGTACATGCTGATCAGTTTAGTGTAGGGGGCAGTAAGTTGGCGGTGGAAATGGGGGCATTTAGTGCCGATCACCTGGAAGCCTCTGGCGAAAATGAGATCAAAGCCCTGGCCACTTCGGATGTGATTTCAGTGGCTTTGCCAGGAGCCTCTTTGGGGTTGGGAATGCAGTTTACTCCCGCGCGAAAGTTGCTGGACGCTGGTGTGAGTCTGGCCATTGCGACCGATTGGAATCCAGGATCTGCGCCCATGGGTGATTTGCTGGTGCAAACCTCCCTGTTGGGGGTATATGAAAAACTAACCGCCGCTGAGCTGCTTGCCGGGATTACCTTCCGGGCTGCTCAGGCGCTCAACCTGAAGGACCGGGGCCGGTTGGCCATTGGTGAGCGTGCGGATATGATCGCCTTTTCCTTAAAGGACTACAGAGAGATTTTTTATCATCAGGGGAGTGTGAAGCCATCGCTGGTTTGGAAAAGCGGGCAGCTCACCTGAAGTCACAGATTTTTAGATTAGACCAAATATGTATCAGTCACCAAATAAGAAAATTTGGACGGGGAGAAATGACCCGTTTGATGGAGAAGATGGCCACTTGTGGCATCATGTAGTGGAGGTAGTGGACATGGAAAAAAACCTGGTGCCTGCTGCCCACCCCAATCAGGTAGCTATTTTAGGTTTTGCTTCTGATGAGGGTGTGAAAAGAAATCAGGGAAGACCCGGAGCCAAAGATGGTCCTGATGTTATCCGAAAGGCCATGTGCAATCTGGCCGTACATTTCAATAATGACGAACTCATGATCAAAGACGTGGGCAATGTGGTCACGGTAAAAAGCAAACTGGAAGAGGCGCAAAAGGAGTTGTCGGAGAAGGTGACCACTTTATTAGGCGCCGGGTATTTCCCAATCTTGCTTGGAGGTGGACATGAGATCGCCTATGGTCATTACAATGGCATCTACGAGTTTGTGAAGGATAAGCCAAAGAGAAATATAGGAGTCATCAACTTTGATGCGCATTTTGATTTCAGGTCTTACGCCAACGGCGCGCATTCGGGATCGCCCTTTCGGCAAATAGTAGACGACTGTGAGGAGCGCGGAGAGCAGATCCATTATCTACCCATAGGGATCAATCAGGCGGCCAATCAGCGGGCTCAGTTCAAGGTGATGGAGATTTACAACCAGACCTATATCCCGTTGGAGGAGGTACGCATTGATACCATAGAGGAGATCAAAATGCGTATTTTGGGCTTTGCCGCACGCATGGATTACATCTATATCACCTTGGACCTGGATGTGATGTCCATGGGCTTTTCGCCTGGTGTGAGTGCTCCGGCAGCCTTCGGTGTGTTTCCCTATTTAGTTCGGGGAATGATCAAAACCATCCTGGGTACGGGCAAAGTCATCAGCTTTGATGTGGCGGAATTTAACCCCACCTATGACGATGGGCGTACCGCCAAACTGGCTGCTTCGTTTGTTTACGATGTGGCCATGAGCCGAAAAAAGAAAGAGAAGAGCTGAAAAAAGCGCTCCTGCCGTCCGGCAGGAGCGCTTTGGGTTTTCTAGCCCTTGCTGATGACAGCCGTTGCTTCTATCTCCACCACCAGCTTATCGTCTATCAGTGCCGACACTTCTACCATGGTGGTGGCAGGCTTGATGGTGCTGAAAAATTCTCCGTGTGCCCTGCCAACTTCTTCCCACAGAGAAATGTTGGTGACGTACATGCGTGTGCGCACCACGTCCTGTAGGGAAGCTCCGGCTTTCTTGAGTGTTGCTTCGATGATTTCCAGGCAGCACCTGGTTTGCTCATAGGCAGACCCGTAAAAAGGAGCACCATCTTTGACCGGTGCTGTGCCGGATATTTCTATCACGTTGCCAATGACTACCGCCCTGCTGTAGCCAACTTTGTCTTCCCAGGGGCTCCCCGAGGAAATGTTTGTTCTCATAGGTTGATTTATTGATTTAAAATGATGGATTGATCCATTCGGAACTTGATGACGACCGGTTTATTGGACAAGTTTTCAAAAAGTGGCTGTAGGACAAGTCGGGCATTGGTCCGCGTTTGCTCCAGGATGCCCATTTTCAGAGCTGAAGCTTTGATTTCTGCTTCAGCCACTTTGTATAGTTCCTCCATGAATTTTTTCTGATCGTTTCTGGCTATTCCGGAGATCTCCAGGTCATAGAGCCTTGATTTTTCCAGATCTATTTTGAAATAGCAGAGTTTAGGCGTGGGTAGGGTCACATAGAGGGTGTCGTTATCCTCCCTGATGTCTTCTTTTCGTACGGCGGACAGGTCGATGCAACCGGCAGCACTTCCCTGACTGATGAGCACCGCCCTGGAGTCGGGAGCCAGAGATGTGGGCAGTTTGAAAAACTTAAAATCGATTTTATCCACCGCCTTTTTTACTTCCGTCACCTCCTGAAAATTGTATTTTACCAGCTCCAGATTTCCCATTTCCTCTACACGTGTGAGGATGGTGCTCTGGTAAGTGTCTTTTCCTCCCGTGATCACATCCAGTGACAGCTTCTCCTCCAGCAGCATAAGTGTGAGTAGGAGTACTACCAATAGCCAGGGGAGTATTTTGAGGATGATTTTCAGAAGACCGATCATGTGGTCAATTTATCCAAGGCAGCCGTGAAATCAAAGCGAGGTGATAGACCGCACTACTTTCATTAGAATCATTACTTTTGTCGGATTATCAATTTTACAACCTTTTCCCTTTTATGCTTCAGATCAACGAATTTCTTAGCCTCATTGACAGTTTCATTGGTGGGGCAGTCTGGTTTCCTTATGCCCTGCTAGGTACAGGTTTGTTTTTTACTATTTACCTCAAGTTTCCTCAGGTTAGGTTTTTCAGACATGCCCTCCGCATTGTGAGTGGAAAGTTTGATCGAAAGGATCTTCCAGGCGATACTTCGCACTTTCAGGCATTGTCTACAGCCCTTTCGGGCACGGTAGGTACGGGCAATATTGCGGGTGTTGCGTTTGCGGTACACCTTGGTGGCCCTGCAGCTCTTTTTTGGATGCTCGTGACTGCTGCTTTGGGTATGTGTACCAAATTTGTGGAGGTTTCGCTTTCGCATAAGTACAGAAACAAACTGGATGACGGCACCATGGCCGGTGGGCCAATGTATTACATGAAAAATGCCGACTTCAAAATAGGAGGTAAAAAAGTGAACCTGAAGTGGCTGGCGACCATCTTTGCTGTGGCTACAGTGCTGTCTTCGTTTGGCACAGGGAGTCTCCCTCAGATCAACAGCATCTCCAGCACCATGTTATCCACCTTCGGAGTTAATCAGATGCTAACAGGCGCGGTACTGGCTATTTGTTTGGGATTGGTGATTATCGGAGGGATCAAGCGGATCGCTGCGGTGACTTCCAAGCTGGTACCCGGGATGGCCATAGTTTATTTCATTGGAGCCTTTGCCGTTATATTCTTCAACATCGAAAATATTATCCCTTCTTTCGTTTCCATCTTTAGTGATATTTTCACTGGTACGGCTGCTACTGGGGGCTTCATCGGAGCCAATCTTGCTTTTGCCTTCAATCGTGGAGTGAACAGAGGACTCTTCTCCAATGAAGCGGGTCAGGGGTCAGCACCTATTGCTCACGCATCGGCCAAGGCTAACGAGCCATTGTCTGAGGGTATGGTGGCCATTCTGGAGCCTTTCATCGATACCATTATCATCTGTCTGGTGACTGGCCTGGTACTACTTTCATCTGGCGTATGGTCAGAAAAGCACAATAATCAATTTGAATATGCTGAGATAGAGATACTCAACGATAGCTATAAAGAGAGCAACCCAGATAACTCTAAAACCATCTATGACCATTTGAATGGCATTAAAGCATTGCCTGTATATACTGGCGCACTGAATGTGGTGGATGGTAAAATACAGAACGAAGACATCACGTTTCTGCATTCAAGAAGTTTTGCAGAGAATGTCATGGTCTACAAAAATGAAGGGCTCCTGACAGATGAGGTCTTCACCGGTTCGGTGGAGATTGTCAACGGGACAGTGACCGACAGTAAGCCGCTGAAGTTTATTGGAGAGTCACTGGTGCACAGTGCACCACTTACGGCCATTGCATTCAATAGAGGATTTTTTGGTGACTATGGTCAGTATATTGTCTCCATTGGCCTGCTATTATTTGCCTTTAGCACAGCCATTAGCTGGTCTTACTATGGAGACCGTGCCATGACTTTCTTATTCGGTTCTAAATCCGTGATTTACTACCGCATCGTCTATGTCATTGCCTTTTTCTTTGCGGCTTTTCAGGATACCACCATCATCTGGACCTTGTCGGGCATCACCATAGCTCTGATGACGATACCCAACCTGATCGGGATCATTTGGTTGAGGAAAGACATGAAGCAAACGATCAAAGAATACGGCGAGTTCTTCGAGAAAACTTTCCCGGGTGAAAAACATCCAAAGTTTTAACAGAAGTTCTTCTTTTCCGAAAGCCCTCCAGATCAAGTATCTGGAGGGCTTTTTTATACCAGCAGCCTGAAGCAATACCATCCAACGCCAAATAATGACCGCATACAAAATCCTCATTACGCTCTGATAAACAATTCTGTACTTTAGCGCTTCTAAGAATAAACACAAACTGAAAATGAAGCAATTACTGGTACTATCCACGGCCTTATTGGTCTCTTTTGGGAGTTTTTCTCAAAAACTGGTGAAGGACATAGACAAGAAAGTTCAGCTAAGTGAAATCAAATCACACTTGTATTTTTTGGCCTCCGATGAGCTGAGAGGAAGAAATACAGGTACTCTAGAAAATGAAATAGCGGCCAGATACATTGCAGAGCGGTTTCGCTCTTATGGAGTGAAAATGGCTCCGGGTATGGATTCCTATTTCCAACCTGTCTCCCTGATCAAAGAAGTAAGTCCCCAGAAAGCTACTTTGTCGGTAGGGGAGAAAACCTTCAATCTGGGAGATGATATGGTCTTCTACAGTTCTACCAATGGGACATTCAGTGGTGAGGTCATCTATGTGGGTTTTGGCCTGGAGGACGACCTGGAAGGTAAAGACCTCAAAGGAAAAATAGTGGTAGCCAAAGCCGGGAATGGTAACCCTGATGAGAGACTTACCCCTTATACCATCCAAAAGCAGGAAATGGTGGAGGCGGCAGGTGGATTAGGCCTGGTGGAACTTTATAAGCCCGGTCGTTATCCATGGAAGCTCATTCAATATTACTTCTCAGGAGAAAAGTACCGACTCGACAAAGGCGAAGTGGGAGGCAAATCCACATTTCCATCGGCATGGCTGTATGACTCGGGTGATGTGCTGGCCTATTTTGAAGAAAGTGATGGGGCGCTTGCCACGATCACGATCGAGGGTAAAAATAATCTGTCCATATCTGTACCCAATGTAGTGGGCTACATAGAGGGGACCGACCCCACGATGAAAAGTGAGTATGTCATGATCTCGGCGCACCTGGATCATGTAGGTGTGAGCAAGGCAGACGGAGACTCCATCTGGAATGGTGCCCGTGACAATGGCATAGGCATAGCCAATATGCTCACGGCTGCTGAGTATCTAAGCAAAAACCCACCCAAGCGATCTGTGGCTTTTTTAGCATGCAATGCTGAGGAGAAAGGACTGTTGGGTAGTCGTTGGTACGCGGATCATCCTGTGTTTCCCCTGGAAAAAACCGTTTTTGACCTGAATACTGATACCGGAGGGTACAACGACGTGACGAAGGTAACCGTGGTAGGATTTAACAGGACTTCAGTGACACCACTTTTTGTGAAGTCAGCGCAGGCCTTTGGACTTACCGCCATAGATGATCCTTTGCCAGAAGAAAACTATTACGATCGATCAGACAATGTGAGCTTTGCGGCCAAGGGCGTGCCTTCGGTTTCTTATGATCCCGGATATACCGAAATGAACGAAGAAATCACTAAATACTACCATCAGCCTACAGATGAACCCAATACGCTGGATTATGAGTATCTGACGAAATACTCCAAATCGTTTATTTACGCAGTGTGGCTCATTGGCAACCGTACCGAGGAGATTTTCTGGGAAGCGGGAGACAAGTACGAAGAGGCAGGGAAAGCTCTGTATGGAGTGGAATAAGCGCTTATTAAACAACACACCCGATACCACCTGGCCTTGCCGGGTGGTTTTTTTATATCTCAAAGTAACGCCTCACCACGCCGCGCCAGATTTTGTAACCCTTCTCATTCATATGAAGCTGATCTTCCAGATAGAGTTCCGGACGGGCTACATTTCGTTCATTGAGCATAGAGTCAAACACGTTGATGAGGCGGGCTTTGTCCAGACCCATCAGTTCCTTCCTGATGAGCTTATTGGTAAGCTGTATTTCCGGTAGTAGGTAGGTGCGTATAGGACTGGGTTTGATGGTAATGAAATCCAAAGGCATCCTGGGAAAAGTGAGTCGAACCATCTTCACCAGCATCCGAAATTTTTTCAGCACTTTCTCTGGTTTGATGCCATTCGCCAGGTCATTGTCTCCTACGTAGATGACCATATGGGACGGCTCAATGTTGGCGAAAAGACGCTCGAAGTAGTAAATACACCAGGAGAAAGAAGATCCGCCAAAGCCAAGGTTGAGGATGTTCAGGGGAGTCAGGTCATTTTCCAGGTTTTCCCATAGCCTTATCGAGGAGCTTCCATAAAATACGACAAGGTCCTTTTTATTGGGGTGATCAAGGATTTTTTGCTCAAGCGCCTCGATCTCCTCTTCAAATTCAAAATCCATAATATGTTCATCCATGGGTCATTGCACTAAGACTTCCTGGATTGTTCCAGGGCTCGCTCCACGTAGGCGCGGTACGTTTCCTGATACTCCGAAAGAAACTGCTTCATCTCTGTTTTGCTTTCAGGGTCGCTAATATAGTCAGACACCTTGAAAGGGGGCAAAATGAGGCAGGAGAAGCAATTGTTTCGGGCACGCTTCTCAAAATTGGCCATGGCCACAGGCACGATCCAGGGTTCTTTTTTCATGGAAAGTGCCAGGTTGAAGGCCCCCGATTTGAATGGTCCGGGGGATTCTTCAGTGCTGTAGGAGTTTCCTTCCGGGCTAATGATGAGGTTGCCACCTTTGGCAAGGTGCGCACCGGCTTCATTGTAAAACATTTGGCGTACCTGCTTCTTGAGTTTTTTAGGTTTCGTTCCCGAATCTTCAGTGAACACATCTATGTGCCCCAGGCGTTGGTAGTATTCCTGATGTGCAAACTCTTTGCTCAGTCCCACCCGCACGATGCGCAAGCCCGGATCACCATATTTTTTCATCAGCACCATGCTGCTGATAAAATGAGAGTCCAGAGTGATTTGAAACTGGTTGGGCAGGGTGTTGTACGTATGGTTTCGGAGGTGATTGTATATGAAGATATTACCGGATTTCTCTGGCAGGTTTTCCTGGCCCTTGATGATGTGATCCTGATGATCGAAGATCTTCATATAGGCGGTCGCACTGATTTTTCTGACCTGCTCGGCAGGCAAGTCCTTAGGGGCACCCACCACGCTGTTGTACACATTCACCAGGCCTTTGTAAAACTGTTGCTCTTTTCGGATTCCTTCCAGAATGTCCAGAGAAGAGAGCGCTACAGTCTTCTCCAGAGAGGTGCCGTGTTCTTTGAGATTCTCCAGGGTGTCAATGGCATCGGTCACTGTAAGCTTGTTGTCCAGCAGGTGAGGTATTTTGTGTAATGGAGAAGTAAGCGTGAGCCTGGCGCTGTTTTGGTCGATCAGGTTGCTGATGGCCACCACTTCATGGTTAAGTCGAGAGGCAATGATCCTGGCCCGGATGGCTTGCAGCTGGTGGCTGATCAGCCAGAGGAGTCGCTTGAAGTACTGTGGTGAGAAAGTAGGGTTGAGCTTGATGATCCTGTCCATGCTGGTCTGAGGCACAAAGTAGACCAGGGTATCCTGGACGGCATGCGCATTGATGATGTTGGCTTTGAACACGGATGAGGCCCAGCTGAGTACAAACCCAGGAGTGGTGATCTGTGTGAAACTTACATTTGCCTGATTTTCGCTGTGGTAGCTAAAACGGACTTTCCCCATCCCGAGAATAAACAGGCCATCAGATTTTTTATCCTGTGTGTAGATGATTTCATTGGCTGCATACATCCGGCGCTCTACATTTTGGGAGAGAAACTCTAGCGGGACTTCATCAAAGGCCTCGAAAAACGCAGATTTTCTTAGGAATTTGACCAGGTCTTCTTCCGGAGAAGGCGCCGTGATGGTAAATCCATTGGAGCTTTCAGGAAGTGAGGGCAGCACAGATGGGGCTTTTGCATTGAGAATTTTTACCGCGATTTTAATGAGGTCTCTGGCTCTTCCGCAAATGTCTCTGAGAAAGGCAGTGCCCAGTTCAGGATTGGCTTCCAGAATCTCGCGGAGCTCCTCGTGGTTCCATTTGATAAAGGTGGCCGAAAGCGAATCCACTTTCACAGTGGTGGCATATCTGCCGGGCGAATTGAACCCACTCCATCCAATGGGAGTCAGCTTGGTGTCACTTTCACCTACTTCTATTTCTCCACCTGAGTCATCCATGGACAGAAAAAACCTTACGCGACCCGATTTCATCAGATAGAAATCATTCGCTTTGGCAAATTGCTGAGTCAGGATTTCACCGTTTTTTAAACGGATTTCTATACCCTTGTCCAATAAAGAGGGGTCAATTACGGAGTTAATATTCAAAGTCTTCAATTATTGAAATATTTTTAATTTATCCAATCAAAAGCAAAATATTATTTAATAAAAATAGACAATTGTTGTGAATAATAAAAATATAGTATGGTTTTGGTGAGTTGTGAGACTTGAATTTTTGGTGCTGAAAGTGTACGTTGTTTCATTCTTATTGTGAAAATGAGTGGTGGGTGCCCTTATCTCAGGGCGTATAGTAGGGGGTATGTATGCAAAAGAACCATTGAGCACGAGTGAATGCGCAAATGGCTAATGCCGGATCAAACGGAATTCTAGTGGGGAGATTGTATTAAAGATGGATAGTGATCCGTAATCTGGCATCTCATTTGACTCAATCCAACTGATTGGCTGCTTAGCCTTCATTTTCTTTGCTTGCCCCGGGCCGCGTAGGCAAAGAAAACAATTAGTGGTCCTACAGAAGGGCACCAACCTGGCCGGTCGCACGCAAAAAATCATTTTGACTCATCGTTTATGGACTTTTTTAAAGACCTTCTGAAGTCAAAATGATTCACACTTGCCTTGGATGCCCCACCCGCCTTTGTGTCCTTACTTTTCTGGATCTACAGTGGAATAGTTATTTTTTTGCAAAAAATAACTATGTAGTGATGCCCCACACAAATATTGCTTGATCCATAATGCCATCAGAAAACTTGATAGAGCTGATATGACAAAGCATACTCAGTACAGCCCATGCCAATACACTGACAGAGAATTCTCAGCAGGAGATCATTTCGGAAATGTTGTTTGGTGTGAAGTATTATAGCGTATCCCGGTAGTTCACAGGACTACATTGTGCAAATTTCACGTCCTTGCTCATCGGGAACTTCGCACTGTTGATAAACTCATTCAGGAGTTGATCAAACTCTGCCTGTCTTTCTACACTGAGTTCACCTTCCTCAAACTGATAGATGAAATATTCGATGGAGCCATCGGCGGCAAAATAGATTCTGTTGAAGCAGCGGGTCTGTCCACCCCATCTGAAATCGTTGCTATTCAAATAGGTGCTTAGGTCACGAATCATCGCGTAGTATGCCTGAATGTACTCGGTTTGCTGCTCAGAAAACACCGCCAGGTTGGGATCACTGTGTATGCCACTCTTGTAGGTACTGTCCAGCTCTGCTACGTTGATACCCTGGTTTTTGGCTTCCTCAAAGGAGATGGCCATTTGCCCGAAGGACTGTATAGAAAGCAGACTAAGAATAATGATTGGAATGTACCTGAATATTTTCATGGTTGGCTTTGATTAAAACGGGGGCAAAAGTAGGACAAAACCAAGAGAACGAAAAGGTGAACCTCAATGAAAGAACTTGTAACCTGTTTGGGAGAGCATTTTTTCGGATGAAACCTCTTTGTAGGGTTTGGCTTCCTGTGTGAAGTCCGGAATTTCCACGCCCAGGTCTTTTGCCGCCAGGGTATAAAACTCGGCTCTGGTCTGGCGATGGGGGGAGCAAGCGTTGAATGTTTGATTCCAGTGATGGTCTCGGATGATGGTTTGGATAATGCCAATACAGTCGTCTAAATGGATCATGTTGACCGGGTTATGAGCACCACCAAGCTGTTTTTTGCCAGCCAGAAATCTACCGGGGTGCCGCCCGGGGCCATAGAGCCCACCAAACCTGATAATGGTACTTTGGAGGTTGGGGACTTCTGTGAAGAGGTGCTCCATCTGCAGTAGCGAGATACCAGCCCTGCTCAGGCTATTTGCCGCGGCATCCTCCTCCGTGACCACCCGATTGAGATCAGGATAGACTGCCGTAGAGCTCACAAAGATCACTTTGGAAACCCTGGAAACAAGCATGTTTTCTCTTACGGATAGAAGTTGCTTTAGGTGAAAGGACGGGTCTTCGTTTCTATTTCTGGGTGGGAGATTGATAATGACAAGGTCACTTTCGAAAAAATCTTTCGGTCCCTGATACGTGGGGTTAAGATCTATCAGATACGGATGGATACCTGCGATGTGCAAAAGAGATATTTTTTCAGGATGTGTGGTACTGCCTTTGACCAGATGTCCTGCTTTTATGAGGGCTTTGGCCAGCGGGAGGCCTAACCAGCCACATCCCAGGATCGAGATTTTCTCCATAGCACAAAGGTAAGGCTGAATAGCGGGGCGTATCAAAAAAACTCGGCGAGTAAGAATTGGTTGAATTTGATATCTTTATTGGCTGAAGATTCTAAACTCATTTTTTTATGAAACACCGCTTGATACTACTACTCTGCTTTTCCTGCTTTTTTTTGATGACCAGAGCACAGGAAAAGGACGAGAATATTGTGACGATCATTGATGACCTCACTATCCAGTGGGACAATTCTGCAGAGAAACTCAGAACTTATGAGGGCTTGATGGACTATTGCCGCACGAAGGCATATAGGGATAACACCATCTTGCTCTTAAAGCAAATTCATCATTATGATAGTGCCCTTTACAGGATTGTACAGAGTAAATTTCAGACGAGCGAGGATCCTGAGGCCAAGGCCACGTTGGATGACATCAATACGCTGGAGACAGATTACACCACAGGCGCTTTTCTGATGTTTCTGAGACAAGAGTGCACCGCTTTGAATGATAATGAACGCAACAAAACCATGGATGACTATAAGAAGGTGTCCAAGGAACTGGAGAAGGAAATGAAAAAGTATGTGGAAGCAATCACCAAACAAATAGACGTGGTGGACGAACATATCCATCACTTAAAAGGCCTTTGAGTTACTCATAATACGCACCAAAGAGAATCATCATTTCATCGGTGCTTCTCAGTCCAAAGGCCAGATCCCGGTCTTCCCAGTTGTTATAGGTGGCCTCCAGCATGAGGCCCTCGCCCGCTTTGAGGCCGAGGGGTGGATCCAATTGCAGAATAGGTGGGTGCTCCCAGTCATTGGAGAAGTAGACAAGCTCACCGTGGCGTTCTCCCCCTGAGATGAACACTTTGAAGGAGGTGTTGTGCTCATGCGCGTGAGACCAAAGTTGAAAAATATGCCGATCCTTATCAAAGGTGTAGGTTTTTTGAATGGTGGTTACTTTTCCGGCCGGTAGATAGAAGTTGTCATTATTGAGGTTGAGAATTTGAGCAATATGCGTGACTTCACTGGCAGAGGTGGTATAGATATTGGCATATACTTCCCCCTCCATGGTCTCGTCTGTGCGGTTGGCATAGTGACTGTTCATGTCAAACCCTGAGTTTGCAGGTACTTTCAGAGCCACTCCCTCCGGGTAGTTGTATCGCACTTTGGGCACCTGGGTACCAGCTACAAACTGATGAAACTGCATGTGATACAACGTAGTAAACACATAGTTGCCGGAGGCATCGTAGACATCTCTGATCAGGTTTTCATTGGGCAGGAGCGAGGGAGCAAAAGTCTCGGGGAAGTTGTAAAGGATAAAATGGTGGCTTCCTGACTTCATGGTGATTTCAAAGCCGGAGATGTAGAGTGGCTCGGTATTATTGAGTGGCTGGTACTTGAAAAGCTCACGTTCGCTGTTTGGGCGCACCTCAAAAGGAGTAATATGAAATTGATATCCTTGCTCGGGTAACGGAAGCGGCTGAAAGGCAACACGTTCAAACCAGCTGGTGTCCTTAAGTACCTCCCTGTCTATCACGTCACCCTCCTGTGGTGCGCCCGCAGAAATCCATTGGCGGATGAATTCAATTTGCCCATTGGTCAGTGGATCCCCACCCAGAGGCATCTGTGAGCCATAGCCTGGGTGATCTGCGTAAAAGTGCTCCTGATCCGGAGCGTTGATTTTTTCCCAAAGGAAACTTTCGTAAAGACTTTCCAGTCCCTTATCGCCTACGAGCATCAGGCCATCCTCTAACGCGGCGGTGTTTTTAGGGGGGCGATTGATGAGCTGAGCGTAGGATACATCGGCAGTGAGGATCAGATCGGATTGTCGTGCAAAGGAAGATCCTGATACATGGCAGCTGATACAGGTTTGATCCCATATTTCCCCTTGTATGATCTCATAGCTGGAAGTATACGCTTTCAATGGATCCTCGGGCTTGTTTTCTTTTTCGCTACAACTGGCCAGTAGGAGGATAAGGAGAGTGAGGTATGCTTGAGCGCGCATCGTTTTTGGGGTTACGTGGACTTAATTTAAGCAATTTACCTCTAAGGATGCAGCAGAAGGACTATTGGTTGTACGATTCGCTTAGTTTCCTTACGATCTGACTTACGGCTGGACAAACCAGGGTGTTTTTGAAGGTGAGGTCTGTGATCTGATACATTCGTTTTCTGTCGGTATGGGGGTATTCACGGCAGGCCTTTGGACGGTTTTCATAGACAATGCATTTATTGTCGGCACCCAGAAACGGACAGGGTGAGGATTTGAGGACATAATCCTTTTCTTCGTCCAGGTAAAGATATGTATCGATGAAAACCGGTACTTTCATTTTTACTGTGCGGGCGAGTCGCTCTATGTCTGCCATCTGAAAGATGGGCGAGGTGGTTTTGCAGCAGTTGGCACATTCGAGGCAATCTATCTCTTCGAAGGCTTCTTCGTGAAGGGTGTGAAATTGATTATCCAGATTTTTAGGTTTAATCCTTTTCAGAGTCTTCAGAAAAGCTTTATTGGCTTTTTGCTGGTCTCTTGCCTGCTTCAGTGCTTCTTCATAGATCATGGTCAAAATTACCACTTAATCATTGGAAATGGCCTCAGGGGATGTCTGATGGCATGATTAAGGGCTCTGGATGAGATCATACGGGTGAAATTTTCCCTGGGGAAAGTGCGCTCAGTTTCTGAGATAATGCTTTCGGGGATATTGTACCGGATAAATCCGCTGGTTAGGTCTATCAGATCAGCTTTTCTAAAAGCCTCAGCTTCTATGTTTCCCTTGATGGGCCACAGTTTGTGATGGTTTTTGATGAAAAACGCTACCTCATCTGGCAGGTAATCAAAGTCGCTGTTTTTTAGGTAATCTCTGGCCAACTGCTCGGACCCTGATAGGTAGTCCATTCCATCAGATACCCATATATCCAGATCGTGAAATGCCACGGCGATGGCCAGTTTTTTATTTTCGCGCATTAACAGGAGGGTGGTGGCATAGGTGTACACTCTCTGTGCGTGATTGTGGTAGGCATGGTAGTCTGGCCCCAGTGCGTCCCGATATTTGTGGAGTATTTGCCCGATTAGTTTCAGAAAGAGATTATTTAGAAGATTTGAGCAAATAGATCTGACCCAGATGATAGATGTCGTGCTGAATGATACCGCATAATAGCTTTTCAAAGGTGATGGTGTGGTTTGGGACGGTCTTGCCCAGGAGTTCATCTGTATGCTCCGAGAGCAGGGAGTTTAGTCTTTTTTGTGTGGATTTAAACTTCGAATAAAGCTCGGTTTTATCAGCTGGCTCGAATTGTCGGGACTCCCAGTCATTCTCTCCACCGACCTCTATTTTGAGGTCTAGCCCGGTTAGTTTTCCAATCACATATTCCCTCCAGGCAATCATATGAGAGATGATCTGGCCGATCGAATGCCCGGTACCCAGGTGTTTGCTGAGGAGCTCGGGTTCTATTTCCTGGAGGTAGGTCGAAATAGAGTTGCCAAACCATGGTTCCCCATCATATACTTCATTTAGCTGATCGATGATTTCCCTTAAGTTCATGAGTTGAATTTAAGAAATATTTCTGATTAGCAGCTTTTTGTAGAACAATCCGCTGCGCTATCAGGCCAGGGCGTCTGCTACTTGTGAGAAGTCTTTTCAGTTCATACCAGGCACCTGAGAATTTCCGGAATTCGAAGAGAAGCGAATGAGATTGGTGTTGGTCGGGTGTGAGCATATGCACCCGGTATTTCGTGAGCATTCAATTCCCTTTTTTTCTATGAGACCATGCGTTTTAGTAGTTATAAGGGACCACGTGAAATGCGCTGAATTTGGCTTTTTTTCGCAACCGATTTCAACCATATAAAGCTATCCCTATTGAAAATATGCTAATTTTTTCAAGAAATTAACACAATCGATTGCGTTTATTGAATATTACTACTACTTTCATTGTATGATTTGCCGATTTGCAGATTAAAGGGGATTTGAAGTGACTTCTTTTTGAAGGTGCTTTTTGACCTGATGAAAATGTGAAACCTAACAAAATGATGTATGTATTATGTGTACTAAAAAAATGAAAGTCATGGCTCACCAAACGGCGCGGTGGTCGTGGATAATGATGCTTCTGTTGACCTACTCATCCTATGCACAGATGACGGTCAGTGGTAGAGTTACAGATAACGAAACTGAGGAAGGACTTCCTGGTGTTACCGTTCTGGTCAAAGGCAGTTCCACAGGAACGGTTACGGACATTGAGGGCAATTATCGCTTTTCGGTACCCGAAGCGAATGCCACCCTTGTATTTAGTTTTGTAGGCTTTGCTCCGCAGGAAGTGGAAATAAATGGTCGACAAATAGTGGATGTGGCATTATCTGCTGATATTCAGGCACTTAACGAAGTAGTGGTGGTAGGCTATGGTACGATGGAGCGGGCTAACGTTACGGGTGCGATCAGCACCGTAGATGTGCAGGAAATCACCAAGGCTTCCGTACCCAATGTAGTAGAAGCTATGAGGGGGCAAGTGGCCGGCCTCCAGATCGTGAGGACAGGTGGTCAACCGGGTTCAGGAGTGACTTTCAAAATACGAGGGAACAACTCCCTTGGCGCTTCGGCGAGTGGAGGTAGCAATATAGATGATGTGAACCAACCCATTATTGTGATTGACGGTGTACCTCTGGTTGGTGGAAATCTGGCAGAGCTCAATCCAGCGGATATAGAAAGTATTAACGTGCTGAAGGATGCAGCTTCGGCTTCCATTTATGGTTCGAGTGGTGCCAACGGAGTGATACTGATCACCACAAAAAACGGGCGGCCTGGTAGAACTCAAATCAAAGCCTCTGCGTCCACAGGTATTGTTAATATCGCTCAAAGACCTAATATTATGAATGGAGATGAATTTCTTCAATTCAAGTTTGACGCGTTTAAGGCTGGCGATGCGACAGTACCAGACCCTACTGTAACCAGTTTGTTGGACATGGTAGAGGAGCAAAACTACATCGCAGGGAATGAGGTGAACTGGTTGGATGAGGTATTGCGAACCGGAATTCAGAACAATATGGGAGTGGAAGTTTCAGGTGGATCTGCTCAGGGCAATTTCTACCTGAGTGGTAATTACTATGGTGAGAAGGGCCCCATTGAGGCTTCGGACTACAAGAGGTTTTCCACTCGATTTAATGCCAACTGGAACATCAATGATCGAATCACTGTGGGAGCAAATGTTCAGCTTTCAAAGAGCTTCTCGGATCAGCGAACACGTATTGTGGGATTTGAAAACAATGCCGTGCCATCACTTTCAGCACTCGTAGGCACCAGCCCTTTCGGAAATCTATATGATGCAGAGGGCAATTACAGCAAATTTGCTACAGAAGACTTGTTTGCCGTAAATCCATTGCACAAGTTCAATGAAAGTGAATTTGACGTCAATGTGACCAGAGCATATATCAATCCCAACATCAACATTGAGATTATAGATGGACTGACTTACACTTTGAACACTTTCGCGCAAACGAGAATGGAGTTTTTCGGCAGATACCAATCTGATAACTTCACAGATGATGCTCTCAACCTGGCGCAAGTCAGAGAGTCTGAGGAAGTGAACTATTTGTTGGACAACATCCTCAACTATACCAGAGAGTTTGGCGACCATGGAGTGAACGCCACCGTGATCTATGGTGGGCAGGTAAACAAATGGACAAGGTTTGAGATGAATGCTCGTAACATTGCCGCTGATGAGCTCGGTTATTACGGAATACACTCAGCACCTGCGGCCCAGCAAACCATAGGCACCAACACAAGTGATTGGGCGAAGTACTATGTGGCCACTAGACTTGGCTACAACTATCAGGGCAAGTATAGTGCAACATTTACGGTACGACGCGACGCTTCTTCGAGGTTTCTTGGAGATAATCGCTATGGAATATTCCCGTCTGCTTCATTGGCATGGAATGCCCAGGAGGAGAGTTGGTGGTTTGGTGGAAATAATTTCAACATGTTCAAGATGAGACTGAGTTACGGGGTAATGGGTAATGACAATATCAATCCATTCTCCTATCAGGCGGGCACTTACCCTACTTCTATACCTGGTACAGAGAACACAGGGTTTAGACCTGGAACCACGGCCGGGAACAAGAACTTGAAATGGGAAACGAGCAAGCAGTTCAACGTTGGAGCCGACTTTGGTTTATTGGCTAGTCGTATTTCGGGATCGATAGAGGTATACAATACTGCCACTAAGGACGTATTACTTTATCAGCAGATACCAGCTCCTCTCAATAATGGCTACAGCCAGTTTCCATCTAACATTGGAGAAACAGCTAATAAGGGGATTGAATTGTCTCTAAAGGCTGTTGCCATGGAGTCAAATGATTTTAGCTGGACACCTAGTCTTAATCTGGCTGCTAATCGTAGCACAATCGAAAAGCTAAATGAGACTGGCCCTGACGGAGAGCCACTTGATGACATCTCAAATGGATGGTTCATAGGTCAGGATTTTAGAGAAATCTACGATTTTAAATACCTGGGCGTTTGGCAGGCTGATGAAGTGGCTGATGCTATTGTCACCACGTTCGGAACTGCTCCACAAGCCGGTGATGCCAAGATAGATGATGTAAATGGAGATGGAAATATCGATTTTGATGACAGAACATTCATTGGAAACCCTACTCCAAGCTGGTATGGTGGGATCAATAACGTGATTACCTACAAAGGATTTACGCTATCGGTGCTATTTGAGGCAGTGATGGGTGTAAAGCGATACAACAGTATATACGGCGGTTACAACTCTGCACGGGGCAATACTATCGCAATCAACTACTGGACTCCTGATAACCCTTCCAACGATTATCCAAGAGTGGGAGAGGGTTCCCCAATGTCCGGACCATTTGGGGCAGCTATCTTCACAGAGGATGCCAGTTTTGTTTCATTGCGGAACATTTCATTCTCCTATAACCTTCCGTCCAAGTGGGTTAAAAAGGCCTCATTGGGAGGGGTAACCTTATCTATCAGGGGAAATAACCTCAAGTACTGGACTGATTACACCAACGCTTATTCTCCGGAGATCACAAACACAGATCAGTACCCTGTGACTAAAAATTGGACAGCAGGATTAAATGTCACATTCTAAAAAACACTAAACATGAAAAAATATAGATATTTATTCATAGCACTGCTCCTTACTTTTACTACTTCATTTTGGGGTTGTGATAAGCTCCTTGATGATATAGAGCTGAGACATTCACTTTCTGCAGAGGAAGCAGCGCGGACGGCAAAAGGTAGTGATGCGATTCTTTCCGGGGCCCTGCTGGCAGTCAGGTCCACATTCAGGGATCCAGGAATCTCGGTGTACAAAGCCTGTGGTACCGATATAGTGAGAGATGGAACCAATCTGTCTGACGAGCCAGCCTCAGGTATGCCTGGGATGAATTCATACAATGGTTCATTTGCTGCTAATAGCACTCAGGTTTTATCCATTTGGGACACCTACTATAGCGGTATTACCTTTGCAAATACAGCAATAAACGGACTTGTTTCTTCCGGGTCAGTGGATGACTTGGATCCGGAAATCAAAGACAAACTCGGACAAGCCTATACCATGCGGGCATATTTGTATCTGGAGTTGGTTCGCCGGTTTGGCAATATTCCGATTATAGCAGCTGCGGATTTGGATCAGGGGCCGGTGTTCGAGGCAGAGCAGCGACAGGAATCAGAAGTATATGACCTGATCATTTCTGATCTGGAGACAGCTGTCCCGTTGATGTTTACCCGAAGTGAGATTGGTGACAGAGGAGTACTGATCCCTTCGAAAGGTTTGGCCAATCTTCTGTTGGCGGAAGCAGCGCTAGACAGGGGTTTGTATGAAAAAGCCGCCGCTGCAGCAGAGGCAGTCATCACCGACCCTTCCTATTCATTGCAGCCACTGGATGGAATCTTTGGTCTGGATGGAGGCAAATCTGGAGAAGAAAACAATGCAGAAATCATCTTTTCTATTGGGTTTACCAGTGACATTCCTGATGAGGTACAGTGGACCTCCCAACACTTCATGCCCCTGTATGATCGTGTGAATGGAGTAGCCAGAACGATGGAAGCAGGTGGAAGGCCATGGTCTAGGTTGTCCCCGTCAGACTACTACTGGACCCTGTTTGACGAGGCGGATGGTAGGTTAGAAGCCTGGCACAAAACCCACTGGGTATTTGATGATCCAGAGGCTTTGCCTGACGGGAGGAATATCGGAGACCGGGTGGAGAGAGAAGATCTGGAAGCACAGTTTGGAGAAGATCCCATAAGGTTGCGTTACGCTGACCCTACCACTTTCAAGTACTACGAAGATAATACTTACGGAAGGACCACCGCTCAGGCTGAGGGTTGGAGAAACATCATTCTCTTTAGATACTCTCATGCATACATCGCCGCAGCGGAGGCCTATTTTGGACAGGGTAATACAGGCCAGGCCATGACTTACCTGAATGTACTCAGAGAAAGAGCTTACGGCAATGTCACGGGCAATTTTTCAAGTATCACTCTGGAGGACATTGTGGAAGAGCAGGCAAGAGAACTTGGGCATGAGGGACACCGGTGGGCGTTCTTAAAGCGCAATGACTTGCTGGTAGAAAGAGTACGTATGCACAATCCTGCAGCGGCACCGAATATCGAGTCAAAACATGTTCGCTGGCCCATTCCGCTGGAGTTCATTGATCAGACTGGCAGTACGCAGAACACGGGTTATTAAAATTTAAAAGAAAGAGACAATGAAAAATTTTAAACTTTTAATAGGATGCCTTACAGTAATGTTGCTTTCCATAGTGATTACAGGCTGTGAAGATGAGATGATGGCAGAGGTAAAGGTAGGTAGCATCAGTGCCGAAGCAGTGTTTCAGGGATCTCCGGTTTCTTTGACGGGGGAGGGTTTTGACCAGGTTCAGTTTGTTTTTGTCGGGAATATACAAGCGTCTTTTACGCTAGATGGAAATACGATCACCTTTACGGTTCCGGACGAAGCACCAGTGGGTGAAACGACTATCACCTTGGCAATGCCTCGAAACGTGCGTGCCACTTATGTATTTGAGGTGGTATTGAAACCTTCTCCGGTGATTACATCCTTTGATGCTTATGTGCCGGTGGGTGGTGATTTGGTTATCAAGGGATCAAGTTTGAATAACAACACTTCAGTTACGGTAGATGGTATTAGTGCCACCGTGGTATCGGCAGGTGATTCTGAATTAGTAGTGACGGTGCCCTCAGGTGTGGATGAGACTTCAGCAATAGAATTTGAAATCACAACGACCTACGGGGTAGCCAAACCAACCACGGCATTCTATGCCCGGGAGAGTGTGATACCTAATTCCGATTTGGAGGCTGAAGGAGATGGTGTTCCATTTGCCGGATGGGAGTTGCTAAATGCCGGTGATGGAGCTATTACAGCCATCACAAGCGGATATGGTGGTTCCAGGTCCATGAGAGTGGTTCCGGCAGCCGGAAACCCCTGGGACAGACAAGTGGCTAGTACCGCAGTACCGCTGAATTTCGGGGATGTTTATACCGTCGTATTATGGGCTAAAGGTGAGACCGCAGGCGCACAAATGCGAGTATCAGTATCACAATATGATGGAAATGGTGCCGACTATTTTTATGGGGAGACCGTAGAGATGTCTACCAACTGGGAGCAATATACCTGGACCTTCACGGTCACAAATGACCTGCCTACTCATAGAGTGGTGTTGGATATGGGAATGGGAGCTGTTCCTTTTGCAATTGACCAAATAGGATTAGTCCCAGGTTCCATTGGAGCTTCAGGGCCGGTTGAGTTGCTTGCCAATTCGAGCTTCGAAACTGACCTGACCGGATGGACTGCTCTAAATGGAGCAGCTGAGGTCACTAGTGCCGAAGCTTATTGCGGTAGCCAGTCGATGACTGCTACAGGTGCAGGAGGTAACCCATGGGACGTTCAGATTGCTTCTGATGCTATGGAATTGGAAGTTGGCACAGACTATGAGATCGGCTTTTGGGCGAAAGCTGAGGGCCCCGATGGCGTGTTCAGGCTGTCTATGTCACAATTTGCCAGCGGCCAATCAGATGATTTCTTTTACTCCCCTGATCTTACTATTCCGGAGGAGTGGACGTATTTTTCGTTTGTCACAACTGCTCAGGCTACCTCCACTGGTAATCATAGATTACTTTTCGACATGGGGGCAAGCACCCAGACATTCTTTGTGGATGGTGTGAGTGTAAAGGAATATGAAGTTTCTTCATCAAGCGAATACTCTAATGGAGGTTTCGAAGATGGCCTGACCGGATGGACAGCGCTGAACGGTGCAGCTGAGGCTTCTACTGATGCCCACTCAGGCTCAGGCTCGATGACCGCAACAGGTGCGGGTGGCAATCCATGGGATACCCAAATAGCATCAGATGCGGTAGCACTGACTGTGGGTAATCAATACAAGATCAGCTTCTGGGCTAAAGCTGCGGGCCCTGATGGAGTATTCAGGATTTCTATGTCGCAGTATGATGGAAATGGAGCAGATTTCTTCTACTCACGGGATTTAGAAATCCCCGAAGATTGGAGCTATTTCGCATTTGTTACCACCGCTCAGGCCACTGCTTCTGGTGATCATAGATTACTTTTTGACATGGGAGCAACTACACAGACTTTCTTCATAGATGATGTGTCGGTAGTGGAGCATGACGCATGTGAATAACGATTGATTTGTTATAAGATGAATAATATGATTAATTGAAATGTGAAAGCCACTTGCAAAAGCAAGTGGCTTTTTCGTGTTTTGGGTACCTTATTGGCATACATTAGACTTTTTTTTATGAAATCATTGACCAAATTAGCGGCAATTATGACCTTCATGGTGTTGCTCGGCTGTACGGAGTCCTTCGATCAAAAGACCGGCACTTTCGAGAAACTTTTCACTGTCGTGCCTGCCTCCGTATCGGGAGTTTATTTTCAAAACACCATTGACCAGAACTTGAAGTTTAATGCCCTGATATATCCTTATGCCTATAACGGGGCAGGGGTGGCAGTTGGTGATTTGAACAATGATGGGCTAGAGGATATTTATCTTGTTTCGAATCAACATTCAAATAAGCTCTATCTGAATCAGGGAGATTTTAAGTTTAAAGATGCGACTCAGAGTGCCGGGGTAAGTGATGAGGGTGGTTGGAGTACAGGGGTTACGCTCATCGATATCAACAACGATGGCTGGTTGGATATATATGTGTGCAAGTCGGCTTCCATGGAGGATGAAGGGTTGAGAAGAAACAGGCTTTACGTGAATCAGCGAAATGGGAGGTTTACTCAAGAAGCAGCCAAATGGGGGTTGGATAATAATGGGTTCTCCACTCAGGCTTACTTTCTGGATTATGACAAAGACGGTGATCTTGACATGTATCTCCTCAATCACCGACATGATTTTGCACTGGCCAACAACCTTGAAGATCGCCATGACAGAAAATATTTTTCAGAGACCTCAGATCATTTGTACCGAAATGAGGGAGTTGTTTTTAAGGATGTCACACTGGAGTCTGGGGTTCGAAATAAGGAGTTTGGTCTGAGTGCCGCTATTGGAGATTTTAATGATGATGGTTGGCCGGATATTTATGTGGCCAACGATTTGATTACCCCTGATTACCTGTATATCAATAATCAGGATGGTACTTTTTCTAATCAAATCAGAGATCGGTTCAGGCACACTTCTTATACGAGTATGGGTTCTGACTATGCCGATATTAACAACGATCTGAAGCCGGATTTGCTTGTTTTGGACATGTCCGCCGAAGATCACAGAAGGGGTAAGCAAAATATGCCCAGCATGAATACTGCCGGGTTTTGGAAAATGGTAAATGGTGGCTATCACTACTCTTACATGTCTAATATGCTGAACCTGAACAACGGCAATGGATTCTTCACTGACATTGCTCAGATGGCTGGTATTTCTAAAACAGACTGGAGCTGGGCTGCTTTGATTGCTGATTATGACTGTGATGGTTTCAAAGATATTCTGGTGACCAATGGATTGGAGCATGAGTTGGGCAATCAGGATTATCGCAGAAAGTTATCAGCGCTCACAAATGAGAAGCAAACCCTCAGTATTGACGAAATCCTTAGTACCATGCCCTCAGAGAAGCTAATGAATTACGCTTTCAAAAATAACGGAGACCTTACGTTTGACAAGGCGTCTGTAGAGTGGGGATTTGATCAAAAGATAAATTCAAACGGAATCGCCTATGGTGATTTTGATAACGATGGTGACCTGGATATCGTGCTCAATAATCTGCAGGAGGAGGCCA
This sequence comes from Marinoscillum sp. 108, assembly GCF_902506655.1. Lineage (NCBI taxonomy): Bacteria > Pseudomonadati > Bacteroidota > Cytophagia > Cytophagales > Reichenbachiellaceae > Marinoscillum > Marinoscillum sp. 108. Next base: position 61,904 of record NZ_LR734811.1, on the reverse strand, counting down.
CTGTTTATGAGAACCATTCCATAGGAAATTACATTAGAATCGCCCTGACAGGCGATGCGCGAAATATTAATGCCATTGGTGCAGGGGTGAAAGTTTATACTGAAAGCGGGCAGCAGTATCAGGAGCTCTACCTTTCCAGAGGATACTTGTCGTCGGTGAGCAAGGTGCTCCTGTTTGGCTTGGGGGCCGAAAAAGTAGTCAAACGTATCGAAGTGATCTGGGGTGACGGATCAGTATTGGCAGCGGAAGATGTTGGCGCTAATCAAACGTTGACTTTTGACAAGAAGGACTTCAAGTGGGATGGTGAGCTCAATAGCCCGATGCAGCACTTTTTTGCTGAGCTGAATCCGGATCAGTTAGGATTGAAATATGAACATAAGGAGAATGTATATAATGACTTCTCGCGGCAGGTACTACTACCTCAAAAGCAATCGGAGAAGGGGCCTGCTCTGGCTGTGACTGATCTCAATGGTGACGGGTTTTCAGATTTGTATATAGGGGGAGCAGTGGGTCAGCATGGGCAAGTATACCTTCAGAGTGCTGATGGAAACTTTCACGAATTGCCCCAGCCATCCTTTGTAGCGGATAGGGATTATGAGGATAACAAAGCCATTTTTTTTGACGCAGATGGAGACGGAGATCAGGACTTATATGTAGCGAGTGGAGGATATGAGTTAACTGAAGGTAATGTGATGTTGCAGGACAGGCTTTATCTTAATAATGGTGAAGGAATTTTCACCAGATCTGGTGGTCTGCCTGCAATGCCGGGGATTACCGGTGCTGTGGCGTCCAGTGATTTTGATCAGGATGGAGATATGGATTTAGTTGTTGGGGGGCAGGTCATCCCGGGAAGGTATCCACTGTTTTCAGAATCATTTCTCCTGGAAAATAGTGGAGGAAGGTTCCGCGATGTTACTCAGGAGAGAGCTCCGGAATTGAGCAATGTAGGCTTGGTTAATGACTTGCTTTTTACGGATTTTAATGGTGATGGAGAAATGGATATTGTGGTAGTGGGGGAATGGTTTCCGATTACATTTTTCAGGAACAGAGAAGGTCATTTTCTTAAAGAAGAAGTGGCGGGGTTAGAATATTCGAGTGGGTGGTGGAATACAGTCAGGGAGGTAGATCTGGATCAGGATGGTGATGTGGACTATTTGGTAGGCAACCTGGGTGAAAACAATAAATTTCATCCATCGGAGCAGCAGCCGCTTCATGTCTATTCCACTAACCTCAGGGATGATGATAACTATGATATGTTCCTGAGCAAATCTTACCAGGGCAATTTGGTGCCTGTTCGAGGTAAGGAATGCTCCACGGAGCAAAATCCTTTCGTGAGTGAGAAAATAGAAAGTTTTGAGGCATTTGCCAATGCCACACTATTTGATATATATGGCGAGCAAACAATTGAAGGAGCGGACCACAAAATGGTCTATGAGTTTGCCAGCGCATACCTGGAAAACCAAAATGGGCGATTCCAAGTGAAGCGTCTCCCCACTCCTGCGCAGTTTGGTCCTACACTGGCTTTTGAGATCTTTGACGTCAATGGAGATGGGCATTTGGATGTGATTGGTGCAGGCGCAATTTATGAGGCGGAGGTCGAAACAGTACGCTATGATGGCAACACTGGGTACCTTCTCCTTGGAGATTCCAATGGAAACCTAAGGGCTTTTCCTGATAATTCCTTTTTTACCAAAGGGAACATCAAAAACATGAGGTCCCTTGAGATAGCAGGAAGCAAACACATCATTTTGGGAGCAAACAATTCTCCTGTAGAGCTATTTAAAGTAATTGACAGAGCCAATTAAAGCATTCAGGCGCCTTAGGGTGCCTGACCATCAAGGCCATTTCTGAAGCCATCGTATGCTGGTTTGGGCTCAAAATTGTTGTCATATAAAAGTGGCCAGTCTGTGCCTCCTTCATATATCCAGCTATCCTGATCTCTGAACCCCCAAACGGTGATCCCGAATTGTTGATTTTTTGGTACGATTTCTCCGTAGTAAAAGGCCAACCGCTGAAATTGCACAGACTGGGATATCGCTCTTTCGGCGGTCAGTTCGGAAATATCGTCATTTGGGTTGACAGTGATGTCCAATTCTGAGGAATGTATCAGCAACCCGGTATTGGCAATTTCCTGAAAGCCATTCTGAATGTCAGTGATTGTGGGCCATTGATAGTTAATATGTACCTGTGCACCTATGCCATCTATTGGAATATTGTTGCTCTGAAAATCACTCACCATGCTAAGGATCGCACCCCTTTTGCTGGAGATTCCAATCACATTATAGTCATTGTAGAAGAGTTTCACATCAGAGTTGGCTTCCCGTGCCCATTGGAATAGCTTTTTATGAAAATCAGCTCCCATTCTCTGTGAGAATAGTGAAGATCTTACACTAGTGCCATCAAAGTACTCATTGAGCACATCCCAGCTGGCCACTACCGAATTGCCCAGACTGTCTTTTTCCTCTGCGAAATGGGCGACTGTTTGCTTGATGTAGTTCTCAATGAGTTTAGAAAATTCTTCGTCAGTGCCGGCGAAATTGGTGAGCCATCCGGGGATAGAGGAGTGCCAAACCAGCGCATGACCATGTACCCTGAGCCCATTGGCTTTTGCGTAGGCTACAATCGCATCTCCATCACTCCAGTCGTAATTATCAGGACCTCTGAAGATATTGGCCATTTTCATGTCATTTTCAGCGGTAATACTGTTGTAGTCATTGAGTAATATCTCTTTAAACTTGAGATTATCCTCTGAACTGGAGGCTAGCTTGCTGGCCGACACAATATTGCCAACCGGGAAGGCTGCGAATTCTTTGAGGTACTGTTTTGATGGAGTGCCATCTCCATCAGAGGGCCCACCAAAGCTTGGTTTAGGCATTTCTTCTGAGCTACAATGGATAAGGGTGATACTCAATATCAGTAGAACAATGGCCTTGATTATTTTCATTTGTGTATTCATAGGATAATCGTGTGTATAAATCTTGCTTTTGCGCAACCGGTTGTTTATTGTGCGAAATATCTACTTGTTCACTCCTTTTAGAGGACCGTCTTTGGCGGACTCGATAGTAAGGGTATAAGGATCCAGTCCGGGCGATGTAGCTGTGATTCTGAACGGCACGACTTGTCCCTTTTGGGACTGAATAATTGCCAATGCTTTTCCGCTAAAGGTCTTTCTCGTTGGTGACGAGAAGGATGTCAGATCTGTTGGGTCACCATTGTCAGTTGCCAGTATGTTACCTGGCCCCTCTATCGTGAATGATACCGAATGAGCAGCATTCGGGATTTCGAGATTGTTTTCATCCAAAATCAGGGCAGTGATAAAGGCCAGATCTTTTCCATCTGAGTTGATTACACTTCTGTCAGCCATCAGCTTCAGCTTAGCTGGAGCACCTGTGGTCTTGATCATGTCTTCAGACCACTCTTTTCCTTCCTTATAAGCAATGGCTTTGAGGGTTCCGGGTTCATAGATCACATCATCCCATCTTAGCCTGTATTCAAATGGTTTTTTCTTTTTCCTTCCCAATGACTTTCCATTCAGAAAAAGCTCCACTTCATCTCCGGAAGTGAAAATGTGCACCGGGGTGATTTTTCCTATCCTGTCAGGCCAGTTCCAGTGAGGCAAAATATGAACCATGGGGAAATCGGGTCTCCATCTGGCCTGATATAGATAGAAGCGATCTTTCTTGAATCCTGCCAGGTCTATGAGCCCAAAATAGGAACTTCTGGAAAGGTAATAGGGGGTAGGCTCTCCCAAATAATCCCAACCACTCCAAACGAACCCGCCAGCTACATAGGGGTGCATATCTAAGGAGCTAAACACCTTATCAGCAGAGGAGCCGAAATTTGCGGTGTGAAGTTCGTATGCGCTGACGTAGCCTTGGGCAGGGTCTCCTCCAACCGAATCGCTGATCGGGGCACTTATTCCGTCTACCACAGGGAACAGGTAGGTGCCACGGCTACTAAGTGCAGCGGCATTTTCGCTGCTAATGATCATTTTGTCTGGAAATTTATCATGAAATTTTGGATACAATGGAGGAGTGTTGATCCCTTTCAGGTGAGCGTAAGCGGGCGCATTTCGAATCCCCTCACCTTGATAGTTGAGGTTGATCACTTCCACTTCAGCCGTGATGGGCATGTCGGGTTTTGCATAGTTAAATGAAGCAGATGTAGGTCTGGTGGGATCTTCGTCATTAGCTATTGCTCTGAGCTTGGCTGCTACTCGGGCCCCAGCCTCATCAGTGTACTGCTCGCCCACCTCGTTGCCAGTGCTCCACAGGATTACCGATGGGTGATTTTTGTCACGACGGATCATGGCTCTCAGGTCTTGCTCGTGCCACTCCGGGAATATCAGGTGAAAGTCCAATGGTGTTTTTTTGCGCTCCCAGCAATCATAAAGCTCGTCCACCACCAGAAAGCCCATGCGATCGGTCATATCTAGTAGTTCGGGGGCAGGTGGATTATGGGCGATTCTGATAGCATTGCATCCCAATTCTTTGAGCATTTCAAGCTGTCGTTCAGCGGCTCTGTCATTCCAGGCAGCGCCCAGGGCTCCGAGATCATGATGTTGGTTCACTCCCTTAATATAAACAGGTTCACCATTGACAATCAGACCTCTGTTTGCATCAAATTCGATGGACCTGATACCAAACTGGGTTTCATATTCATCCAGTATCTTATGATCACGGATGACCTGAGTGACCGCCAAGTAGAGGTTAGGCTTTTGGGAAGGAGGTGGCCCCCAGAGTTTTGGGTTTTCCAAGATGACAGAGCTTTCGACAGAATGCCTCGCATTTGGCGAAAGGACAAGGGTTTTCCTGTCAAATTTCTTAACAAATGAGCGCTCGGAGGTGCCATTTTCTAGGGCGTAGATTGACGTCACTACCTCCACGTCATGGCTTGCGTCAGAATTATTGCTGATGTCTACCGTCAGACTAATTTCCGCTGATTTGCTTGAGACGTTGTTCGTTTTAATAAAAGTGCCCCAGTGTGCTACGTGAATTGGATCGGTTTTAACCAGCCACACATTTCGATAAATACCTCCACCAGGATACCACCTCGAGGAATTCGGCGGGTTATCAAGTCTTATAGCGAGCTGATTGTCTCCGCCAATTTCAAGATATGGTGTGAGGTTGATTCGCCAAGAGGAATATCCGTATGGCCAGCCACCTGCCAAATGACCATTTACCCACACCATGGCATAGGACATGGCTCCGTCCACATCCAGAAAAATCGATTTTCCTTCGTCTTCCTTCGGGATTTCGATCGTCTTGCGATACCATGCCACTCCGGGGCTTGGGAGTCTTCCCATTCCTCCACCTACCGGAGTGTTCCACCCCTCAAAGAATGGGCCCTGTATGGCCCAGTCATGAGGGAGGTCTATAAGCTCCCACGTATGGTCATCGTAGTCTCTTTGCACCAGCGGGTAGGTGCCTCCTGGGTTGCCATCCGGGCGGACACTTTTTTTTGAGGGATCGCTGATAAACTCATTACCTGTAGGCAGTATCCAGGGCTTAAGCACCGCCATATTGGTGGATACTTCTATCGCTTCCGTAGGCTTCGAGTCTGCAGCTTTGTCATCTTGTGTGTCAGTAACCTCTGGTCTTACATCATAGATGAGGCTGTCAGACTCATCCGATGATTGATATTTCATAAAGCGCCAATCATCGTTGATCGAGATGCGCTCACGTGCTGCGGTTTGAGTATCCTCCTGCTTACAGCTGATGCTGCTGAGCAGGATTAATGCAACCAGATAGCCGGGTAATTTTAGCATAGTTCCGAAATGTTAGACATCCATTGAGTTTGAGTAGAGTTATTGCTGGTTTGGTAAACTTAATAAATTTATGCAATCGGTTGTGTAAATATTAAAACTTAGAGTACTTTCTGGGCATGAACGGACGTGGGGCTGAATTTGGTAGGGGTGAAATGGGGTGAGTCAAGAGGGATGTTAACAGACCCGGGTTGTGAGCGAGAATCATAAAAAAAGGTCCATTCCTATGAGAAATGGACCTTTTCTGGGAAGGTGGGCTAACTACTTAGCGGCTTCGTAATTTTTATTCACTTCTGACCAGTTGATTACACTGAAAAAAGCATCAATGTAGTCGGGCCTTTTGTTTTGATATTTCAGGTAATAGGCATGCTCCCATACGTCCAGTCCGAGGATGGGCCTTCCACCACATCCGGCCTCTGGCATCAGTGGATTGTCTTGATTGGCCGTAGAGCAGACCTCCAGTTTTCCGCCCGGGTGTACACATAGCCATGCCCAGCCCGATCCGAATCTGGTGGCTGCCGCGTTGCTGAATTTTTCTTTGAAGGCTTCAAAAGAACCAAACGAGTCGTGTATGGCGTCCATAATAGTGCCCGAAGGGTTTCCGCCACCATCTGGTCCCATGATGGTCCAGAACAATGAGTGATTCCAATGACCACCTCCGTTATTTCGTACTGCTCCGTTGCTACTGTGCTTGGTTAGCAGCTCTTCCAGCGAAAGACCAGCCATTTCTGTGCCTTCGATCGCCGCGTTTAGCTTGGCTACATATCCTGCATGGTGCTTTCCATGATGGATTTCCATTGTCTGCTTGTCAATGTGTGGCTCAAGGTCATCATGTGCATAGGGTAAATCTGGTAGTTCGAATGCCATTTTGGTATATGTTTTTAGTTTAAAAATCTATTGATTAGTCAAATATAGAACATAGCAACCTATGAATTGTTCCCGCGCATCTTTCTAAAAAATGCTTTGATCAATTCAGAGGACTCATCTGCCAGCAGCCCGGTGATGAGCGTGGTTTGTGGATGCAATATATCAGGGTTGGCCAGGTGGTAGCCTCTTTTCTCATCTTTCGCCCCGTAGCACACCTTGGCTATCTGCGACCAGTACAGTGCTCCGGCACACATGGTGCATGGCTCGAGGGTTACATACAGTGTGCATTGGTCCAGGTATTTGGAGCCCAGAAAATTCTGTGCCGCGGTGATGGCCAGCATCTCGGCATGGGCCGTGACATCATTGAGCCTTTGCACCTGGTTGTGTGCCCGAGCAATGATCCGGTTTTGGCAGGTGACCACTGCGCCTACAGGTATTTCCTGCTCCTCAAAGGCTGCCTCAGCTTCTTTCAGTGCCTGACGCATATAGTGTTCATCACTATGAATGCTCAGCGTATTCATGATTTGATCCTTACGCTTTCCATCATTCTTTGAGCGGTTTCCTGCCATTGAGGGCGTGCTCTCAGCGGACAGGTGAAGTTGAAGAGCAGCACCTTATTATTTCGTAAAGTATATTGTATGTAGGTATACTTGGAAATGCTGCTGTTACCCCCAAAGGTGCTCTCCTCGTCGGTGATTTTAGAGATAAATTCAAATACAATGAAGGGCCTTCCCCCGATTTCACGAATTTCTTCCTGTAAAAATTCCACTTCCGTGAAGAGGTTGGCAATGTTGGCTTTGTAAAAGGCCTGTAGAATGGGGAGGTCATCACCCGCCCAGGCACTGCTGGTTTCATTGATTCCCAGATCAATGTTTCGATCCTCACTGGTGTACATGGCAATGGGAGTGCGTGAGGACACATATTTGCCAATGAGTTCGGACTGGCTCATGGGAATGAACGATTCAGGCACTTCCATGGAAATATCTTTGGTGACTTTCTGGCGGGTCACGGAAATCTGAGCAGTAGCGAAATGGCTAAAGGTCAAGAGAAGTAAAATCATTATCCAGAGCTGTTTGGGTAGTTTCATCGGTTGTTGAGATTTATTATTTCAAAGCTAAAACTATTGTTAAATTTGCCGCTGTTTTAACAGGAAACGACGCAAAAAATAATAAAATGTTGAGAACACATACGTGCGGGGAGCTTAGAAGCAGTCACATTGGTCAGCAGGTCACCATGGCCGGCTGGGTACAGAAGATTAGAGACAAAGGTGGAATGATCTGGGTAGACGTTCGGGATAAGTACGGCATCACTCAGCTCATCTTTGAGGAGGGGAAAACTGATGAGAAGACGCTAGAGCTGGCGAGAAGCGTAGGTCGCGAGTTTGTGATTTCAGCGACAGGAGAAGTGGTAGAACGTGTGGCTAAAAACGATAAAATCCCGACAGGGGATGTGGAAATAAGGGTGAAAGAGCTGACGGTACTCAACGAGTCGAAGACCCCTCCATTCATTATCGATGATGAAACGGATGGTGGAGAAGACTTGCGGGCAAAGTATCGATACCTCGATTTGAGGAGGGGGATTGTCAGGAAAAACCTGGAAATGCGCCACCAGCTGTTGCAAAAGACCAGAGCCTATCTGTCAGATCACTTATTTACGGAGGTAGAGACTCCTTACCTGATCAAAAGTACACCTGAGGGTGCGCGCGATTTTGTGGTGCCTTCACGTATGAATCCCAATCAGTTTTATGCTTTGCCTCAGTCTCCACAGACTTTTAAGCAGTTGCTGATGGTTTCGGGATTCGATCGGTATTTTCAGATCGTGAAGTGCTTTAGGGATGAGGATCTGCGCGCAGACCGTCAGCCGGAGTTTACACAGATAGACTGTGAGATGTCATTTGTCACCCGAAAGGACATACTGGATACTTTCGAAGGACTGATCAAATATCTTTTCAAAGAAGTGAAAGGGGTGGATCTCGGTGAGCTGCCTCACATCTCCTATGCTGATGCCATGACCAAATATGGCTCGGATAAGCCTGACCTGAGGTTCGGAATGGAATTCAGGGAGCTCAACGACCTGACTCAGGGAAAAGGGTTTGTCGTATTTGACAGTGCGGAGTTGGTCGTAGGGATCAACGCGACGGGCTGTGGCGAGTACACCCGCAAGGAGTTGGATGGGTTGACGGATTTTGTGAAGAAACCACAGATTGGGGCAAAGGGCCTGGTGTATGTGAAATGCAACGAGGATGGCTCCTTTAAGAGTTCTGTAGATAAATTTTATGATCAGGAGGCATTGAAATCCTGGGCTGAGCGTTTGGAGGCGAGCCCCGGTGATCTGCTGCTGATTTTGGCCGGTGAGTCCAATAAAACCAGGAAGGCGCTTTGCGAATTGCGTCTGGAGATGGGCTCAAGACTTGGGCTCAGAGACCGCAGTAAGTTCACGGCCGCCTGGGTGGTTGATTTCCCACTATTGGAGTGGGATGAAGATTCTCAGCGATATCATGCAATGCACCACCCATTTACCTCACCAAATCCGGAAGATTTGGATAAACTTTCCACAGATCCTGGAAGTGTGAGAGCCAATGCCTACGACATGGTGGTGAACGGAGTAGAACTTGGAGGTGGGTCTATCAGGATTCACGACCGAACCCTGCAGTCGCAAATGTTTGATGCCCTCGGCTTTACCAGAGAGGAAGCTCAGGATCAGTTTGGCTTTTTGATGAGTGCCTTTGAATATGGCGCTCCTCCGCATGGTGGTATTGCATTTGGTTTTGACAGACTCTGCGCACTTTTCGGAGGACAGGACAGTATCAGAGATTTTATCGCGTTTCCTAAAAACACATCAGGCCGCGATGTAATGATCGACTCTCCATCCCTGATTGACTCAGCACAGCTTCAGGAGCTTCACCTAAGTTTGACAAAACCGGCAAAAAGCGAGTGAACCACGTGGTAATGGATGGTTATTTTTATAACTTAATGCGACTATTCGACAACTGAAATGACTAAAAAATTTCTTCTTTATTCATCACCCGTTATGGTGTTGTTTTTGGCTGTCGCTTTATTCGAGCCTTATATCTATCTACATTTCCTCACGAGTCCGGTGATTGATAAGTCCCTGAAGAAAGAACACTTTGACATCATCGCTCATAAAGGAGCTTCAGGGATTGCTCCTGAAAACACCATGGCGGCATTTCGTGCGGCCATCGAAATGGGTGTGGATATGATAGAACTGGATGTGAGAAACACCAAGGATGAGGAAATAGTGGTGTTTCATGATGAGTTTCTGGACAGGACTACCAACGGCACAGGGGCCGTGCATGATTACACATTGGAGGAAATCAGGCAGTTGGATGCGGGTTCATGGTTTGATCCCAAATTCAGAGATGAGCGTGTCCCAACACTCAAAGAGGTGCTGGACCTGATCAATGGAAGATGCAAGGTGCTCATCGAGATCAAGCACATGGATCACCCACATTATCATGATTTTGCTGAGAAACTTGTGGACGTAATCCGACAAGAAAAGAATGGCTATGAATGGATCATCCTCCAGTCGGAAGAAGTAGAGTACATAGAAGCGGCTCATGAGTATGATGATCATGTGCAGACCAAAAAGCTCATGATCGGTGAAGATTCTGCGCCTTTGATTGCGTTTTATGTGGAAACAAAAATGCACCTGGGGCGGGCTAAGGAGGATGACCGAATGAAAGCACTCAACCCTGAATACCACACGCTATCTACCCGGCGGGTTTTTAGGATGCATGCCCGGGGATTTCAGGTATACACTTATTCACCTAATAATCGTGAGGACATGGTGAAAATGCTTCACATGGGGGTAGATGGTATCATTACCGATTATCCTCAAATCCTTATTCAGATCCGAAAGGATATCGAGGCACTCTAAAGATTGCCGAGAGAGACCTTATCTACTTCTGAAGCGATATACCCGAATCCGTCCCACTGTGGGTTGCGGAGTATCTTGTCAATAAGTTCTGTGGCGATATCTACCTGACCATTGTACAAATACCAGTTGGCCACCCCATACCCTATGGTGGGATCAATGCTGTCATTGTCACGATCTGCTTTATCCAGGAGGTCTTCTGGTTGGTAGTGGCCCTGATACATCATCAGTCGTTGATGGTAGGCATAATTTTCAACAATATTCATCCTTCTGGAAATGGGAGCGAGTAGCTCCTGAGCTGCCGGCAGGTTTCCGATTTTACGGTAGGTCATATAAAACCAATCCGTGGTAGCCACTATCAGGTCATCATTGTCGGCGTAGGTGATGCATTTTTTAAAGGAAGAGATGGCTTTGTCATAGTTTCCTTTCAGATAATAAGCAATGCCAAGGTGGTACCATATGTTGAATTTATCGTTAGAAAGGGGCTTATTAAGCCTGTTTGGTAGTCCGTCAGGTTCTATTTTGTTTTCGGCAGGTCGGGCATAGAAAGCCGCCCTCTGCAGGTCTTCGATGGCCGCATCAAATTTCCTCACGGTAATGTACCTATGGCCACGATGCCTCAGCAGCCTGTAGGAATTAGGATTAATATCCAGCCCAATAGAGTAAATGCGAATGGCTTCCTGGTAGCGGCCCAGATAGGCCATGCGTCGCCCATACCAAATGATGTTGTCCAGATTTTCCGGATCGCTTTCATATTTTTTCCGTGCATCCTCCAGCTGCTCCAGTCTTTTTCCCATGACTCTTTCTGAAAGTTGCTTGGGAGGCAGCACGGTACCCAGCAGAGAGACCATCCTGCCAGATGGATTCGTCGGAACCTGTGGTGCCGCGTTGGGCGTATCTTCCTGACCCTTGCTGGATTGAGTCTCAATGCAGGCAGAGAGCGCGATCAGTATGAGGAGGAAAAGAAATCTGGGGTTGAGCATATTGATAGTTGGATTCTGCTAAAAGTATGAATTTTGTGCCTTAATCCCAATTGGGATATCCTGGTTGAGTGATTTCACCATCAGTTAATTTGGCTTTTTTCACCATTTCGCGCACGTCCTTCAGGAGTTCTTTGGCGTCATATACTATCCCGTCTTTGATGGTGTATTTTACGCCACCGGCACGTATTATTTCATTCTCTTCGGTCAGCCTGATGGCTCCCGTTCCATACAGCACCTTCAGGTCTGCAAGGGGGTTTTCCTCTACCAGGACCAGATCTGCCAGTTTGCCCACCTCTATGGTGCCGATCTGATTCTGAAGCCCAAGGGCTTCTGCGCCCATTAGGGTGGCGGATCGAATGACTTCCAGTGGATGAAAACCGGCTTCCCTGAGGAGCTCAAGCTCCCGGATATAAGCAAATCCATAAAGCTGATAGATGTAACCACTGTCAGAGCCAGTGGTCACCCGCCCACCCCGATTTTTGTATTCATTCACAAATGTCATCCAGAGCAGATAATTCTTCTTCCAGGCTACTTCCTGTTCCGTGCCCCAGGCGTGCCAGTAAGATCCGTGAGATACTTTGCTGGGGGCATAAAAATCCCACTGTACAGGCAGGGTATAGTCCTTGTGCCAGTCAGCATTTCTGGCTCGCATGAGGTCCCGGTTGGCTTCATAGATGTTGAAGGTAGGATCCAGGGTGAAGTCCCGAGCCAGCAATGTATTCATTACCTCATTCCACTTCTCCGAACCCGGAGCTGCGGCCTGCTCCCAGAGCTTGCCTGCTTCTTCGAAGCGCTGCTGTTCATTCTGGTAGTTGTAGTCTGCCGGATAGTGCTGTACAGTACGATCATGAAACATGGCCTCAGGGAGGCCATACCAGTGTTCCATCGTGGTAAGTCCCCATTCCGAAGAGTTAAGGACATTTAACCATGCCACGTTGGTTTGGGCGTGATGGCATGCAGCCCCCAGTCCCAGTTTTTTGTTTTCTTCCAGCGCTGCTTTCATGATCTCAGGCCGGGCACCGAAAAATTTTATGCCATCAGAACCGGCTTCAGCATTGGCGCGCACCCATTTTCGTGCTTCCTCTTCCGTATTGATGCCATCGGACCCCATTCCAAACCCCGTGTAGGAAATGATTCTTGGAGCGGTGATCTCGTTTTTGGAACTTCGCTTTTTGTGATCGAGCGTCCAGTCTCTGCCCTGAAAACTCCCGGGCTCACGTATTGTGGTAATGCCATGTGCCATCCACAATTTGAAGACATACTCCGCCGGAATCTCAGAGATAGATCCGATGTGGCCGTGCATATCAATAAACCCGGGGAGGACATACATGCCTTCAGCATCTATTTCATGATCGTTTTCGCCACTTCTGGGTCTTTTGCTGTTGTCAATCGACACACCAGGATATCCCACTATACTGATCTGGCTAATCTTGTTTTTCGTGATCACAATATCTACCGGCCCCATAGGTGGTGCTCCATTTCCGTTAATCAGGGTAGCCCCACGGATAATCAGGCGATCATAGGGGCCGTCGCCCTCGGTACGCTCTGGGGCAGGTGTCTGGGCAAAGACCAATCCTGTAATGAAAACAAAAAGTAGGGCAAATGGGTATCTCATGGTGAAACTTCGTGATAATTTTGAAGTTCAATTTAATTCATTTTTTGTAGCAAAAAGTAAAGATCAAATGTCACTCACCTTATCCAGCATGATGTCACTAGGCACACCGGCTCCAGATTTTAGGCTACCGGATGTCGTTTCAGGAAAATCAGTATCCTTATCCGAGGCAAGAGGAGCGAAAGGCACGGTGATCATGTTCATCTGTGCGCATTGCCCTTATGTGATTCATATTCAGGAGGAGATAGCCAATATTGCTCATTATTATCAGGATAAAGGGGTTGACTTTGTGGCCATTTCAGCCAATGACGTCATCAAATACCCCGGAGATAGTCCGAAGGCCTTGAAGGAGCAGGCCCTCTCCGTGGGGTTTACCTTTCCGTATTTATATGATGAATCCCAACGTGTGGCCAGGGCTTACAAAGCTGAGTGTACTCCTGATTTTTTTGTGTTTGATGAAAACAATCTCTGTGTCTACAGGGGTAGAATGGATGAAGCCTCTCCAGGAAATGGGAAGCCGGTAAATGGGAAGGATTTGAGGGGTGCTTTGGATGCGCTGGTGTTGGGTGATCCTATTTCTGATGACCAACACCCGAGTATGGGATGTAATATCAAATGGAAGTGACAAAGAGTCGTTTCAGATGAAGTAGGTTTTTATTAATTTGCGCCTTCCCCGACGATTGGGCATTACCCCGATAAACAACCTGACCCCACAGAGTATGAGCACAGCGCAAGGACAATTTAAGAAAATCACCACCCACCGGCTTCAGGAGATGAAAGCGACCGGAGAGAAGATAGCTATGCTCACTGCATACGATTACTCGATGGCGCGTATTCTGGATGCCTCCGGTATAGATGTGATCCTGGTAGGAGATTCAGCGTCCAATGTCATGGCCGGGAATGAAACTACCCTGCCCATCACTCTGGATCACATGATCTGGCATGCCACTTCGGTGGTCAAGGCCGTTCATCGTGCACTCGTGGTGGTGGATGTTCCTTTTGGGAGTTATCAGGGCAATTCTTCTGAAGCACTCAGATCGAGCATCCGTATTATGAAAGAATCCGGTGCACATGCGGTAAAGATGGAAGGCGGCATTGAGATCAAGGAAAGTATCTCCCGAGTGCTGTCAGCAGGGATTCCTGTTATGGGACATTTGGGGCTTACACCTCAGTCTATTTATAAGTTTGGCACATATAGCGTGCGTGCCAAAGAGGAGGTAGAGGCCGAAAAATTGAAATCTGATGCACAGATTTTACAGGACATTGGATGCTTCGGTATCGTGCTGGAAAAAATCCCAGCCAGTTTGGCCAAAGAAGTATCAGAGTCCCTGCACATCCCGATTATTGGTATAGGAGCAGGACCGGATGTAGATGGTCAGGTGCTGGTGGTGCATGATATGTTGGGAATCACTCAGGATTTCAAGCCCAGGTTTTTAAGACAATATGCAGATTTGAATAAAATCATTGGTGAGGCTACCACCAATTTCATCAAGGACATTAGGTCCAAGGATTTTCCCAACAAGGAAGAAAGTTATTAAATACAAACTAAGTACAAATACGATTTGAGTCGTCAAACAATGACTCAGGAAACTCAGGAACAAATGGCAAAACAAGGCACAATTATTTACACTATTACCGACGAAGCTCCGGCTCTGGCAACTCATTCTTTCCTACCTATCATCCAGGCATTTGCCGCGCCCGCAGGCATTCAGCTCGAAACCAGGGATATTTCTCTGGCAGGGAGGGTCATTGCCAGTTTTCCTGAAAGACTTACGGCAGACCAGCGAATCACTGATGACCTGGCTGAGTTGGGCAATCTGGCAAAAACGCCAGAAGCCAATATCATTAAACTGCCCAATATCAGCGCTTCAATTCCACAGCTGGTGGCGGTGATCAAAGAACTTCAAAGTAAAGGCTACAATCTGCCTGATTACCCGGCTGAAGCCACAACAGAGGACGAAAAAGACATCAAATCACGATACGACAAAGTAAAAGGGAGTGCAGTGAACCCTGTGCTGAGAGAGGGAAATTCTGATCGGAGAGCCCCCAGAGCCGTGAAAGAGTATGCCAGGAAAAACCCACATTCGATGGGTGCCTGGGGAGCAGATTCCAAATCAAGCGTTGCCCACATGAAGGATGGCGATTTTTACGGAAGTGAAAAATCTGTTAGCGTGAGTGAGCCTGGTGATGTGAAGATAGAACTGGTTGAAGCAAACGGAGCGGTGACTGTATTGAAAGAAAAAACTTCATTGAAAGCAGGTGAGGTGATCGATGCATCAGTTTTGAGCAAGAATGCACTGAGAGCATTCTTCGAGGGTGAGATAGAGTCTGCCAAAAAGGAAGACGTCCTCCTTTCGGTACACCTGAAAGCTACTATGATGAAGGTGTCCGATCCCATTATTTTTGGACACGCGGTTTCAGTGTTTTTCAAGCCTGTTTTTGCAAAATATGAGGCGACCTTCAAAAGTCTGGGAGTAGATGCCAACAATGGTATGGCTGATCTGCTTGCAAAAATTGAAACCCTTCCTGTAGCTGAGAAGGCGAATATTGAAGCAGACATTGCTGCATGTTATGCCGCTCGTCCAGAATTGGCCATGGTCAACTCTGATAAAGGGATCACCAACTTGCATGTACCTAGTGATGTGATTATCGATGCCTCAATGCCTGCGGCTATCAGGACTTCCGGCCGTATGTGGGGCCCTGATGGAAAACTAAAAGACACCAAATTCATTATTCCTGACCGCTCATATGCGGGTGTTTACGCAGCAGTGATTGAGGACTGCAAGGCCAATGGAGCCTATGATCCTACTACCATGGGAAGTGTACCCAACGTGGGGCTCATGGCCCAAAAAGCAGAGGAATATGGCTCTCACGACAAGACTTTTGAAATCCCTGGAGATGGTGAAGTGCGAGTAGTGGATGCCGCTGGCAATGTATTGATATCCCATCAAGTAGAGGCCGGAGACATTTGGAGAATGTGTCAGGTGAAGGATGCCCCGGTGCAGGACTGGGTGAAGCTTGCTGTTACCCGTGCGCGTGCTTCCAAAACCCCTGCTGTATTTTGGTTGGATGAGAACCGGGCGCACGATGCGCAGTTGATTCAAAAAGTGAATCAGTACCTGAAGGATCATGATACCAGCAGCCTGGAAATCCACATCATGTCACCAGTAGCGGCTACCAAGTTTACCGTAGAGCGAATCAGAAAGGGACTGGATACCATTTCGGTTACAGGCAATGTGCTCCGCGATTACCTGACGGATCTTTTCCCAATATTGGAGGTAGGTACCAGTGCCAAAATGCTTTCAATTGTACCATTGATGAATGGTGGTGGGCTGTTTGAAACTGGGGCAGGAGGATCAGCGCCTAAGCACGTACAGCAGTTCGTAGAGGAAGGCCACCTGAGGTGGGATTCCCTTGGAGAGTTTTTGGCCCTGGCAGCGTCTTTGGAGCACCTGAGTATTGCAGACAGCAACCCTCGCGCTCAGGTGTTGGCTGATGCGCTGGATGCAGCTACCGGTAAGTTTTTGGAGGAAAATAAGTCTCCATCCAGAAGTGTGAATGAGCTGGATAACAGAGGTAGCCATTTTTACCTGGCCATGTATTGGGCAGAAGCCCTTGCAGCACAAGACAATGATGCAGCCCTCAGAGATCTTTTCGCTGGGGTAGCTAAAGAATTGAAAGAGCAAGAGTCTGTGATAAATGGAGAATTGCTTGCCGCTCAGGGAGCTCCTGTGGATATTGATGGGTATTACAAGCCTAGTGAAGAACTCACCTCCAAAGCCATGAGGCCGAGTGCTACGTTCAATACCATTCTTGATCGATTGAAATAAAAACAACAAACCATGGAAGTGAATTCGCTCGACTTGCCCGACGCACTGGTTTCAGTCAATTGGCTGGCTGAGCGAATTCACCATCCCGAGGTGATTGTATTGGATGCCAGTATCCCGCCGGTACAGGGCGAGGTGGATCCTGCCCTCGTCGGAATTCGGATTCCAAGAGCCAGGTTTTTTGATATAAATGGTCGGTTTTCTGATCTTTCTACAGACCTTCCACATATGATGTGTTCGGCAGAGGTGTTTACACGTGAAGCACAAGCCCTCGGAATCAATCAGCGCCATACCATCATTCTATACGACTATTTGGGAGTGTATGCCTCTCCCCGGGCCTGGTGGATGTTCCGGGCCATGGGTCATGAGCGTGTGGCCGTTCTCAATGGCGGCTTGCCAGCGTGGAAGGCAGCTGGTTTGCCCACGGAACATATAGTAAGTGCTGAGTTTGAGAAAGGTGATTTCAGGGCCAACCCTCAGTCTGGGTTTTTCCGGAATGCTGATCAGGTATTGGATGCCATAGGAAATGAAAAGGAATGTCTGATAGACGCGCGATCTGCGGCTCGCTTTCACGGGACTGCTCCTGAGCCCCGCAGGGGATTGAGAGGTGGACACATTCCAAATTCACTCAACCTTCCCTTTACAGAACTAATCAGAGCCAATCAGCTGATTCCTAAAGAAGAGCTCAAAGGGATTTTTGAAAAGCTGGAAATCAAGGATCAGCATGTTACCCTATCATGCGGGTCAGGTCTTACTGCTTGTATCCTTGCCTTAGGTGCACATGTCAGCGGTTATCAAAACCTATCTGTATATGATGGCTCCTGGAGTGAATGGGGTCAACCTTCGGATCTACCCGTGGTAACGGATTAAACATCACATATGCGCACGCCCTGAGCCAGGGAAGCAAACACATCTTCATTTTTAGGAATAAATTCCTGGGCCACATATCCGGTAAACCCTGTAGCCACTATGGCTTCCATGATGGCTTTATAATTGAGCTCCTGGGTTTCATCAATTTCATTTCGGCCGGGTACACCTCCGGTATGGTAGTGCGCGATGTAAGGATGATATTTCTGGATGGTAGCGATGATGTCACCCTCCATGATCTGCATGTGGTAGATGTCGTACAGGAGTTTGAAATTTTCCATGCCCAGTTTTTCGCAGAGCCCGGCACCCCATTCAGTATGGTCACATTGATAGTCAGGGTGATTCACTTTGGAGTTGAGGAGCTCCATGCAAATGGTAAGACCATATTCCTGGGCTTTTTTCACCACAGGCTCCAGACCTATGGCGCAGTTTTCCATGCCCAGATCATCCGGCATTCCATTTCTGTTACCAGAGAAACAAATGATATTTTTCAGGCCTGCATCCGCCACCTTTGGGATCAGATCAAAATAGTCCTTTTTCAACTGCTCGTGCAGTTTGGGGTCATTGAAGCCGTCTGTCAGGCTCAGAGGCACACAGTTGGCCATGGCGCAGGTCAGCCCATATTTTTGCACGATCGGCCATTCATCCGGGTTGAGTAGTTCTATCGAAGAGATCCCAATTTCTTTGGCTGCTTCACAGAGTTCTTCCAGGGTATTTTTTCCATATGGCCAGCGACATACCGAATGATTGATTTTTCCCTTCATTTCTTTAATGCTTTGTGAATGACCAAACTCCGGAAATCCGATGAATCCAAGAGCTGATAATCCGGCCATGTTTTTGAGTGCTTTTTTTCTGGAGATCTTCATGTGTTCAATGAGGGTATGTTATGTCTTTATTTTGACTATAGCGCCAAAAGAAAACGTTTTCATTAAAAATACATCAAAAAGCCGCCTAAGATTTGGCTTCAGATTGATTAGTTTCGATTGTTCACAAATTAAGATCAATGAATTTTAATAATAAAGCAAAAGCGGAAAACACCTACGATGCGATAGTGGTAGGTACAGGCATCAGTGGAGGCTGGGCCGCTAAAGAATTAACCGAAAAGGGTCTGAAAACCCTGGTACTGGAGCGGGGACGAGATGTGAAGCATATCAAAGATTACCCCACCATGAATCTGAACCCCTGGGAGCTGCCTCATGACGATCAGGTTTCTGCGGAGGAGAAAAAAGATTATGATGTTCAGCTGAGAACTGGATATACCATCAAAGAATCTACCAAGCACTGGTGGGTAAAAGATACAGAGCATCCCTACACTGAGGTCAAGCGATTTGACTGGATTCGTGGTTATCATGTGGGAGGCAGGTCTCTTCTTTGGGGGCGTCAGTCCTACAGGTTGAGCGAAATGGATTTTGAGGCGAATGCGAAAGAAGGAATAGCTGTAGACTGGCCGATCCGATACAAAGACGTGGCACCCTGGTATGATCATGTTGAAACACATATAGGGGTAAGTGGTCGGAATGAAGGAGTACCACAGTTGCCAGACGGTAAATTTTTACCTCCCATGGAGTTCAACTGTCTGGAAGAGCATGTGCGTGATAGCATTTCAAAAAACTTTGAAGACCGCCTGCTGACGATTGGAAGGGTGGCCAATATCACTCAAAATCACAATGGCCGGGCGCATTGCCACTATAGAAACCTGTGCATGAGAGGATGTCCCTTCGGAGGTTACTTCAGTAGCCAATCCAGTACACTTCCGGCTGCAATGGCCACCGGAAACATGACCTTGCGGCCACAATCAATCGTGATGGAGGTGCTTTATGATCCTGAAACCCGTAAGGCTTCGGGTGTGCGTGTGAAGGACGCGGAAACGGGAGAGGTGCAGGAATATTACGCGAAGATCGTTTTTCTCAATGCATCAGCGTTGGGATCTACTTACATACTGATGAACTCCAAAAGTGAGTACTTCCCCGAAGGAATGGGGAATCAATCGGGCGAGTTGGGTCACAACCTGATGGACCATCACTTCAAAGCAGGAGCTGAAGGTGAGTTTGATGGCTTTGAGGATATGTATTACTCAGGACGAAGACCAAACGGTATTTATGTCCCCAGATTTAGGAATATCAATGAAAAACATCCTGATTTTATCAGAGGCTATGGCTACCAGGGTGGTGCCAGCCGTGAGTCATGGAGGTCATCTATTGCCGAGTTGGGGATAGGTGAGGAGTTGAAAGATGATATTCAGACCCCAGGAAAATGGAGAATGGGACTGATGGGCTTTGGTGAAATGCTCCCTTACCATGAGAATAAAGTGACCCTGAATCCAGACAAGCTGGATAAGCATGGCATGCCCACTTTCATTTTCGACTGTGAGTTTAAGGACAATGAACTAGCGATGCGAAAAGACATGCAGTCTTCGGCTGCCGAGATGTTGGAAAAGGCGGGGCTGAAGAATGTCAGTACTTATGATAACATAGGAGGGCCGGGACTGGGTATCCACGAGATGGGCACCGCGCGTATGGGCAGAGATCCGAAAACTTCCGTATTGAATAAGTGGAATCAGGTGCATGAAGTGAAAAACGTGTTTGTGACCGATGGAGCTTGCATGACGTCCTCTGCTTGTCAGAACCCATCGCTTACCTATATGGCTCTCACGGCCAGGGCAGCAGATTTTGCAGTAAATGAATTGAAGAAAGGAAACCTCTGATCATGGAAAATATCAAACGAAGAGAAGCACTGAAACGTACCGCCTGGATAATGGGAGGGGTATTGAGTGCCCCCACTGTTGCGGGAATTTTGAATGGTTGTACGCCCAAGCCAGAGCTTACCTGGACACCTACATTTTTCTCGGAGGATCAGGCAAGATTGGTGATGCAGATAGCTGAGGGAATTTTGCCGGAGACGGATACCCCAGGAGCCAAGTCACTCGGCGTGCCGGGGTTCATTGAGGAAATGGTGAGCGTAGTATATGACCAGGGAGCCCGTGAGGCTTTCATCAAAGGACTCGAGCAGTTTGAAGCGGATTGTGACTCACAGATGGGGGATTCTTTTATTGCACTTGCTCCCGAAAAACAGACCGAATTCCTTCAAAAACAAAATTCAGAGCTCAAAAATTGGGAGAACGGGCGTCCATTCTTCTGGACCATTAAGGAGTTAACCATAGTGGGGTACTACACCACAGAATATGGGGCTACCGAGGCATTGCAGTATCAGGCCATTCCTGTGGAGTATCATGGCTGCTCCCCTTTGAGCGAGACTGGTAACGGTAAGGTCTGGGCTACCTAAGGAAGAATTGCCGACATGGGCACCCCGGTGCCTATGTTTTTTCATAGTTTTCATGAATGTCGCATCCCAGTTTCTCTGAGATCGGAGTTAATCGTTTCATGAGATTGGCGGGGTCCGGATCACTGATCAGAAAGTATTTGTCTCCTTCTACAAGTTTCAGAAAGGCCATGTACTCATTGAATTTGGAAGTTCTCACCTGACCTGACCATGAAGTCATCCGTTGAGCCTTTTTGGTTTCATTGACAAAGATTTTCTCAACTTCCTGAAAGGATTTGGTTTTCCCATTCTTGAAGCTAAGTACCCAGCTAAATTCGGAGATGGTTTTCTGCTCAGGGTCTATTTCCAGAATGTAATAGGCAGACCACATGGCAGGGATCAGAAATGAAATAGCTATGCAGATGACAATGGCCGGAAATTCTGAGAGTCGAAGCAAAGCAAAGGCCATCGAGCCGAGCACAATGAGGGTTCCGACCATTCTGAATTGCCAGGGTAAAATGCGGCCTTGATTAATACGTATTTTGTTCACGGCGTACAAATGTGAGATGATTGGCTAAGGTCATCAATTTTTTAAAATTTATTCAAAACTCTCCGATTACTCTGGCGTTGTGTAGATATGGTGAAAGATATTCCTCTATTTCCGTTGAATTTGGTGGTATTTCCGAGGGAGGAACTCAACCTTCATATTTTCGAACCCCGGTATAAGCAACTGATCAATGACTGCCTGCTTACAAAAACTACTTTTGGTATTCCCTCCTATGTGGAGACCCGAATAGAGTACGGTACCGAAGTAAAGATCGTGGAGGTATCTAAGTTGTATAAGGATGGGCGAATGGATATTAAGACCTCCGGGCTGAGAATTTTCAAAGTGCTTGATTTTCAAAATCCATGGGATACCAAGCAATACGCCGGCGGTCCTGTGGAGTTGGTTGAGTGTATTGACGATACCGACGCCTCCAAGGCCATCAGGATAGTAGAGCTGTGCCGGGAGCTTTTTGAGTGGTTGCATATGGAGGAGGAAATCGGTTTAGGTGAAACAGCGGTGATGTATGATGTCATCCACAAAATAGGGCTGAAGCCAGAGGAGGAGTACCAATTGCTGAAGATGAGCTCTGAAAGTGAGCGGCAATCTTATGTAATCAATCACCTGGAAAACCTGATACCGGCACTGGAGAGGGCAGAGAAGGCCAAAGAAAAAATCAGAATGAACGGACACTTCAAGCACTTCGACCCGTTAAAATTCTAATCATTGTGTAATTTTCAGGGATGTTAGAGATTTCAGGATTTGGAGTTGCTCTGTTATTTATTATCGGGGGTGTAGGGTTTATCATGACCACACTGCTGGTAGGAAAAGCATTGCGCCCTGTTCGCCCCAATGTGGAGAAGGAAACCACCTACGAATCGGGGGAGGACCCCGTGAAGTCTGCGTGGAGTATTTTCAACATACGATTTTACGTAGTTGCGCTTATTTTTCTCCTTTTCGAAACCGAGTTGGTTTTTTTGTTTCCCTGGGCTACGGTATTTGCAGATCCAGAGATGAATGCTGAGACTAGCGGTCTGTGGGGCATGTTTTCCCTCATAGAGACTTTCATTTTCATAGGAATTTTGTTTTTGGGTCTGATCTATGTGTGGGCCAATGGAATGCTCGATTGGGTGAAACCAAAATCAAAAGCGGTAGAATTCAAATCGAAAATACCACTCAAGGCCTATGCGCACATCAATCAAAAAGAATATAAAGTAAGGAAGCAGGATGGGACTACTTGATCAGCAGTTTGGACAGGGGGGGATTATCGTCACCAAGGCAGATGACCTGCTCAACTGGGCACGACTTTCCAGTATATGGCCGATGGGATTTGGCCTGGCCTGCTGCGCCATAGAAATGATGGGGGCCTATGCTTCGGGTTATGATATGGATCGTTTCGGGGTGTTGCCGCGTGCTTCACCACGGCAGTCGGATGTGATGGTGGTGGCCGGTACTGTCACTTTTAAAATGGCCGACCGGGTAAGGAGACTTTATGAGCAGATGGCGGAGCCTAGATATGTGATCTCCATGGGCAGCTGTTCCAACTGTGGCGGACCTTATTGGGAGCATGGTTACCATGTAGTGAAGGGTGTGGATAAAATCATTCCTGTGGATGTGTATGTACCAGGGTGTCCTCCCAGACCAGAGGCGTTGATCGGAGGCTTTATGAAACTTCAGGAGAAGATCAGAGGGGAGTCTCTGATGAAGCCGGAAGCTTTGAAAAAATTAATGGAGAAGAGGAAGAAAGCTACTGTATCATGACCTTTCAAGAACTCAAACAACTTGTAACCGACCAGTTTCCTGAGGCCATGCTTGGTGAGGATTTGAATGCCACGCCGCAGGCCTTGCTGGTGGCACCAGAAGCCATTCATGCAGTTTGTACCTGGCTGCATGCTGGAGAGAAGACTTATTTTGATTCGCTTTCGTGCCTCACCGGACTTGACAATGGCCCTGAAGCTGGCACCATGGAGGTAATTTACAACCTGTACAGCATCCCGTATGATCTGCATCTGATGCTAAAGGTTTCTTTGGAGAGAGCTAATCCTCATATTGATACCGTATCAGATATTTGGAAAACGGCCAACTGGCACGAGCGGGAGGCCTATGACCTTTTGGGTATTCATTTTAATAATCACCCAGATTTGAGGAGAATTCTCTTACCCAAGGACTGGGAAGGCCACCCCTTGAGGAAGGATTATGAGGAACAGGAGAAGTACCATGGCATGACAGTGAAATACGACAGGAAGGAAGCGCCTAACTAGACCCTCGAAAGTAAAATAAATCACGGTTTATCATCATCATTCCAACACTCACTTGAACATTCAATACACATACCACCCGGATCATCTGAAAAACTCAGAACCGTCAGTTTACACAGCGGAGAGTCTGAAAAAAGAGGAAATGCTGATCAATCTGGGACCGCAGCACCCCTCCACTCATGGGGTGCTCAGGCTGGAGGTAATCACCGATGGTGAAATGGTGAAGGATGTGGTGCCTCACCCTGGCTACCTGCATAGATGTTTTGAAAAGCATGCTGAGTCAGTTCCCTTTAATCAGGTGATTCCCTATGTGGATCGATTGGACTATGTGGCAGCCATGAACTCAGAACATGCCTACGCCATGGGTATAGAGCGTATGCTTGGCATCTCTGAGAGAATCCCCAAACGGGTGGAATACATCAGGGTGTTGGTAGCAGAGTTAAACAGGCTTGCTTCCCATTTTGTGGCCATTGGCACCTATGGCATGGATATCGGGGCATTTACCCCTTTCCTCTGGATGATGCGCGATCGTGAGCATATTCTCAGACTTTTAGAATGGGCTTCTGGTGCCCGAATGCTCTATAATTATGTATGGATAGGTGGGTTGTTTTATGACTTGCCTGTGGGCTTCGAAGAGCGCTGCGTGAGCTTTTCAAAATACTTGAAGCCCAAACTCCGAGACCTGGAAAAGCTTTTGATCTCCAATAAGATCTTCATAGATCGTACTGCCCATGTTGGGACCCTCCCGCTTGACCTGGCCATCAACTATGGGGTGACAGGCCCAATGCTGCGTGGATCCGGCCTTAAGTTTGACCTCAGGCGGGTGGATGGATACAGTGTGTATCCCGAACTGGACTTTGAAATACCCATCGGTGAAGGACACGTGGGAGAGGTAGGTGATTGCTGGGATCGCAATTGGGTCCGCTTTCGCGAATGCGAGGAATCCCTAAAAATTATTGACCAATGTCTGACTCAATTGACCTCAGATCATAAACGCACCCGGGAGTTTGATC
Source organism: Marinoscillum sp. 108 (assembly GCF_902506655.1). NCBI lineage: Bacteria > Pseudomonadati > Bacteroidota > Cytophagia > Cytophagales > Reichenbachiellaceae > Marinoscillum > Marinoscillum sp. 108. The sequence goes on along the minus strand of NZ_LR734811.1, from coordinate 37,017 downwards.
CACGTGAGATGGTGCCGAAGAAGATCAGGCCGAAGGCTCAGGATTTTTACATTCGTGCAGAAAATCCAAAGGGCGAGTTGGGTTTCTTTTTCCGGACTGACGGACGAAGTGACCAGGCTTTACGTTGCAAGGCGCGCTCCTGCTGCTTCACGAACCTGTCTGTGCTTCCTGAGATCAGCCGGGGTTATATGCTCGCAGACCTTATTGCCATTGTTGGCTCCCTTGATTTTGTCATGGGGGAGGTAGATAGATAATATTTTTCAGAGCTTGCAGCGTTTTTGATACAGCTTCAGTCTTAGTACCAAACCCATGTTACTATGATCTGGAAAAATCAAACATTTCAAATACTGATTGTTGGCATTTTGCTGACTTCATGCGATGCTTTTCAAGAGGATGTAGCTCCAAAAGGAGAGGATGAACTGGTGCTGACGGAAGGTATTTCTGCGTTACCCAACACCCCAGTTTTTATTGATCTGAAGAAGACCATCCGGTCCTCTGAGGCTGTCAGGTTTAGTATTGGCGCGGCGCCCAACAAAGGGAGCGCCACTATTTCGGACCAGGCGATTTTACAGTATGTTCCTAACAACGACTTCACCCATGGGCAGGATGTGGTGTCTATTCAACTTCTTAATGGAGTGGGGCAGCTTATTGATACTGACAGTTTACTGATCACCATGGCTACTTCTGCGGATAGTCTGCCATGCTTCAATGGTGCATTGAGTGATTACTATTCTGTATCCAAAAATACATCATTGATTATCTATCCGATCGCCAACGATGGATATTGTGTGGAGAGCACTTCCGGGGCGGTGATTGATTTTATGGAAGAGCCAGCTCACGGTTCGCTGAGTCAGGTGGAGTTATTTACCTATCGGTACACTCCTGAGGCTGATTTTGTGGGCCGGGAGCAATTTATGTATGAACTCACCCTCATAGATAATGAAGGAGCAACGTTTTATTCCATCGGGCAAGTGAATATTGAGGTGACTGAGACTTCTTTTGGTTGTGATACCATGGTCTACCCGCTTACCTATGAGATGCCCGATTCCCTTAGTTATTTGGATGTATTGCCTTTTGCGCCCAGTCCGGTTTGTGAAGTCTTCACCTGGACTGTCCATTTGAAGAGCGTGACATCCGGGAGTGCCGAAGTACTTAATAGTGGCCTCATAAGGTATTACCCGGGAACTGATTCCATTGATGTGATAGACTATAGCATCTCATTTGGAGATCAGACTTTTCATAACCAAATCACCATCATCATCGAAGGCAGAACCGATGATCAATGCCTTGAAGCCATTTATGACGAATATCAGCTTTCGATCACAAAGGATTCACTAGGTACCCGGGACCATCCGTATATCCTGAATGTAGCTGAAAATGACATTACGTGCTCAACAGACTATACCCTTCAGATTGTGATAGAGCCGGAGATAGGGGTCAGTTCCGTCAATGCCGAGCAAATGATTGAGTACTATGTGGAGAATTTCGAATCGGATAGTACGGAAACAGCTTTTCTCTACCAAATATGTGCCGGAGGCGCCTGTGATACGGCACACGTTTCTCTGATGTTGGAGTTTTGATTTAGACATCTCAAATAAAGAAAACGACCCGACATGGTTTCATGTCGGGTTGTGTCGGTTATCAAGTGAGTCAGTTGATCCAGGAAATATTGAAAGGAGACCGTCGGGCCCAGGGACGATTTTATGATGAGTTCAGTCCATTGGTGATGGGTATTTGCATGCGATATATGAAAAGTCATGAAGCAGCATCAGATGTATTTCAGGAGGCCTTTATAAAAATATTCAACAACCTAGGTCAGGTAAAGAACATGCAGGCCGTAGCGGGATGGATTAAGAAGATCACTGTGAATACGGCCCTGGATCATCTCCGAGTGATTAGGTATGATCATGATGTCGGTTCGGAAGGAAATGAACTCAGTGACCAGTTTTATAGCGACCTGATCGACAAGCTGTCTACGGAGGTCATTTTGCAGGCAGTCAATAATCTGGCTGAGGGTTACCGGGTGATTTTCAATATGAGCGTTATTGATGGATTTAGCCACAAGGAAATTGCCAATGAACTGGGTATTTCGGAGAGCACCAGCAGGTCGCAGCTCACGCATGCCAGGCATGTGTTGAAAAGATATTTGAATGAGCTAGGAATTACACGCTATGAACAAGTCATTTGAAGATAAAATAAGAGATCGATTGAGCGAATACCGCGTTGATCCACCGGCAGGTTTTCGTGATGCTATTCTTAATGCTCCGGGACCTGGTGAGGCCTGGCTTGTTCGTTTTTTTCATGCGTTTGGAGCGGTGCTTATGCTGATTTCCCTATTCATGGTGGGGTATATCCCCATGAGGGAGCAGGCAGATTTGGGTTTGGGTGATGAGGGCAGGCTGAACAGCCAAGAGGTAGTTGACTTCTCTGGAGATTCATTTTCTCATCCGACAATAGCCATGAATGATGAGGAAGCAACTCCAATGAAAACTTCGCCCAGGGCTCTGGAATCAAAGGAAGAATTAATTACGCCACTGCCCCATGCTGAGATGAGGGATGAGGAGCGATATGATGCCCCTCACAGAGCTGTGTTTGATCCCTGGGATTTGGAGAAATTAGCGGGAGAGGAAGCCATGGAACCTGCCTATCCGACATTGGCAGGTGGGGTGGAGACAAATGAGATTATTTTTAAGAGAACCAGACGAGCCTACACGCTATACCTTGAAGGGGGGGCTTTCTTTTTATACAACAGGATCAGGCCAAACCTCGATGACGACATTTATGTGAGTGATTATGATGCCCCTTTCGGGCTGTCAGCTTCGCGGGTTGGCCTTTCCGTGCATTGGGGACTGCAGCGGACATGGTCCGAGCATTTTAGTACCAGACTTGGTTTGGGATTTAATCATTACAATCAGGATTTCTCCTTCAACGTTCGTGGTACAACACCCCAAACGGTGGTAGTGGAATCGGATTTTGTTACTCCGATTTATGAGATCAGTACAGTTCAGATTAAAAAGCGAGTGTCTACAGTGGGGGTGAAAATCCAAAATACCTGGTCTTTCCCATCACGTTACAATTCTTTGTTTGCCTCTGTTGAATACCAAAGAATGATCAGCTCACTACCAACCTTTGAATATGAAGGGACCAGACACACGCTGGTTGACCCCAACCAATATTTTTTAGAACTGGGATTGAGAAAGTTACTTTTCGAGGGAAACCGCGGCCTCATTCATGTGACGCCTGCTTTCAAATATTCGGTGACTAAATTTAGAGAGATGGACATTATATCCGTCAAGCCTTTTAGTGTGGGGGTTTCTGTATCGTATGGCTTGAAGTAAGGGCTTTTCTTGTGTAGCTTAGTCTGCTATGATACCCATCCTCACTGCTCAGCAAATACGTGATGCCGACCAATACACCATTGGGCATGAGCCAATCACTTCCATTAACCTTATGGAACGTGCTTCCAGAGCATTTGTAAGAAAATTTTCTACGCTGGTGCCAGGGGGTAGCCGGATTATGATATTCTGTGGTACTGGCAACAACGGAGGAGATGGTCTGGTCATTGCACGGGTGCTGATCCAGCAGGCACATGATGTCAGCATTTTTGTTGTTGGTTCCGTTGAAAGAGCCACAGAAGATTTTAAGGTCAATTTCGAAAGACTTTCAGTTCTCACAGGGATTCATCAGGTTGTGAATGAAGATCAAATTCCCAGTATCCCGGATAATGCTGTGGTGATAGACGGACTGTTTGGCAGTGGTCTTTCCCGGCCTGTGAGTGGTCTGTTTGCCAATGTGATTGATCAAATAAATAAATCAGGTGCTGAGGTATACGCTATTGACATCTCGTCCGGCCTTTATCCTGACCAGCCACTGGGTGAGGGAGCGGTAGTGGAGGCTACACATACCATTTCTTTTCAGACTCCCAAATTGATTTTTTTCCTTCCGGAAATGCGCAAGTACGTAGGGCAGTGGCATGTGGTGGATATTGGACTGGATGAGCCTTTCATACAGAGTTGCGAGACTGATGCTTTTTTTACCCAGGCCCGGGATATTGCGCTGCCCTCACGATCCACGTTTGACCACAAGGGAAGTGCTGGCAGATTGCTGCTGATTGCAGGTAGTAAGGGCAAGATGGGTGCGGCCACTTTGAGTGCCAGGGCAGCCATGCGTAGCGGATGCGGGTTGCTGTATATACACACGCCTTGCTGCGGGTTAAATATTCTTCAGGTGAATGTACCGGAGGCCATGGTGATTGAAGATGAGCATACTGAAGTAATCACGGAGGTCATGCCCGCCGACAATGTGGATGTGCTGGCAATGGGACCGGGTATCGGCACCAATTCGCTTACCCAAAAGGCGTTGGCTGATTTGATTCTTCATACCAGCGAACCCATGGTGTTGGATGCTGATGCACTTAATATCCTGGCACTCAACCCCGAGCTATTGAATGCATTGCCACCGGAAAGCATTCTTACACCGCATCCTGGAGAGTTTGCTCGTTTGGTAGGGGCCTGGAGGAGCGATTTTGAAAAATTGGAAAAACTCCGCTGGTTGGCGAAGACCTATCAACTAAATGTGGTGTTGAAGGGAGCTTATTCAGCGGTTTGCAGTTCTCGTGGGTACCTATATTTTAATCCCACCGGTAACCCGGGGATGGCTACTGCTGGCAGCGGCGATGTGCTCACGGGCATTGTGGCGGCTTTGCTGGCACAGGGGATGGCACCATTTGATGCGCTGAGGGCCGGAGTGTATCTCCATGGACAGGCCGGAGACGAAGCTGCCATTAACGTGGGGGAGATTTCATTAATGGCATCAGATTTGATAGAATATCTGCCTGCGGCTTTCAAAAAATTACATTTTTAGGGTGGTTTTTTTTAAGACATCATAAAAGATGTTAAAAACCGGACTTAACGAAGAATTCATGTAAAAATTTTGAGGTAATGCGGGAACTTTGGTATTTTTTTTGCGTACTTTGTATGTAACAATGTACAATAAACTCATCATAGCGTCGTTTGCCTGCCTCCTCTCCTTGGCCGCCTGGTCACAGAGTGGTACTGGTAGCGTGGTGAGTGCAGAAACTAATTTCTACAATCAGCCTCTTGATATTAGCAATAAGATTGAGATTTATCCTAACCCGGCTGTTGAGTATGTGATCGTGGAGATCTCCAATTCTACCCTTACCAATACTGAGTTTGAGATGCACAGTATCATCGGTAATGAGATTAAGATTTCTCCTGAGGAAATTGGAAATGGCCGATTCAGAGTACCCGTGAAAGATTTTGCTACAGGGTATTATTTCCTTGTGGTAAAAGATGAGGTATTGAGGTTCAAAAAAGCCTATCGATTTTTGAAAAATTAGAATCTTCTTTCTGAAAGCAGATGCCACCAAGTTGAAAAGATTTTGGTGGCTTTTTTTTGTTCAATATTTGATGTCCTCTTAATGATCCCCCTCCATAGGGGTCAAACAATATTTGTGTGGGGTGACATTATATATTTATTGTTTGTAAAATCAAATAATCTACTTGAAAGTAGAGAACAAGGACGTAAAGGAGGGCGGGGCATCCAAGCCTTGCCCGGCCGGGACAAGTGTGAATCATTTTGACTCCAAAAAATTCCTAAAAAAGCGCAACCCAGATGAGTCAAAATGATTGTTTGCGTGCGACCGGCCAGGTTGGTGCCTCCTTTATGTGGAATCACCAATTGTTTTCTTTGCCTACGCGGCCCGGGGCAAGCAAAGAAAATGAAGGGTATGTTGCAAATCAATTGGATTGAGGGATGTAAGGTATCAGATAACTACTTCAACATCCATCTTTAATACAATTTATCCACAGGAATTCCGCTTGATCCCTCCATAGCTTTCGTCATGATGTAGGGCTCGATGGTCTAGTTGGTGATCTTCTAAACGCGTCGGTTGTCAGCCCCTCATACCAACTGATGAACTCGTCATTGGTCGTAGCCCGAACTCAGGATTCTTTGGGTGAGAGCCTGGTAGTTAGATGCTCTGGGATGAGTTAGATTGATCCATGAGTAATGGGGGTCAGCCTTACCACCGGTTGAAAAAACAAAAGGCCCCGCGAGTGAAACTCGCGGGGCCTTTTTTGAGATCCTTCTATCTCATTAATTATTCTGAAAGGATTTGTAGTATTTATTGAACATCTCCTCATACTTTGCAGCCTCCTCATTCATCCGGTTGGCCCGATAGGCACGGGTGATGTTATTTAGCGAGTAGAGTTTTTGTTGGATTTCCGCACGGTTGTAGATACCCCTTTCTATATAGTAATCCAGCATTTCTACAGCATCTTTTGAGGTGGTTTCTGCCACATAGTTGGCCAGATCATTTTCGCCGACCTCAAGAAGCAGACCTACCTGCTGTACATTGAAGTAGTCAAATGGAATGGACTCATTGGGCATTACCTCCAGACACCTTACCAATACTTCCTTAGCTCGGTCATAGTCATTGGCTTCCATCAGTGAGATAGCCAGTGTGTTAAAAGCTGATCTGTGATTCAGACAGAAATTGCGATAATCCTCAGAATAATACACATCCGGATTATCCAGCTGTCTCCAGTGATATTTCTCCATCAGGTTTTGGTACATCACGTCGTTGTTCACCTGATATTCCTGGGCATTCGGGTTTTTTACCGGCAATAGTCGGTAAGCAATACCCTCCTGAACCACATAAGGTCTAAGGTTCATATTCAGTGAATTCATGGAGGTGGTATTGAAGTAGATAGGTCTCTCCCAATTAGAGTTGACCATGAGGTCAATCACTCCCAGGTCATTCTTTTCCAGTCCTCTTCCCTGTATACTCCAGGTCATTTTATCCACAATCCTGTTTTCCAGATTTTTAGGCACTACACCCATTGCTTTGATCTTCGCAGTGTCAATGTTCAGGAACATCTGCCTGGAAGGAACTGAGTTGTAGTAAGATCCAGTGCTCAGGGGCACCTGAAGACCTTTGTGCTCCTGTTTGATCAGATCGAGGAACCTATTCGCATTGATGGCCCCTTTGATGCTCTTATTCTCCATTACCGGCAGATAATCATTGAGCCCGCCCTGCTGATAATTCTTGAGAGACAAGCTGAATGGTAGCGGCGCTGACTCGTAGGCAGGGCGCATCATCTGGCTCACGTACCAGTCGGTATTGAAATAGCTCAATACGATCACACGCACGTCTGTTCTGTATCCTTCCACTTCCTGAACATACCAGAGAGGGAAGGTGTCATTGTCTCCACCAGTGAACAATATGGCATTGGGCGCACATGAATCCAGGTAGTTTTTGGCTGCATCTACTGAGAAGTACCTGTTGGATCTGTCATGATCGTCCCAGTTTTCTTTTGCCATTACACCCGGTATGGTAAGTCCCAATAGTAAGGAGAGTACGGCCAGGAGTTTCTTGTTTTTCACAATGGCCCCGAGCAAGTCGTATATGGCCAGTACTCCGAAACCGATCCAAATAGCGAATACATAATAGGAGCCGGAATAAATGTAATCACGCTCACGAGGCTCAGACGGGGGAGAGTTCAGGTAAAGTACCAGAGCTATTCCTGTCAGGAAGAAGAGTAGCAGCGTGACCGAAAAATATTTTTTGTCCTTTTTGTACTGAATGAAAATCCCTAACAAGCCTAGCAAAAGGGGCAGAGAATAATAGATGTTCCTGCCCTTGTTTTCCAGAAGAGACTCTGGAAGGTCTGTATCAAAAGCACCGTTGAGCCCTACCCAACCAGCATCCTGAATGTCTGAACTTCTGCCAGAGAAGTTCCATAGGAAATATCGCATGTACATAGTGCCCACCTGATAGTTGAGCATAAAGTATATGTTGTCCGTAAAACTTGGTTTTTCATCGGGTTGCAGCCCGGTAATCTCTCGGTAGCGCTGCTTGTGTGCTTCCGTGTTGCTGTACATCCTGGGCAGAATGGTGGTATGCTTGGGATTATAGACGTACTCAAGTTTGTAATCTTTGATTTCGTACTTATCCTCACCACGCATGTAAGTAGGACTGCCCTGCTTTTGATCTACGATATCGGCTGTATAGTACTGACCTTTAAACAAAGGTCTGCTCCCGTACTGCTCGCGTTTCAGGTAAGACACGAAAGACAGCACGTCTTCAGGGTTGTTTTCATCTATCGGTGGGTTGTAATTACTTCGTATGAGTACGATGGTATAGGAAGAATAACCGATGATGATGAAAGTGAAACAAAGGAGAATGGTATTGAGCGTAAGTTTCTGTTTTTTGATGGAGTAGTATATTCCATAAACCAATCCGCCAAGAAATGCAGTACCAAAGAATATAACCCCCGATCCAAATGGAAGTCCCAAGCCATTGACAAAGAATATTTCCAGAGTACCCGCTACCGAAGGCAGGCCGGGGATTACGCCCAGCATGACGATGAGTATAGCAGCTCCGGCAGCACCTAGGGTTAGGATGATTCCTTTTTTGGTAATCTTTTCGTTGTTTTTAAAATAAATGATCAGCCCCATAGCCGGGATCGTCACGAGGTTGAGCAAGTGAACACCAATGGATAAGCCCATCATGTAAGCGATAAGGATCAGCCATTTGTTTCCATCTGAGTCGTTTTCAATGTTTTCCCATTTCAGGATAGCCCAAAATACAAAGGCGGTAAAAAACGCTGACATACCGTAAACTTCGGCTTCCACAGCGCTGAACCAAAAGGAGTCAGAGAAGGTGCAAGACAAAGCACCAACAAGGCCTGCACTCATAATCAGGATGGTCTGTTCAGTGGTTTCTTCACCTTTCTTGATTTTCAGCACTCTCTTGACAAGGTGAGTGATGGACCAAAACAAGAACAGGATAGAAAATGCACTACTCATCACACTGAGCATATTGATCCAGAAGGCTACCTGAGTGACATCACCCAGAGCCAGTAGAGAGAATAATCTGCCTACCAAAAGGAAAAAAGGTGCTCCCGGAGGGTGGGGAACTTCGAGCTTATAAGAACAGGCGATAAACTCACCACAGTCCCAGAAACTGGCAGTGGGCTCCACGGTCAAGGTGTAGACCACCATTGAAATGATAAAAGTAGCCCATCCGGCTATTACGTTAGTCTTTTGATATCCCATCATGATTCTTTTGAGTCAACTTGGCGAAATTAGCAATAATGCGGTATAATGTCTGAGGATTCGATTCTTTATATGGGCTATTATAAAGCTTATTTACTCCGAAATGGAATTTTTGATTCTTTCATTACATATAAATTTTGTTAAAAAGGAGAGTTTGTTTCTGCCAGGATTTCAGGTGTAAAATTCATTTGTACACGATCACATAATAGATTAGCCACAAAAAGAAAAAAAGCACATATGAGCTAAGTGTAATGAAAAGGGATGTTTTCAGTTTTTTATTGCTCAACCAATAGATGCCGGCTACCAGCATTCCCCAGTATAGAATCTCAAAAAGATTGAGCGCTTTGAGGGGATATAGCCACTTTGCATCCAGGCTTTCATAGTTGAAAAAATTAATGAGGCTCAGTGGATAGTAGGCCACGAAATCATGGTAAGTAGGGTCGGTTTCAAATACAGTAAACCAGACGACCTTCAAAAGTTCAGGGATAATAAAGACCAACTCCATGATCATCACCATTTTCCATAGCTGAGCGTAAGTGACCCTATACCCAAAGAGAAAGCAGCCTACCCATAGCAGGAAGGATGTGAGGGTAAATTTCCAGGCGATGAAGATGGGCACCGAGAGGTACTGTAGGCCAAAGAAGACATCCATGATCCACATTTCACCGCGATCCTGCAGGATTTCGAATGCGGCAATGCTATCAATGATAAACATCCTCTTGATGAGAAAGGCTGAAAAATAGAGCAGACATAAAACGAAGAAGAAGGCTTTTCCGTCTATGTTATACCAGTCGTCTAAAAATCGTTGGCGATACTTATTTAACCCGTTCATTGGCGCTAATTTCGTATGAAAATTCATAAGCCTTGCTCCGTTTGGAACAATAGTTGCCTACTAGCTCTTGCTAAAAGGATCACCACATGAAGAAACTCCTGATTTTTGCCTGTTGTCTCACCTGGATGTTTAGTGCCCGGGCGCAGTTCAATGCCAAAATACCCATAGATAGCAACTATAGCATACTCTCCAATCCCTTCATTCAGATGGAGTCCACTGAGGCGATCAATGACATGTACAATTTTCGCTTTGAGCGATCTATGTCACACTTTAATTACCTGAGAAAGGAATATGGCTGGCACCCGCTGCCCTATTTTCTCATGGGACTGAACTATTGGTGGCGTATTCTGCCTAATTTCAACAACGAGGAGTATGACAAGGCCTTTCATGCCTATATGGACACCTCCATGATCCTGGCGGAGCGGCTCTACAAAGACCTGAATAAGGTAGAGGGAGCTTTTATGCTGGCAGCCACTTATGCTTTTCAGGGAAGATTGTATTCGGAAAGAAGAGAGTGGGGGAAGGCGGCCTATGCAGGGAAGAATGCCTTGAAATATCTGGAGGAATGTAAAGGCTATGGTGATCTGAGCCCTGAGCTATTGTTTGGAGATGCGTTGTTCAATTATTATCGGGAGTGGGTGCCGGAGAATTATCCTTTTCTGAAACCTGTTATGGCCATTTTTCCAGATGGGGATAAAGAAAAAGGGATTGAGCAGTTAAAAATTGTGGCCAGAAATGCATTTTATACCCGCACGGAGGCGCAATACTATTTGATGCGAATCTCGTATTATGAGGAAAATGATATTCAGGGATCGATGCAGCTGGCAGGGTATCTCCATAAAACTTTTCCGGGCAATGCTTATTTCCATAGATTTTATACGCGCCTTCTCTATCAATCCGGCAACTATGGAGAAGCCACCAAAGAGTGTATATCCATTTTGAACCGGATTGACAGTGCTCAGGCTGGATATGAATACAATTCCGGCAGGTATGCTTCCTTTTTCCTTGGGCATATGAATGAGATTCACCGCAATTTTGAAGAGGCCAAGAAATACTTTAAACTAGCTATGGAATACGGTGAGGCTGCTGATGCCACAGATATGGGTTACTATATTTATGCCGTACTACATTTGGGCAGGATTGCAGAGAAAGAAGAAGATACTGAGGCTGCCAAAGCCTATTATAAGCAGGTTCGTAAGATTACAGGGAGGAGTCATTCTGCTAACAAGGAAGCTAAAATGAAGCTTAAGGAGCTCTAAATAATGGAAAATCATTTGCGTAAGAAAGTATTGATTACCGGAGGTGCCGGATATTTGGGCTCATTCCTGGTAGGTGAGCTCCTCAAGCAAGAGGATACGCATGTTGTGGTATTTTCCAGAGATGAGCTGAAGCACTTCAATCTCAAGATGCAACTCGGAGATTTATCCCAGAGGGTGGATTTTGTGATCGGGGATGTGCGCGATGAAGACAGACTGGCCGAAGCCTGCAATGGGGTGGAGCTGGTGATACATGCTGCGGCCATGAAGCAGGTGGGTACGTGTGAGGATAATCCAACCGAATGCTACAAGACCAATGTGTTGGGCACGGAAAATGTGATTCACGCGGCCCGGCGTTCTGGTGTTCGACAACTGATCTTTGTGTCTACAGACAAGGCAGTAGAGCCAGTTTCTGTCTATGGCAATTCGAAACAAGCCGGTGAGCGGTTGGTGCTAAAATCCAATAGTCCAGAGTTTCAGGCTTCTGTAATTCGGTTTGGTAATCTGATAGGATCACCTGGCTCCATCGTGGATAAGTTGTCAAAATTGAATGCAGGAGAGACCATTACTCTATACAGCCAAGAACTGACTCGATTTGTGGATTCATTGGACAATGCCCGCCAATTGATCTATGCCCAAATGAGCAGAGATTTCGGGGGAGTCATCATGATCCCCAAGCTTCGATCTGTTAAAGTAGCGGATTTGGTAAGCGTTTGTGCTCCACTCATTCAGGTGAAGTTTGGCGGAGAGCGGGGATTTGAGAAAATTCATGAAAAACTGGCTACGAAGAACGAACTGAGCCGCATGTGTGAGACAGAGGATTTTTATCTGATCACCCAGGAAGCTCTAGGGCAAGACGGTGCCCTGGATAAATTTGGAGCCCTTCCGGTACGGCTGCTCGCTTACGATTCAGAAACTGCAGAGGCATTTTCGACTTTTGAGAAGCTTAGGGCTGGTCGTTGAATAGATTGAAAAAAGTTTGCTTCTGGCTATTTACTGAGTATTTCTGCTCGATCAGTAGTCGGCCATTGTTTCCCAAAGTCTTTCTTTTCTGATGATCCTGAAGCAAGGTTGAAAGCCTGGACACCCAATCTTCTGTGGTTTGGGCAAAGTATCCGTTAAAATCCTCTTGAATGATTTCATTATTCACCCCTACGGGACTGGCGACCGCTGGTACACCAAGAGAAAGGTATTGGATCAGCTTGAATCCGCATTTCCCTTTCGACCATTCCGTGTCCTCCAAAGGCATCACCCCTATATCCATGAGACTCAGGTCTTCAATCTCCGTTTCTTTCTTCCATGCCAGGAAGCGAAAGTGTTTGAGAGGTAGGTTGGGGTTTTTATTGGCAATGACTAAAAATTCAAATTCGAATCGCTCCTGCAGCAGTGTAAGAGCCGGAAGAATAGTGTCCAGATAGAAGAGTGTAGAGTGCGAGCCTGTCCACCCGATGACCGGTATTGGGTGTTTTTGATGAATAGGGGGTGTGTGAATAGAAGTGTCCACGATGGTGGGTACTAGCACCACATCATCGCAATATTTGCGTGCAAAATCACCGAGGTATTCATTCCCAACCGATACTTTCCAGCTCCATTTACAGATTGACGCTACTTTTGAGCGCCATTTCAGGGTTTTCCAGAGAATGTTTTCATGGTTCTGATCAGCCATCCAGATGGCGTCATCAAAGTCGTAGATCACCTTTTTCTTAAATACCCGGGTGATTAACCATTCAAAGACGGGTGGACCGAAGGGTGTGAGCTCCCGATGAATGAAGATAAAATCATACTTCCCTAATGTGAAGAGCATTTTTATCCTGGATAGATATCCTCCAATCACATAAAATCCCTTATTTACGAAATTACCCCGCTGATAGGCTATGCCCCAGGCCTTTTCGGAAAGAAAAGAGCTAAAGTCATAAGTCAAATCCATTTCTTCCATAAATTTGAAAAAATGCTCGAACCTAAAGCGCTGTGATGGGGCTCTTTGAATTGGATATGGGGTGAGGAAGAGGAGTTTCATGAATGCATGATAAGACGGAATAAGTCACTAAAAAAATAGAATTAAGCGAAAGTAATAAACATGGGAGTTAGGGATTTGCTGTTTACACCATTTTACTTATTACTTATTTCTGTGGGCGCTTTTTTTCTGAGACCATACTTTACGAATCGCCAGACTCGAAGGTATTTTTTACCTGCCTTATATCTGAAAATATTTGGAGCCGTAATGGTGGGTTTTATTTTTGAGTTTTACTACGGGTATGGTGGAGATACATTTAATTATTACTTTAAGCCTGGGGTGATTATTGCCAATAGTTTTTTTGAATCCCCGATGGCATGGTTCAGGCTTGTTTTCGGGCCAACAGAATATCATCCCGATACCTATCAGTATGCTTCCAGGATTTTTACCTTTGGGGATGCCCCCACATACTTTATTGCTCGTATTGTGGGTTTTTTTGGGGTTGTTTGTGGTGGATCCTACTATTCTATAGCCATTTTTTTTGCGGTGCTAAGTTTTAGCGGAGTGTGGGCATTGTTCAATGCATTCTGCACCCTTTATCCAGCTTTGGTCAAACAATTGGCTGTAGCTTGTTTATTTATTCCATCATTATGGTTTTGGGGATCTGGAATACTAAAGGACCCCATCACACTTTCTGCTTTGGGTTGGATAGTTTATGGGGTGTTTGGTGTGGTTTTTCAAAGGCGCTATTCGATTTCGATGGTATTAATTTTTATCGTGTCGTTTTATATCCTCTATACTATCAAGATTTATATTTTGATGTGTTTGATTCCGGGGATTATGGTAATGGTTGGATTTGCCAGCATGAAGAGAATTGACAATTGGGCCCTCAAACTATTAATTGTTCCATTTATAGTAATCATAGTAATTTTTGGAGGGTTTTTTTCCGTTCAGGAAATATCAGAAGATAATCAAAGGTATTCATTGGATGCAATAGCCTATACTGCCGAAGAGACTGCCAAATGGTTGGAGTATGTGGGCGAGCAACAGGCTGGGTCGGTATATACATTCGGAGATTATGATTTCTCCACGGGCGGGATGATAAGGAAGGCTCCAATGGCCGTGTTTACAGGGCTTTTTCGGCCAGTAATTTGGGAAGTACGCAATCCTGTCATGCTGTTGTCTGCATTGGAGAGTCTTTTTATGATCGTTCTGTTGATCAGGGTTATTTGGAAAATTGGCCTTTCGCGGTTTTTTAGCCAGATATTTTCCAACCCAGTGGTAGGGTTTTGTATGGTTTTTTCACTGGCATTTGCATTCGCTATCGGAATTTCCACCTATAATTTCGGATCTTTGGTTAGGTACAGGATACCTCTAATTCCGTTTTTCATCATTGGCCTTTATCTTATTAGTGAGGGACAAAACTTCAGGAAAAGGACTGATAGCCGTGCCTGATAAACCTACAATATCGATAATCATCCCTACTTTCAATGCGGAACTTACTCTGAGAAGTTGCTTGGATTCTGTTTGCCACCAATCCTATTCGTCTTATGAGGTACTGTTGATTGATGGGAACAGCACGGACCGAACGTTAGAAATCATAGAGGATTATAAGGGATATGGAGTTAAATGGATAAGTGAGAGCGATACGGGTATTTATGACGCCATGAATAAGGGCGTTGCCATGGCCAGTGGGGAGTGGTTGTATTTTCTGGGTTCGGATGATCAGTTGTACGAGAATGCCCTCTCTGCAATTGCTGACCACCTTTATTACCCGAAAGTCCATTTCGTTTATGGAGATGTCTTTTTCAAGCATTCTGGGAGGAGATATGGATTTGAATATACGAATGAAAAGCTGGCGGAGCGAGTCATTTGTCATCAGGCTATATTTGCTCACAGGAGTTTGTTTGTGCGGTGCGGTTTATTTGATCAGCGCTATAAAAGTTGTGCGGATTATGCATTCATGATTAAGGCTTTTGGTTTGAATCCGAACCATAATTTCTATACGAATGAGCCAATTGCCGTTTTTGATGAAAGAGGCTTTAGTGCTGCTCATTTGGATTTACCGTTCCTTAGGATTAAGCACAAATTGTGTAAGACTCATTTGGGGATAGATTCTAATAATGAAGCTTATTTTGAACACTTAAGCAAAGAGGGCAATCATGAGATTGAAGCGGGCTCAATGATGACTGGTATTAAGATGAGCATTGTTTCAGTATTGTTGGGTAGAAATAAAATGAGGAAACTGCTTGATGTATTGTATGTTTTGAAGAAGAGGTTCTTTAGAAAATCATGAGTAAATATCCCTTGGTTTCAGTCATTATCCCTTGTTATAACTATGCGAGGTATCTCCCGGAGTGTCTGGATAGTGTGCTGGCACAGAGCTATCCCAGTTGGGAGTGCATTATAGTAGATGATGGCTCGGAGGATGACACCAGGAAAGTAGCACTGGAATACGCTAAAAAGGACTCAAGAATTAGCTATTTGTTCCAGAAAAATTCAGGACCCAATGCCGCCAGAAATCTGGGATTGGAAGTGTCAAAGGGGGATTTCATTCAATTACTGGATGCCGATGATATGCTGGAGCCTGACAAGATCCGTTATCAAGTTGAAATCCATCGTATCAATCCCCATGTTGATATTGTTTATTCACATCACCGGATTTTTGGTGAATCTTTCAACGGGCACAAAAACCAGGTAAGATCATTTGATACTCCCGAGGTATCAGGATCTGGGGTGGAGATTGGCCGAACTCTGCTCAAAGGACCCTTTACAATTAATTCCCCCTTGATACCGAAAGAACTTTTTAGGAAAGTCGGGTTGTTTAACCCGGATTTTCGATATAATGAAGACTGGATGTTTTGGTTATCTTGCCTGAATGCGGGATGTAAATTCATCTTCAATAGTCAACCCGGAGGGTTGGCCTTAGTGAGAAGACATGAAAATAACACAAGTAGTAATTTGTGGAATACCTATTATTATCGGATAGTGATGAGAAGGGAATTTAGCAAGCATTCCCCCTTTTTCGAGTTGGTCAATCTCAATTTGGAGTACCTGAATTCTGATATAGATTTTTTGATGAACATTGCTATCGATACGCTCAAACTAGACTACCAAAAAGGGGTAAAAAAGGTATTTCAAGCATTCTTGATCAAACCCGGTGTGAGGTATCTACTCTATCTGGTGGTTGCAGTTTTTAATGCGTACTGGTTAGCTAATATTCTAAGACAAAAGTCCTTTCGAAATTGAATAAATCTGGCACCCACAAAAAAATATTGATCTCGATTAGTACACTTGAAGTAGGAGGGGCTCAGACCTTTGCGCTCAAGTTGGCCTCAATATTGAGTGAGAATTCTCAGACGGAAGTTTACTTTTTTGTCTGGAATGGAGATAAGGTAGAGACTCAAATGTTGAATACGCTCCTCTCGAAAAAAGTTAGATATTATGACCTAAACCGCTTTCACCTAATTAATTACCTTGGGTGGAAATTGAATGCACTTGAAGAATCGAGTGGCAAATCACCTTCGATTCGCCAAAAGATGATTGGTCTTTTGTTTAAATATATCATTTGGAAACACCGGGTTGACGTGGTCCATTCTTTTTTATATCCTTCTGATTTGAATTGTGCGAAGCACTTGCATTCATCCGTTCCACTCGTGGTTACCGAAGAAGGGGACTATCTATTGAGAATGAGAAAGGGTGAGGAGATTGATGAGATTGTCATAGGGAGAGTGAATAGCTGGGTGGCTGTATCAGAGTTTGCTAAGAGGAAATTAGCCAGCTATTTAGCTTTGGATCCGAAAAGAATAAAGCTTATTTACAATGGTCTGCCATTTGTTCCAGTGAAAAATGAAGAACAAAAAGATAAGGATTCATTTGTAGTGGGGATGGTTGCCAGAGGGCATCAGAGCAAAGGTTGGGAGGCGCTGATTTTGGCATTTTTAGGTGCCAAAAAGAGAGTCCAGAGACAAATGAAGCTGGTTTTGGTGGGGGAGGGCACCTTTTTGGACCAGTTAGCCAAAACCTATGGTGATCAAGAAGGAATTGTTTTCACAGGCTATAGTTCAAATCCGGGGCTTTATATTGCTGGTTTTGATATCGGGGTGCTACCTTCCTTTTTTGAAGGAGAGACATTTGGTATTTCTGTGCTGGAGTATTTGTCCAATGGTAAGCCGGTGATTGTCACGGACTGGGGTGGATTGCCAGAAGTAATGCAAGATGGTGAGCATTATGCAGGCTATGTGGTGGGATTTCACGATGATGGAAAACCAAATATTGGGGAAATTGAAGATGCCATTGTCAAAATGGCATCTGACCCAGAGGTTTATGCCGATTTAAGAAGAAATATCGACAAAGTGATCTCACGATTCGACTGGAAATTAATTAGTGCTGAATATCAGGAAACCTATCAAAAGTTAATTTAGTTGCACTATGTTCAATAGATTGAAGAAGTATCCAATAATCGTCCATGTGGTACGGAGTGTAAGGCTTTTATTGGGACAAACCCCGGAAAAATTGTCCCAGCGCTTTCACATAAGCCGTCAAGACCAATTGATTCAAGATTACATGTCCTCAAGCAGTCCAAAAAAGCTACAAATTGGTGCGCAAGGCAATTCCATAAATGGCTGGCTCAATGCAGATATTGAGCCTAAGGCAAACCATGTGGTCTACATGGACGCTACCAAGACTTTTCCATTTGGGGACAATACGTTGGATTACGTTTTTGCTGAACACATGATCGAGCATATACCCTATGGGGACGCAGATTTTATGATCAAGGAGTGTTTTAGAGTTCTGAAGCCTCAAGGAAAAATCAGGATTGCAACCCCTAATCTGATGGGTGCCATCCAGGTTTTGCAAAATCCTGATACCCCTGAGCACAAAGAATATATAGACCATTATTATAATCTATTCATTGATCAGGGTGTTCCCAGAGATCCCGCATTTGTGGTGAATAAGCTGTTCTATGGCTTTAAGCATCGGTTCATTCACACTGAGTTCACATTAACTCATTTGCTTGAGACGAATGGATTCAATCATGTCAGGAAGTATGAGGTGGGAGAAAGTAATGACCCGGAGCTAACAGGTGTGGAGCAGCATATGAACGAAATGGGATTGGTGCCAAATAAGGTTGAAACAATTGTGATGCAGGCACAGAAGAATGGCTAAGGTTTCTATTTTAATTCCAGTTTACAATACTCAGGATTTCATTGCTGAGTCCATCGAATCTATACTGAATCAAACTTATGGAGATTTTGAATTGGTAATTGTAGACGACTGTTCTACGGATGATACATATAGCATTTGCCAGCGGTATGCCTCATCGGATTCCAGAATCAAGCTTTTCCGGAATGAGAAAAATCTTGGAATGATGCCAAACTGGAATTATGGGATGTCCCTCTGCACAGGGGATTACTGGGGTAAGTTGGATGCCGATGACTGGTGGGATCCGGAAATGATCGAAGTATGCGTCAATATATTAGATGTTCAACCGGAAGTGGGGTTGGTCTGTGCAGGTCATGATATTATTAATGAATCGGGAGAAACAATGAACGATCAACCCTTGCCAGCTCCTGATCAGTTTATGAATCAAGCATTTTCCTGCGTAGACTTGGTCAAACAGGGCCCCCATGGGTTTTTATCTTATCCCGTGATGAAGCAGGGTATTGGGTTGATGAGAAGGGGCTTGATTGAAAAAGTGGGTAATTTTATGGAGTTTCACTGGGGCGACACTGAAATGTGGTTTAGAATCGGAGCTCATTCGCAAACCTATTATGTAGACCGCATACTTCATCACCATCGTAAATGGTCGGACAGCGATACGGTGAAAATCATCTCTCAAAATATGGACACAATATATTCTGGGCTCTATAAGACACGGATGCAGGTGGTCAATTATTATTTTCAACACGGTCTTGTGTCAGAGCATGAACTTATGGATTTTAGGAAAATCACAATATTTGAGCATAACAAGTATTTGATCTCCAAGTTTCGCAAAGAATCAAGCTATCTTCATATGGGGAAGTGTCTGTTCTTATGCTTATTTAGTTTTCCTCGGCGTACCTTCTTAGAAATACTTCATTTGGATCGAATTTTCTTCTTCAGATGATCATAATCAATTCCAGAGGCCAGCTGGGTAATCAGCTCTTTCAATACGCATTTGGACTAGCCACTTCCAGACACTTGAAGACACCCTTTTTGATTACTAAAATTGATCTAAAGGATGACTTGCAATATTTTGTAGGTCCGTCAAGAAATTTGGGTTATTTGTTAAAACGAATATTACACCCGCGGTTGTACAATTTTATGCTTCGATGTATGTGGGGGGGAGTACTGAAAAAAGAGGTAAATGTTAGTAATTGGGATCACCCCGATTCGGCTAAACCCTTGCTTGAGCGTGGTGCATTTTTTATTGGCTATTTTCAATCAAGTTTGTTTTTTGAGTCGCATCGGAATCTTATTGTAAACAGTTTCAGAGTAAGACCAAAATATGTCATGGCGTTTGATAAACTATACGCCAATAAGTTAAGGAGAAGAAAACTTCTGGTCATTCATGTAAGGAGGGGAGACTACCAACACTCAGGCAATGAAAAGCTTGGGTACGATCTGAGTTTGCCAGTTCAGTATTATGAAATGGCAAGGAGCTACATTGATGGAATTGATCAATACTACAAGGTGGTGGTCACAAATGATGTGGCCTATTGTGAGAAAAACCTGACAGGGTGGGGAGCGCATGAGATTGTGCAAAATGAAGCGATTATTGATTTCCAGCTGATTCAATTTGCAGACGTAGCGATCATTTCAAATAGCACTTTTGCCTGGTGGGCAGCATATTTGAATAAGAAGGAAGACCGGCAAGTTATAGTTCCAAAGTACTGGCTGGGGTTCAAAGTGAAACGTGAGTACCCTGTGGCTGTCATTCCCGAGGGGTGGCATCAAATAGAAATTGATGGATAAAATTAAGTTGTACGTGATAGGGTATCCCAGATCAGGAAATACCTGGGTGACCAGGCTATTTGCCCATCTTTATAACTTGGAAGTAAAGGTGGTGATGGGAAACCACGAAATAGCGACAGAGATAAATGATCGAATTTCCTCAGACTCTAAAAACGGCTTTATAGGGAAGGGTCACTATACCATAGATAATTTTAGACAGATAGATTCTGACCCGGAAAGAGTGATTTATTTATCCAGAGATTTTCCATCAGTAGCCATTTCATCATTCTTTTATTTTTATGAGTCCCCTGATTTTCAGGAATACTATAGGTTGTTTAGATGGACTGACCTCCTTCTGAAGCCAAAGAAAATTTTCGTATACAGGAGAAATAGAAAAAGGTTAAATACATTTATTGAAGACTTATTACTCAATGGAGTCCCGTGGTTTGGAACCTGGACAAATCACCTTGAAGGGTGGAAATCTAATAGCCTGAAAGGAGCCTGTTGTTTTTCTGATTATAATCAACTTGTCTCGAATACCCGGAGTGAAGTTGAGCGAATAATTAAGGAACTTCAACTCCCCAAATTGGAGGAAGGAATCATTGATATGGCGATTGCAAGTGAGTCATTCGATTTAATGAAAAAGAGAAATTCGACCGATCAGCGGAAAGGAGAAGGCAGATTAATGTATAGAAAAGCAGACCCTACGGATTGGCGGAATTACTTAGATGATGAGTTGCTGGCACGCATCGAAGATCATCTGCGCGGGGATGCTTCACCAAATGCGCATTTTACTCCATCTGGGGCCATGTAATTTCAATCTGTACCATGATAAAGACCGGATTTTGTGTTTCTTATGACTGGGAGTTTCTCAAGAATTCTCTGCCTCGGGTTTATGAAAGCTCTGATGTGATTTGTTTGGCTATAGATAAGAACAGAAGATCCTGGTCTGGCGAAAAATATGATATCGAGGACGATAAATTTTATGCTTTTGTAGAGTCAATTGATAAAGATAAAAAGATCATTCTTTATGAAGATGACTTTTCTTTGAGCTCACTTGATTCAAGAGGAAACTGCAACAGACAGAGGATGATGATCGCTAATCGCCTGGGTATAGGGGGGTGGCATGTTCAGGTGGATAGTGATGAGTATTTTCTTGATTTTAAAGGCTTCACGGAATACCTTATTCAGCTAAATCCCAATCCTTCTGGAGCTGAAAAGCCCTTTAATGTCTTGGCGAATTGGATACCACTTATCAAGAAACTTGATGAGGGCTTTCTGATGGTTGATTTCGGTGGGGAACTCCCGGAAATGGCTCCTTTCGCCACTACCTGCCCAAATTATGAAAGAGCGAGACACAATGGTTATTTTAATAGGTTGTCACCTTTTTATGTTCTCCATGAAACCTGGGCGAGGGGTGAAGCAGAACTGTGGTATAAGCTTAATAATTGGGGACATGCTTCAGAGGAGTTGTCTGCTCAGGAACAAAAAATGAGCTATTTCGAGTGGTGGAAATCACTTAATGTGTCGAATTACCAAATGGCCCAGAATGTCCACCCTGCCAATCCCCCCGAATGGCCTGCGTTAACTTTGGAGAAAGGTGCTAATATCGACGAACTTATTGATCATATGAAAGCCCCGATTTTCCCACTGTCTTCATTTCGATTGGCCGTCCGAAATAATAGAAATATCGCACGCATTATGCATTGGATTAAGTGGTTGTTTTAATGGACGTTTCTGTTATCATCGTTAATTATAATACACTAGACCTTACCAAAGGTGCTATTCAGAGCGTATACCAACGAACACTGGGGTGCTCATTTGAAATCATTGTGGTGGATAATCATTCAGACGAAGACCCATCCGATATTCCAAGAGCATTTAAGGATGTTAAATTTATTCAGAGTCATAAAAATGTCGGGTTTGCAGCGGGTAATAATTTAGGAATAGAACAGGCTTCGGGCGATTACATATTGTTGCTCAATAGTGATACCCTACTCAAAAATGATGCGATTTCTTTGGTATTCAATTACCTTAGGTCGAATTCGGATGTGGCCGTGGCTTCAGCCAAACTTGAGTATCCCGATGGGGTAATCCAACATGTCTGTCAGCGATTTCCAGGGCTAAAGTATCAGATGATAGAACTTCTTCGGTTGCAGAAATTTTGGTCCAAAGAGAAACGAGCTACCGTCCTTTTAGGTGCTTTTTTTGATCATAAAACACCATGTTTTGCGGATTGGGTATGGGGAACCTTTTTTATGTTTAATAGGGAACTTCTCAAGCAGTTTCCCAATGGTAAATTACAAGAGACCTTCTTCATGTACCAGGAGGATGTGGAGTGGTGTCTTCACTTTAGTAGACTGGGTTTTAAGATAGCCTATCGGCCAGAAGCTGAAGTGATTCACATGATGGGAGGCAGCAATGGACCTAAAAATGCGATGATGAAAAAGAATGAGGAGATCTTCTTAAAGATGCATTATAGTCCTTGGGAGATCTTTCTTATTCGTGGTTTGGAGAGAATGTTGAAACTGTCTAGGTTAACCAAAAGTTAAATTGGAAATAAGTGTCATCATACCTTCCTTTAATGGCTTGGCTAAACTCCCTGGCCTTCTGAGTTGTCTAATGAAGCAATCTGTCGGGAATTTTGAAGTGTGGGTGATAGTGGATGGCTCTACTGACGGAACCGAGGAGTATCTAAGCAGTCTGGAATTTGAAAACACGTTTAATTTGAACTACAAAGTTCAGCCCAACCGGGGACGATCTGCTACTAGAAATCAGGGTGCTCGACTGGCCAAGGGGAAGTTGCTTTTATTTCTGGATGATGATATGGAGCCAGATGCTCACTGTCTCGCAGCACATTTGGCTCACCATCAGAAATTTACCGGTTCTGTATTGGTGGGTAATCAAATGGAGGATTCTAGCATTTTGAAAACAGATGTTCAGAGGTATAAGGCGTTTTTAAGTCGCAAATGGTTGAATCAGCTTCATACAGATGCTAGCGGAAGATTAGTTCAGCCTTTTATTACGGCAGCTCATTTTTCTATTTCAAAAGAATTATTTCAAAGAATAGGTGGCTTTGATGAATCTCTAACGGATGCTGAAGACCGAGAACTGGCCGCTCGTTGTGTTCAGGATAATATTCCAATTCATTTTGATAAAAAAATCAACGCATGGCACAATGATTTAATCACAGCCAGATCCTACAGTAAGCGATTGCATGAATACGAAAAAGCTAATAGTCAGCTGCAATTATTACACCCCGAGTTTTTTACAAGTAAAGAGAAACGATTTAGCAGTCTTCAAAAAATTGTTTATGCTTTTTTCGGTCAATCAATATGGATATGGATGATCGACCATTTTAACGTGTTCATGGTACTCCCCTTGAAACTGCGCTATCTGGTTTATGATTGGGTTTTTACAGGGAGTTCATACCTTAAGAGCAGATGAGGATAGGTGTAACATACATTGTCTCTAACATCAACAAATCACTTGCTTTTGAGTGGATAGCTAAAGATCTGGATCATGACAAGTTCAAACTTTCCTTTATTCTTCTCAATGATCATTCCTCTGATCTGGAAAAGTATCTGATCTCCATTGATATTCCTGTGAAAACCATGAAGATTTTGAGCTTCTGGTCTAAAATCCTGACCTTCCTGAGGCTAACCCTATATTTTCTAAAGCAAAAACCGGAAATCGTTCATGCTCACCTTTATGAGGCTGGATACATGGGAATCACAGCAGCCTGGTGTGCCGGTGTTAAATGCAGAATTTATACCAGACATTATTCTACACTGCATCATCATTATTTTCCCAAAGGGAAATTGGTAGACAGTTGGATCAATCGGAGGGCAACCAAGCTCATTGCTGTTTCAGAAAACGTCCGCCAGGTCCTTACAGGACTTGAAGGTGTGCCAGCATCTAAGGTAAAGGTGGTGCATCATGGCTTTGAATTATCTGGTTTTAGTGAGGTGTTGGAGCGCGATGTGGCGGCACTTCGTGAAAAGTACACTATTCCAAAAGAATCATTTCCGGTGGTGGGCATGATTAGCAGGTACACACACTGGAAGGGTATTCAATTCGCTATTCCGGCGTTCAGAAAATTGTTGCAGATTTACCCAGACGCGATTTTGATTTTGGCAAACGCAAATGGTGATTATAAGAAGGAAATAGAAGATATCCTGGACAAAACTCTTGAAGAAAGGAACTATAGGGAAATTGCTTTTGAGGCTGACATTCAGTCATTATATCAATTGTTTGATGTGTTCGTTCATGTGCCTATAGATAACCACTCAGAGGCTTTCGGGCAGATCTACGTGGAGGCCATGGCTGCCGGAGTGCCCTCTGTTTTCACTTTGTCCGGGGTGGCTGGAGAGTTTGTGATACATAAAGACAACGCACTGATCGTTGACTTTCAGTCTGAAGACGCCATTTTCGAAGCCTTAAAAGAGCTCCTTGGAAATTCAGAGTTGAGAAATCAAATAAGTATAAGTGGGAGCGCTACTGTGAAGGAAAGTTTTTCACTTAAGAAAATGATCAGTTCCTTGGAAACTACTTATCAGACCCAATTGGGAATATGAGCAACCTTTTGAACCCCGATGTTTCGGTAATCGTGCCATGTTATAACGGTGAGGATTATATTTCTGAAACCATTCAGTCCGTACTGGATCAGAGTTATGAGTCTCTCGAATTGATCATAGTGGATGATGGGTCATTGGATCGCACTGGGGATGTCGTAGCGCAATGCAGTGATGCAAGATTGAGGTATTTCAGAACCAAAAACTGTGGGGTGAGTCATGCCCGGAATTTTGGTATAGGGATGGCGAGAGGGGAGTTCATCGCCTTTTTAGATGCAGATGATCTTTTCATGCCCGAAAACCTTTCGGTGAAGATTGGTTTTTTGAGGGAGCACCTTGATATGGATTTGGTACATGCTCCTGAAATCATTTTTGATGGTAATACTGGAGCGCACCAAAGGGTGTCGTCAGGACTGGGAGGTACAGTTCTTTCGGAGTTACTTTTGTTGGATACAACGGTAATTCATAGTCCCTCTAGTGTCCTTGTGCGAAGGAAACTCCTTGCAGCGACTGGTCTGTTTGACGAACGACTTTCAGTATCTGCGGACTGGGATATGTGGGTGAGGATGGCATTAGTAACTCCTTTTGGATTTCTGGGCTCGCCTTATACTAAATACAGACTTCATCAAAATCAGATGCATAGTAACATAGGTCAGATGGAGAAAGACATGAGTACTTCGTTTGATAAGTTACAAACTCTTGGAGTCTGGAGAAACAAAAAAGCGTTGAGGAGGAGTAAGGCTAAATTGTTTTTGACGCTTTGTCTTTGTTATATCAAGGATGATACACGTTTCTTAAGGTCACTCCATTTTCTTTTAAGGTCCTTGATTAATACACCGTCGGTGCTGTTTGTTTATCTTCGCAAGAGATTCTAATAATCAAATGCAATTAATAAACCCAAACACATCCGAAAGACTTACACTTCGGGAGAATCACCTGATTGATGAAACAGGAAAGGAATTTGAACTGGTAAGCGGAGCCTATAGATTTGTAGAACCGGAGAATTACACTAGTAATTTCGGCTTTCAATGGAACAAGTTTGGGGATTTGCAGGTAGATACCCTTTCGGGAAGCGGAATCACATCAGAGCGTTTTTTTAAAGCTACAAAATGGACACCGGCACAGTTGAAGGGTAAAATAGTACTGGAGGCGGGATGTGGAGCCGGAAGATTTACTTCGGTGATTTTGAACGAGACCGAAGCTGAGTTATATAGTTTTGACTATTCTGATTCCGTGTCTGCCAATTATAGGATGAATGGTCCGAATGATCGTCTTCATCTATTTCAGGCCAGCATTTATGAAATGCCCTTTGCTGAAGATTCATTTGACTATATTTTTTGTTTTGGTGTATTGCAGTTTACACCTGATCCTATTTCTTCACTCCAATCCCTGATAAAGGTGTTGAAGCCAGGTGGGCAATTAGTAGTAGACTTTTTTCCTAAGAAGGGCTGGTGGACGAAGATCCATGCCAAATACATTCTTAGACCTTACACATCGAAATTATCAAATGAAAGGCTATTGAAGGCCATCGAGAACAATATTGATTGGTTGATGAAAACCTATCGCTTTTTCTCTCGTCTTGGACTCAACCGTGCTGTAAACAGGTTTCTGCCTATCTGTGATATTGACAATACAATTCCCAAAGGGTTGGCTAAAGAAAAACTGAGGCAATGGGTGGTATTGGATACATTTAACATGCTTTCACCGGCCTTCGATAATCCACTTAAGATGGAAGAGGTAATTGATACCTTTAGAAAAGGGGGACTGAGCGAAATAGAGGGAGAAGTGGTTCCTTATTCTGGGGGTCAAAATCATGTGAGTGTAGTGCGAGGCATCAAATGAGAAAGCATGTGGTGTATTTGACCTATGATGGTCTTACAGATCCACTGGGACAGTCTCAGGTACTTCCTTATATTTTAGGGGTGGAAGCTATGGGGATTCATAGGTTTACCATAGTGAGTTTTGAGAAACCTGAAAATTTCGAAAAGGAGAAAGGTGTTATCCAAGATTTGATTAGGGAAAGGCAGATTAGGTGGATTCCGAATACTTACCACAGAAATCCTCCGATCATTTCTACGTTGTTTGATGTGATTCGCCTGTGGAAGAAGGTAAGGGAATTAGTCACTAAGGATTCAGCCGAGATCGTTCATTGTAGGAGCTATGTAACAGCGCTTGTTGGTCTTCAGACTAAAAAAAAGTTTGGAAGCCAATTTATTTTTGACATGCGTGGTTTTTGGGCGGATGAACGTGTGGAAGGCGGAATTTGGAATCTAAAAAACCCGGCATATCGATTAGTCTACAACTACTTCAAAAGAAAAGAAAGGCTCTTTCTTAGGGAGGCTGATCATGTGGTGACGCTCACATTTAAAGCGCGCGATATTATAAACTCTTGGGCTATAAAACCTGGAGATTTACCGGTTACTGTTATTCCTTGCTGCGTGGATATGGATCACTTTGATCCAGAGAAGGTGGATCCTGACCATCTGAAGGAGTTACGTGAAGACCTCAGGATAGGGCCAGATGAATTTGTATTGACCTATGTAGGTTCACTCGGTACATGGTACATGGTGGAAGAAATGGTCATGTTTTTCAGCAAAATGTTAAATTCTCAGCCATTGGCTAAATTCCTATTACTAACTAAGGATGATCCGGAGGGTGTTTTGCGAATTGCCAGAAGGCTTAAGATTCCCTTGGATAGCATCATGATCAGACCTGTCTCCAGATCTCAGATGCCGGCGCATATAGCACTTTCCAGTTTTTCTATTTTCTTTATCAAGCCTGTGTTCTCAAAGCAGGCGTCTTCCCCCACTAAGATGGGCGAAATTATGGCCATGGGAGTGCCCATTATAGCAAACAAAGGCATTGGAGATTCGGATAATTATATTTCAAGGGAGATGGGGGTAATGGTTGATGTAGAGGGCCCGGCAGAGATTAATGTAAGTTCACAGAGGTTATTGGCGTTTTCAGCGAATAGTAACTTGATAAGGAATAGATGTAAGGCCGTTTTTTCATTAGATGTGGGCGTAGATGCCTATTTTAGCATTTATAATTTTCATTCTGTCAAATAGATTATTTCAATTTGGATAAGCCTCAGGAAATTCATATTTACGAACCGGAATCCCAATTGCATCACCCGCTGAGATTGTTAAGGTCAATTCTGATAGGATTTTCTGAGGGTAAATTTCTGGCTTGGCGATTGTTTAGAAGGAACATTAGCGCGATGTACAGGCAATCTTTCTTAGGGTTGGCTTGGGCGTTTATTCCACCGATTATGAGCACTCTGTTTTGGGTTTTCCTGAGAGGTCAGAACGTTTTTACGGTAGATGACACTCCAATCCCATATATAGTGTTTGTATTTACGGGTACTATTCTCTGGCAAATCTTTCTGGATGCTCTTAATACCCCGCTAAAGGTCATACAACAAGCTAAGTCAATGCTGGTTAAAATCAATTTCCCGAGAGAGGCGATATTACTCTCTGGGTTTTATGAGATTGTATTTAACCTTCTCATCAAGTTAGTGCTATTGATATTCGTTTTCGTGTTTACAGGTATGCATTTCCACGTCAGTGCTTTCGCTGGCCTCATTGGCATATTGACGATCATTTTTCTGGGGTTTACATTTAGCCTGATCCTGGCTCCGATATCCTTGCTATACGGTGACGTACAGAAGGGGATAGCCATAATTACTCAGTTTTTATTCTTTCTTACTCCCATTATTTACCCAATGCCTAAAGGAGGAATGATTGCAGTGGTGGCCAGAATTAATCCGGTAGCAACCATCCTTGACGAGTCACGAACATGGCTGGCAATAGGATACAATGGGGTGAGTGCTGATTTTATATTAATATTTGGTCTGTCATTATTAGGGATGGTATGCGGGTTGATATTGTTTAGACTCTCCTTGCCACATCTTATTGAACGAATTGGGAGCTAATTATGGAGAATAGAGGATCAGGAGAAATACTCATCAAAGCCGAAGGAGTTTCGAAAAAGTTCTGTAAAAGTCTAAAACGATCCTTGTGGTATGGCATGAAGGATATTGGTTTTGAGCTGATAGGTCGCGATCGGAATAGAACATTACGGAAGGAAGAATTTTGGGCTGTAAAGGATGTTTCTTTTGAACTTCGCAGGGGTGAATGTCTTGGATTAATAGGTCATAATGGAGCTGGAAAAAGCACATTACTTAAGATTTTGAATGGGTTGATAAAACCGGATACTGGTAGAATAGAGATGAGAGGTAAGGTTGGTGCCCTGATTGAATTGGGAGCTGGATTTAATCCTATTTTGACAGGGAGGGAGAATGTTTTCATCAATGCTGCGGTTCTGGGGTTTGATAAAAAGGAAATTGAAGAGAAGTTTGATGAAATCGTTGAGTTCGCAGAATTAGAAGAATTTATTGATACACCTGTCCAAAATTACAGTTCAGGCATGAAGGTTAGGTTGGGTTTTGCTGTTGCAGCTCAACTGGAGCCCGACATTTTAATTATTGATGAGGTTCTGGCTGTAGGGGATATTGGTTTTAGGTTAAAATGCTTGAACTTATTAGACAGACTAATTGCAAATTGCTCGGTCATTTTTGTTTCCCATCAAATGCCCCAGGTTTCCAGACTTTCAAATCAACTGATGTTGCTGGACCACGGGAAGGTGGTATATACGGGGAGCAATGTACCCTCCGGGATAGATCAGTATTACAGTATGATGAGCACCAAGGGTCTTGAGTTCATTAATACTGAGGGGGGGGTGGAACTTTTGCAAATTGGTATCCAGAATGCTCAACTGACGCAGGGCACCCTTAGTGTTAATCATGGAGATGATCTGGTGGTGGAAATAAGACTCAAAATTTCCAACCAGTATGCAAATCCGAAAATACATTTAATTGTGTTTGATTTGGAACAGCGACCCATTGGTTTGATTTGGCCAAAAGAGGATATTCCGAATGACAAGATTACGAGAATAGATTCTGAGTTTAGTGAAATTCATTTGAACCTTAAAACTGACCATATTAATCTATCTAAGGGGATTTACTCCCTTACTCTATCCGTAACCAATGATGGGGAGAGAGTTTTGAGAATATCTTCTGTTCTGACATTTCAGATTTTATCAGACAGAGATATTTGGCAACCCATCGAGTTTGAATCCTATTGGTCTTAACGTCAAAAGCATGTTCGGAAGGTATTCTCAAGCAAGGAAGATTTTTTGTGTTGGTCTTAACAAGACAGGTACCACCTCGCTGAAATTCGCTCTTGGTGAGCTCGGATTCAAAGTGGGTGATGAGGAGAAGGCCAAGGGTTTACTAGATAGTTGGGCTATGAGAGATTTCCGTCCAATAGTGAAATATTGTAAAAGCGCTGAAGCCTTTCAGGATTCACCCTTTTCATTTCCCTACACTTACGTTGCGCTGGATCAGGCATTTCC
Source organism: Marinoscillum sp. 108 (assembly GCF_902506655.1). Lineage (NCBI taxonomy): Bacteria > Pseudomonadati > Bacteroidota > Cytophagia > Cytophagales > Reichenbachiellaceae > Marinoscillum > Marinoscillum sp. 108. The sequence goes on along the minus strand of NZ_LR734811.1, from coordinate 6,969 downwards.
AGGGAGTAAGTTTATTCTAACGGAAAGGGATGATCCGGATCAGTGGGTTTCCTCCCTAATCAATTTTCATGGAAAGTTGTGGGCAAACGGACAAACACCCACCAAAGAGCACTTGCAAGCTGCATTCAACTCATCACCAGGAAGACCTTGGAAGGTGAATAGGCTTTTATTTGACACTCCCGAGAGTGATCCATACAACAGGGAGATTTTGATTCGGTTTTACAATGAGTATAACCGTGGCATTAAGGACTACTTCAAAGAGCGGAAAATGGATTTGTTGGTGATCAATTTGAATGATAAATCTAGCTATAATAAGTTTTGTTCGTTTCTCAGTGTTAATCCTGTGAGGGAAGTTTTCCCAAAACTTAATTCAAGTCATTAGTATATAATTTCCATTTTACTAAAAGAGTCCAATGATTCCTATTACACAGCCCTTCCTGCCAAAAAAGGACGAATATCAAAAATATATCAACGAAATATGGGAGAATAATTGGTTAACGAACAATGGACCTAATGTTCGCCAATTGGAGGATAGACTAGCAAAATACCTAAAAATTAAGGAGATGTTGCTAGTGAATAATGGAACCATTGCTTTGCAATTGGCTATCAAAGTTTTGGGGATGAAACGTAAGGTCATTACCACTCCCTTTAGTTATGTGGCCACTACCAGTAGTTTGGTGTGGGAAGGGTGTGAGCCCATTTTTGTTGATATTGACCCAGATTCATTGAACATTGACCCAGAGAGGGTTGAGGAAGCACTTGGTCATGGGGTCGATGGGATTCTTGCTACTCATTGTTTTGGAAATCCATGTGATGTTGAATCTCTTGAATTTTTAAGTGAGAGCAGGGGAAAAAAACTTATTTTTGATGCAGCACATGGGTTTGGTTCGAAATATAAGGACAAATCATTGTTTGAATATGGAGACATAAGCATATCTAGTTTTCATTCCACTAAGTTATATCACACCATTGAGGGAGGTGGAATCTTCTCTAAAGATGAGAGATGGCTCGAAAAGGTTGCGTTCATGAGAAATTTTGGTCACGACGGTTCAGAAAAATTCCAAGGCATTGGAATCAATGGGAAAGTCAGTGAATTCCATGCAGCCATGGGTTTAGTAAACCTGAACTATATTGATGAAATACTCCTCGATCGTAAGAAGTTGAGTGTTTTTTATGATACATTATTGCAGCACTCTGGAGTTAGAAGGCCTATCGTTAGTTCAGCCGGAGAATCTAACTTCTCTTATTATCCCATAATTTTTGAGAGTGAACGAATTTTACTCGAGGTAAAGAAAAGACTAGAAGAAAGTGATATTTTTCCAAGGAGGTATTTTTATCCGGCTTTAAATAGTTTGGACTATGTGAAAAGCCAATCTTGTCCTATAGCCGAGGACATCTCAAAAAGAATTTTATGTCTCCCTATGTATTATGGGTTGACCGAGAGTGATCAAGAAAAGATTGCTGAGATTCTTCTAAAGGCTCTTTAAGGTATGAAAAAGATTAGCACATTAGCAAGGAGCCTGTACCATCTCAATCTGAGAAAGATATTTTCGCATTTTGGTATACATAAAATCCTCAAAGAGCATTTGGCAAAAGAACAGTCATCAGTGACCAAATTGAGTAAACCAATTAAGCCGAGAAAAACTGAGAAGGCAATCCGCTATATCCATATCGGATATCCAAAATCTGCTTCTACAGCACTTCAGAGAGGTTTTTTTGGTAGGCATCAGCAACTTCTACACTTGGGATGTGGAAATGATAGTGTGAAGGGTTACTGGGATGACCATGGATACATTGATAAGCATGTGAACATGGCTCTTGAGATAGATCTGAGATTCAAAAACGATCTTTCCTATGATCAAGCTCAAGTGAAGGGGATTTTTGAAAATTATTTCCTTCAGTCTGACAGTAATAAAATGGTAAGCGCGGTTGGTATCTCCAATGAAAACATTTGCTTCAACTGGCACGGAGGTATAGATACAACAACCAAAGCCAAAAGGTTATTTGGAATATTCGAATCGGGCACAAAAATTCTAATGGTTGTTAGGAGACAGACTGATTTGATCCGCTCACTTTATAAGGAAACAGTCAGGTTTGGGTATAACGGAAGTTTTGATGATTACCTGAAATACATATGGCAGTATCAGGATAGAAATTTTCTGAGTGATTTGAATTATGATCGGGTTTTCAATTTATATGCTCATCTTTTTGGCCGAGAGAATATAAAAGTCTTCTTTTTCGAGGAAATGAGAGAAAATTCGAAGCAATTCCTCAAAAGAATTTCAAATGAATTAGAATTGGATGATAGGATCACCCATGTCGAATCGGAGTATAATGAGCAGCTTACAGACCGGGAATTAGCCATTAAGCTTGAGCTCAACAGGAGATTCCCTCATTCTTTCGAGAGTGGCTTTTTGCATCCTTTTGACACCCACCGATTTATTCCTTATTATACCGATTTCCTGAGGGAACCCAGGGTTGATAACGAACATTACATAGATTATCATTTCAGAAACAGTCTTTGTGATTTGTCAAAAAAATTAGCACCCATTTTAGATATAGATGATATTAACTTATCCTGGGAGTCTAATTATGGTGGATTGATAAAGGACTTACTCAATGCTTCCAACCAGAATTTCAAAACACTGACTGGTGATTCTCTGCTGGAAAAGTATAACTACCTTAGTTTATGAAATTAGCAATAATGCAACCCTACTTCTTTCCATATTTGGGTTACTTTCAGCTAATACATTCATGTGATAGCTTCGTCTTTTATGATGATGTTCAGTACATAAAGGGGGGCTGGGTTAACAGAAACAGGATTCAGTATAGAGGTGAAGTACGATACATTAATGCCATGATTGAGGGGGCATCTGCCAATAAGAGGATTAATGAATTACAAGTAGTTGAAAATATTAGATGGAAGGATAAACTATTGAAGAATATTGAATCGTGCTACTATAGAGCACCACAGTTTGATCAGGTTTTTCCGCTTATTTCTGAAATAGTTAACACCCCATTCAGGAGCCTTTCGGAGTTCAATATCAACGGCTTAAAGAAGTTATGCAAGCATCTTAGTATTGATAAAGAGTTCATTGTGTCCTCAGCAGCGTGGGATAACGACCATCTGAAAGGATTAGATAGAGTGTTGGATATTTGTAAGAGATTAAACTGTGATTTTTATATTAATGCGTCTAACGGCAGAATCCTTTATAAAAAAGAGGACTTTGAGCGTGAGCATATAAGATTGGCATTTATAAAAATGAAAGACCTAACCTATAATCAGTCCAATACGCAGTTCTCAGATAATTTGTCAATCCTAGACGCCATGATGTACAATGATGTTACCAGTATGGGCCATTTATTAAGAAGTTATACATTAGAACAATGAAGGAGACGATCGTAATCTTGGGTGCTTCTGGCACACTTGGTACTTATCTGGTAGATGAATTGTCCAAAATGGGACAGTATAGATTGGTTGTTTGTGGCAATAGAAATCTTAATGAGGCCTACTATCAAAGGCTGGGAATTGAAACAGCAAAGATTGATATTAGGCAGAAGGCTGCTTTTGAGGCCTTACCTACATCTAACGTCAAAGCTGTGGTCCAAATAGCCGGAGTGATGCCCTCCAGAATGGAAGGGTATGAGCCTTCGCTTTATCTTGAAACCAATATACTTGGATCCTTCAATGTTCTGGAATATTGCAGAGTTCATAATGTTGAGAAATACATCTTTACTCAATCTCATTCAGACGTTGCTGGTTTTTGGAATACCGGCAAGGCAATACCACCAGATGCTTCAAGGAGACTCAACTTAAAAGGGGATCATGCGGTTTACATCATTAGCAAGAATGCCGCGGTGGATCTTTCTGAACACTATTTTCAGGATTTCGGGATAAAAAATGTAATTCTCAGGCTTCCAACGATTTACAGCTATAGGTCATTCTCAGAAATGTATGTGGATGGAAGGAGGGCAATCATGGCATATAGATTCTTAATTGATGAGGCTAAAAAAGGGAGCCCTCTTGAAATTTGGGGAGACCCAACAATTTCAAAGGATATAGTTTATGTGAAAGATTTTACTCAAATGGTGGTTAAGGCCATTTCTAGTGAAAATTCGAGAGGTTTTTATAATGTTGCTACTGGGAAAGCCACCTCCTTGGAAGAACAAGTAAGAGGTGTGGCTAAAGTATTTAACCCAACAGGGAGGAGTTCTGAAATTATCTATCGCCCTGAAAAACCCAGTCAAACCTCGTACCTATATGATATTGAAAATGCCAAAAAAGATTTGGGGTACGAACCAAAGTATAATTACTTACAGCTTCTCGAAGATATGAAACTTGAGATGGAGCTTGGACGATTTGAGCACATAGATGAAGCAAGGTTAAACTACAAATCGAAGCAGTAGTGTTTAATATGGTAAATACATATAAGTGCTGATAACCAGGAACTAGTAATGATGAATAAGCCCTTAGTGAGTATTTGCTGCATTACTTTTAATCATGAAGAGTTCATCAGAGATACAATCTCCGGTTTTTTAAGCCAAGTCGTGGATTTTGAGATTGAAATTCTCATACATGATGATGCCTCGACTGATCATACAGCTCATGTCATTCAGGAATTTGAAAAGAAGCACCCTGGGCTTATCAAACCTATTTATCAGACGGAGAATCAATGGTCTAAGGGGATTAGAGCCTCGCCAACGTACCTATGGCCCAAGGCTAAAGGGAAATATATAGCTCTTTGCGAAGGAGATGACTACTGGACTGACCCCTCTAAGCTTCAGCAACAGGTTGACCTATTAGAATCTAACTCCGATTATATAATTTCTTGCCACAATGTTTTGGAGCGCCGGGATCAGGAATTGAATTTATTTAATTCTGAAGGGAAGATTGTGAAAGAAGAGTTTCAAATCGAAGATTTATTTTCACCTTGGTTCATCCCAACATGCAGTGTGGTTTTTAGAAAGCCTCCGGTAATTGTTTTGCCAGATTGGTACCTCAATTCTCCACATGGGGATTTGGGATTGTATTTTACTTTAATGAGGAATGGGGGTAAAATCCACTATAATGATACTCCCATGGCTGTTTATAGAAGACATCCAGGAGGTGTTTCAAGTAGATTCACCAAAGGTAAACTCATACTCAGTCTTTCATACTTGTATACTTGTGTAAACATTTCTTTTGACAACAAATATACTGATGCAGCCACAGCCGGAATTGAGGAGATTGTTGATCTGATGAATGCGGATAAGTACTTGCGGGTATTGTCAGATCCACAAAAAATAGCCTCGGTAACCCCCTTCAGAGGCCTCATGAAGGCACTGATTATTAAAATGAGAGTTTACTTAAGGAAGATAGGCCTTCGCTTATCTAGAAAAACTTCTACCTAGGTTTTGTAATCCCAATTCCAGTTGGTGTCTAGTAGGTCGAACAGCTGTTTATTGAAAGGTTCAAAAAATTGATGAAGCGCCTTCATTTCTTGTTGGTATTGGTTTTTATCATTAATCTGACTTTTGTTTGAGGTTATATTTTCCAGCTTGGCATATGGGATTCCAATGAAATTTAATATTTCTCTAATTGTAGGGTCAAAATCATTTTTTAAACTAGCACTCTCAATGGCAAGCAGTTGTTTCCTAGGGAAAAACTTTAAGAAATTCTGAATCTGATTAACATAAATCCCTCTTTTTAAATAGGATCTAAAATCACTGTAGTAGTCCGAAGTTTGAAGGTGATTTAGTTCATAATGAATGGCTTGTGAAAAACTTCTTGGATCATGGCGACTACTTAGCTGGTTTGAAAAATGATGGTGGTACATGGTCCAGGCGGAGAAAGCTCTTTCGACAGGGTTTCTGAGTAGTATAATTAATTTTAGTTTGGGGTTGTATGAATATAATCTTTCGGCAGCTTTAGGGTGAAACAGGTAGAGTGGAGAAGCTTCGAAAACCTTTGCTCCTTTTGGGATTTGATGTGGTAGAGGAAAGTAACTATGGTATTCTTCCAGTTTGTTCTGCTCATACCATTCGTCATTGTCAAAATAGTGCACTTCTTTTTGACTTGATCCATAAAGTAGTGAATGCTGGTTTAGGATATTGAATAGACCTGAGGTACCACCCTTCTGGGTTCCAATGATTATAAATTGTGGTTTAGAGCAATAACCAAGCTTTAATAGAAACGGCTTTAAGAAATCCATAGTGACTCATTTGACCTTCAACCTTTTTAACTACTCCAAAATCTGCTAACGAGCAATTCTTTCGTTAGGGACTTCAATAGTGGTGAATAGTACCTTATTTATAGTGAATTAGCTTCAGTTCAACGAAACAACTTGATAGTGTCGCATTAATTATTCTTAAATTGCAATTAAATAACCCTTGTTTAAGGGCAAATTTATGCGGTATTCTTGCAAACCATTTTGGGTAGTGAGTTTTGCCTTGGTGGCAAATCTAAATTTTTTCACTTCATACGGCCAGTGTATATCTCCCGATTTTGATGTTGACTCTGATTTATGTGTTGATCAGAGTCTGGAAGTCAGCAATCACTCTAGCGAAAGTGCTCAGTTTGAGTGGGATTTTTGCGCTGGAGAAATGAGCCTAATTCCGACGAAATCTATCATTTCTACAATGGGTAGCTCTTTACCTATTGATCAGACGGTGCAATGGTACAATGACAAATATTATCATTTTGTTTCAGATAGAAACGGAAATAAAATCTATCGGGTGGTATATTCAAATACAGCCACTGTAACCAATCTAGGTAACCCATCCGGGTTATTATCCTCACCAGATAGGATATTGCTTCACGAAGAGGGAGGTCATTGGTATGGGTTGATGACCAATGACCAGGCGACTAATAATTTAATATTTCTTGATTTTGGAGTTACTCTGGATAATACACCCACCGCAACAAGTTTGGGTAACTACGGGGGCAAGTTGAATCGGCCGAGGGGGATGTCACTTCAGGAGTCAGGAGGA
>NZ_LR734810.1 GCF_902506655.1 Marinoscillum sp. 108 | reverse complement strand
TACCATCATTGTCATCATCTCCGCTGGGGTCAATGGCTTCACCATTGGACTCCTGAGCATCGGTGATGCCATCATTGTCAGAGTCTGCATCATTTTTATCAGCGATGGCATCCCCATCGAAATCACCCCTGAAGAGATAATCGGGGATGGTTGCACTACCCCCCTGTCCCTGAGTAAAGTCATCGGTCCAGTCATTATTTCCATTGGTGTCTTCTCCAGCCGTGGGCGATCCGTCATTGTCGTCATCATCATCCTGCCAGTCGCTTTCGTCTGCTCCATCGGTGTTTTGCATTACAGCATCCGATCCGATGATGTTAGCGATTCCTGTAGAAGCGGTGTTGTCAAAGATGTCCCAAAGTCCGTCAGAGTCTGCGTCTACATTATATCCTGTTTCATTGGTGATATCATTGTCTGCTCCTGTGGCATCCCAATCAGCAAAGCCGTTTGTATCAGAATCCCATGCTTCGATGATGTCATTAACTCCATCACCATCGGCATCAGTATCCCTAAAATCGTAAATCCCATCGCTATCTGTATCTAATGGACTAATAATCGTGCCTCCATTGTTAGGATCATAGATATCTAGCAGTCCATTATTATTGGTGTCTCCCGTAGCAATATTCACATGGCTACTGCTTGTCTGACCTTCGAAATTGTCAGGAATTCCATCATTGTCACTGTCTATATCCAGGTAATCATCAAATCCATCACCATCTGAATCGGGGATGGTGAGCGCTGCGATCTGTTGTTGATCATTGAGTCCATTTCCATCGGTATCTGTAAAGTCGGCAATCTGTCCTGTGGTTGTATTGGCTGTGCCTCCAGCTTCGTAGATATCTACTAGGCCATCATTGTCTGAGTCCAGGTCGCGGTAGTTATCGATACCGTCTGCGTCTGTGTCCGGAGGATTCAGTGCTATTCCTCCTGAGCATGGATTGGCCTGCGAAAATGAATAGGAGATGTGGTAAATTCTTCTGACCGTAGCTCCGGCGGGTTGTATCCTGATATAGCTTGAATTTGCAGGAAGTACATAAGTGTAATCGGTAGCCGTTGTATTTTGATTGATGGTTACTGTTTGACCACCATTATAGGTGACGCCATCAGAGGATCGACTAATGGTCATGTCCAGGTTGCCGGTTCCTGCGTCTCTCCTCATATTGAGGTAGATGGTAGTGCTACTTGGTACCGTCTGGCCCAGGTAAAGATTTAGTTGATCGCCGGCATTATTGGTGGTGGCATAAAGTCCGTCGGGGGCTCCTGTGGCGTTATCCGCATTTGTAACGCTGGTATTGGTTTGGCTGGTTGCATTTCCATTGATGGTAGTGGGATTACCGTCACATGCCGGGTCATGGGCGTCATTTAACCCGTTACCATTAGCATCAGTAAAACCATCTATTCGACCGTCATTATCACTATCCGCCAATCCGAATTCTACGATATCCGGTATGCCATCATTGTCATTGTCCAAGTCAATGGCATCTGGAACACCATCCAGATCATTGTCGAAATTATCGTTGATACCATCGCCATTTGTGTCCGCCCAGTTGTCATTGCTATCTACATCGCCATCCCCATCTACGTCCGGATCGAGATAGTCCGGAATTCCATCTCCATCCGTATCTGCGTCGTAGTCCCCCTCGTCTGCATCAGATAATCCGTCGTTGTCAGAGTCGAGATCTGCCGAGCCCGTAACCCCATCACCATCCTGATCGCAGGTATAGGAAAAAATTACATTCTCAGTGTTGATTTGGTAGTAACCAAATGACCAGGTATTGACCAAAAGGCCGTTTCCGTCCGTCCATGTATGCTGAGAAGAATTGGAGCCGGTGAGTTCAGTAGATGGAGAGGACCCAACTCCTCCCTCGCTCCGATCATCCCAATAGATGAGATCGAAGCTGGTGGCGGGTCTTACGTCCAGCATATTGATGCCTATAGCGTTGATTTCCGGGTCAAACAGTGGTGAATGAACGGGAGCCGCGGTGAATCTTCCACTAATGTTGATGGTAGTTCCCGACGTAACCGCTGCACCTAGGCCGTTCAGACCGTCCCATTTCATGCTGGCTTTGGCACTCCCACTGGATGCATCTATTTCTTGCTCAATGATGACATCTGTGGTGCCGTCCTGATAACCTGATACACCATTCAAGTCGATTATGATGCTAATGATTCCAGACTGATTTGATTCAAAATAGAGCACACCCTCGCCGCCTGTTCCAGAAGCATTGCAATAGAAATTGGCATCTGTAATGGTGACTTCAGGAAGTGTAGTAGTGGGATAAAGTTCTACATCGGGATTGTTGATGAAAATATCATACTCTGTAGCACCTATATTACCGGCCTGGGTTCGTCGGGCATCGAGAAAATCTATTGTACCATCTCCATTCAAATCTGAGGTGGATCCGAGGGCCGCACCTGTAGAGTTGGCATAAATCAAGGTGGTGTAAGGCTGCAATCCAGCAAAATCTAGTGATTTAACATAGTTTCCAGTGTTTGAACCACTGATTATTGATGGAACTTTTACGAACAATTGAAAATCATCTGAGAACTGATTGTCATAGCTTCCCGCCGAAAATCCCCAGTTTTTGGAATGTAGCCGGCCTTCTTTTTCTTCTAATCCGTCATACACGGAAAAGTCCCATAAGTCATACCAGCTTTCAACTCCTATATCATTGGCCCCGTTGGTGCTTCCACCATCGAATTGGATAAACTCTATATAGTATTCCTGATCGCTAATGTTGTTGGTCCAGGAAAGAGCATCGTATCCTGAGGCACCGACCACTGCTGCAGGGCCTGCTAAAACTTCTGCGTAGGACTCAATGACACCTGTTTGAGGAATGGTGAATGGATATCCCTGTGAATCACCGTCGGCATCTGTTACCGCGTCATTATCATCTAGAGTAAACGAGGTAACAAGGGTGCCATCATTTTCTCGGATAACAATGGTCAGATCCTCATGACGTAATTCATCGTTAGTGACAGGATCTATTCTCCGTAGCCCCATGTAGAGCGTTTCACCTTGTTTTACATAGATGTATAGCCTTTCGTCAGCAGAGGCGCCGGGTTCCAAAAAGTTTCCCGTAATTCCACCTTCCTGGGAATGACACAAGAAGCCAATAAAGTTGTTATTGGTGGTGCCATCTCCGGCACCATAGGCAGGTGTCAGATTCTTTGAACCCTCAGCATGTATGGTATGAAGGAAAAGGGAGGAGAAAGTGAGTAGCAGCAGGGTTCGTAACATAATTCATGTTTGTTAGCCAATATTTTACATAGTGGAACGAGTTGTGTGTATTAAAATATTAAATTATTGCGACAATATTGGAATATACTGGTAAAACATTGGTGATAGTATGTACCTCAATACGTTTTATGATATGGTATTTTAACCAAAAGATTAGTGCTCAATAAGTAATGTGAGTGATGTTTTTGACTTAGAATTAAGACTTATTGAGGGAAGAATAATGGAGATAAATTGTGAGGAATGTGATTGATAATCAGTTAGATAGAACTAACAGAGATGCTTGATGATTCTTGGGATTTTTGATTCAATACTGAGGGGATTTTGAGTTGGTTTCCTTTAATGTTTGTTGGGGAGATGAGCTGTTAAAAAAAAGTCAAAAAAAAACGGGACTCATTGTAAAATGAGCCCCGTCTTTATCCTGTTTGACTGCTTTGATTACTTCTTCATCACCCTAAAGGACTTTTTGGAATCGGGTAGTTCGATGATGACGTGATACACACCTGCGCCAAGTTTCGAGAGGTCGAGTATGGCCTCTTTTGACTCAAAACTCACATGTTGGTCATAGATGGTTCTGCCGGTCACATCGAGGATCATCACCCTGCTATCTGGGATGATCACCGTAGACCTGATGGACAGGTGATCCTGAGCAGGGTTAGGGTAGATGGTCCAGCTGATATTAGAGGCTTCCATCACCACATTGATGATTTCTGTGAACCCTTCATATCCATCCAGATCTACTTCTCTGATTCGGTAGAAGTTGTACCCATCAGGTGCATTCTGGTGGGTAAACTGATAATTATTGACCAGCTCCTTGATATTGACAGCCTGTACGGAGCCTATTACTTTGAAGTCTTTGCTGCCTCCGGTGCTGTGTAGCACGTCGAAGTGGCTGACATTGACTTCATTGGCAGTGGTCCATTTGAGGTTTACATTTTCGTTTTGAACGGTACCTGAGAATGCAATGAAATCAAGCGGGAGCGGCACATCTGAGCCATCCAGGATGTTGGGTGTGCCATCATCATCCCGGTCGGGTACACCATTGACGTTACCATAGAAATCCCCATTCTGATTAGGATCAAAAAGGTTGATCAACCCATCACCATCATCATCCAGGAAGTAGGCACTCTGTGGATCAAGCAGGTTGGGTATCCCATCTCCATCTGAGTCATTGAGGTAGTCAGGTGTGCCATCAGCCGGACTGGTGTCACCAGTAGGGTAGAGGGTGTTGGAGGTGGCAGCGTTGGCGGCATTGTAAGCAGTGACCCTGTTGATGTAAGAGGTTTGGTAGTTGGTAGGTCCAGCTTCATAGAATCCTTCTTCAAAATCCGGGATGTTATCATCTTCCGAGTCCGTATCGATATAGTTGGGTCGCCCGGTACCATCAGTATTTGGAATAGTGAGCGGTGTTCCGCCATTGTCCACATCCACGGAGTTGCCCAGCCCGTCACCATCAGTATCCCCGAAGGAGTCGAGTTTTCCGTCTCCATTGTAGTCATTTCCTCCTGCTTCGAGCAGGTCTGTGATGCCATCATTGTCACTATCCAGATCGAGGAAGTCCGGTATACCGTCCCCATCCGTATCCGGGTTGGCCAGGGTAGAGACTGATC
>NZ_LR734809.1 GCF_902506655.1 Marinoscillum sp. 108 | reverse complement strand
CAGGGTCGGATACTACGGGTACTCAGGTCGCTGGACATGATTCTACATCTCTGGTCACTGGACTTGCTACAGGACAATACACCGTGTTCGTCGCGGATTCTACCTCGGGTTGTACTTCCACTCCTGTTTCTTTCTTCGTGGATGAAAATTTGGATTTGCCTACAGCCGTAAAAGATGTTGCCAATTCCGCTAAGAACACAGTTTGTGACGTCTCACTCACAAGCTCAGGAAGGTACAATGGTCTTTTGGCGATTGATCCGACAGGAGCCCCATCTGACTATACCTATGCATGGTATCTGGGCACAGACACCACTGGGAACATTTTACCGAATGATGGTTTGATTTCCAACGCGGACACACTTTCAGACGCTACCTTCATCTATCTCGATAGCATCCTTGGGGGATCATACACCTTGCTTTTACAAAACAAAGCCAACGGATGTAGCGATCTACTCATATTTAATCTGGCTGATTCAGCGGCTACGCCTCAGGTTCCTGCAACGGATGCGGCGGTTGACACAGTTGACGTTACCGTATGTATTGATGCGGCTACTTATCCAAATGGGGAGATTCAACTCATAGGCTCAGAGCTGATTCCGGCAGATGGCGATTTCCAGGTTAAATGGTATTATGGTTCCACAGTTAATTCAGCAAAACTCATTTCCAATGGAAGCAACATGGGAACGCTCCGTGGAGTGGGTGCTTATAATGCTTCTGTTGACTTAACCGATTCACTTCACCTAATCAACGTAGACCCGGGTAACTATACCGTTGAGATTATCGATCTCAACACGGGATGTACCTCAGTCAAGCTCACTATTCCTGTTGCTCAGGATACCGAGTCATTTACAGCTGATGCTGGTGTAATACAAGATCAGTTTTCTTGCAATGTAAGTGCGCCCATTGGTAAAATCGGAGCAGAACAAACTGGAGGAAGTAGCACCTATACTTACCAGTGGTTTAAAGGGGCGAGTATTAGTCCATCCAATATGATTGTGAACGATGGTGTACCTACAGGCCTGGCAGGCTACACAATGGTCACCTCAAATGCCGCTGGAGATACGATTAGTAATTTACCTTCAGGTCTATACAGGGTTAAAATTATTGATGATGCGACCAGTTGTTATAGTACTGACCAAGTAACCGTCATAGAGTCAATTCCAAGCTTCTCATTCACGCTTGATCAAACGGACCAGACTCGTTGTAATCTTGGAAACGGTAGCGCCTCAATTGACGCACTTACGGTGAACTTCACCAATGGAGTACCTAGAGGGTATTCAGACATTGCAGATACTACTTACCAATGGTATCAGGGTCAAACAGCCAACGCGGGGAGCATTCTCGCAGGTGAAACTTCGGATACATTGATTAACCGTAATGCCGATTGGTACACTTTAATTGTTTCATCTTCTGTAGGATGTACAAGTTCTGCGAAGAGTATTGAGATTGTTGATGCCGTTTCAGGGATTGGACCTACTATTGATATCACTTATGAAGAGTTACCGGATGGTTGCGATGGCATAGGCGGAAGAATCAGGGCTGATTTCGGAATTGGAGGAGATACCTACTCCTACTTCTGGTATGAAGGATCTTATGACTACACCAACATCACCAACGATCCTGATTCTTCGTTGGTGCTGGTAGACGGAGATGGATTAGTTAATGACCCATCAGCATCAGCTGTTATCGACACATCGTCAACCGCTACAACAGCCACTTTGGATAACATAGTGACCGGACTATATACAGTAGTTGCCATTAGTCAAACCACAGGTTGTAGGTATCAGGAGACTTATTACTTGCCGTTTAATGGAATTCAGGCTACTACAACGCTTACCATCAAACATGTGAGAAGCTGTCCTGACGATGGACAGGCATTTGTTTCTTTGGCAGACAATATCCGAATTACTTATACCACCTCGATTGGAACCTTTGCACTATTGGATACACTACAGCAAGGTGGATCAGTGGCTATTCTTAATGATACCACAGCTAATAGTTTCCAGGCTTCCATGATTTCAGGAGCTACTTTTGTAGATGGTGTCAATATCTCTGGACCAAGTGGATCACTCACTGGTGGAATTGACATCAGCGAAGAAGGCAATGGCACTTCAGGTGAAGTGGATGATATAGGAACTTACATTGTTTATTTGTATGCCGGTGACGGAGTTCCTGCAGATCGACATGCACCTTATGATGTGGTTAATTCTGAAGGTGATGTACTAAGATTCCCTTATTACTATGATTCTGATGACGGTATCATTTATGATGGTGACAACAATGTTCTGGATAGTACTGTCCCTGTCATTAATGGAGCCACAGTTGCTGAATTCTCATTCCTTCCTTCTGGGGCCTACACGGCAATTGCCCAACAAGATCCGGCCCTTTCAGGTGGTAATGAATGCTGGACACTGGCAGCAACGGATTCAGTATATCAAAAAGCATTCGATCCTGTTATAGATTCGACAGGTGTAAAAAACAATACCGTCTGTGATCCTGATTTCGCAGGAAGCTACAATGGAAATGTATACGTGCGTGTAAGAAAAGATGCGGCTCCAGACTCCACGACTATTGCATTTGATTTCCACTGGTTTGTTGGAAGTGATGTATCTGGAGGGCTTCACCACACAGATAATGTGGTAGACCCTGGTCCGTACGAGTCACTATTTAGCGATGCAGGAGACACCTTGGCCCCTGGAGATTACACGGTTGTAATTGAAACAATATCGAGTTTGGTTGGGAACAACGGCTGTACAGCTGACACACTGACTCTTACCATTCAGGATGCTCCAGAAGATCATAACCTGTTTAATGTTCATTGGGTAGATCTCACCGATTGCTCCCCTTCCAATCAAGGAATCATATCTGTAAGCAGTGATACTATGCTCACTGGGAATGTGAATGAGTATGAATATTTATTCCTTGCTAATTACCCTGGAACGGTTCCTGCTGATACCATTAAAGACTTCAGCAGTGATACCACGATCAACATGCAAAACCCTGGCATTTACTATGTGCAGGCCAGACACCTGACTACCGGCTGTATTACGGATCCAGTTCAGGTAGAGATCGACAGCATCACCACCCTACCCGAAGTAACGGTCACCCTAAATGCCATAGATAACTCGTGTGACGCAACGGACAATAATGGGTTAGGCCAGATTGACTTTACCATTGAAAATACAACGGGCACTGATGGTGATTACTATTACAAATGGTTTGTTGGCTCTGATACAACAGGAGCCGTAGTAACTGGGGGTACTGTTAATAATATCACCGGAACAGTCAATATCGTGTCTGGTGGAACCTATTCAGCTACCCTTGAAAACGTAGATGGTGGCCTTTATACACTCGCAGTAATTGACAGATCCAAACCAGACAGTCTCTGTTTTGTAAGCAGCACATTCAATCTTCTCGAGGATACCAAAGTAATTTCCGCTAGCAAAGCAGATGGTGATGTTGTGAAAGGTGACAACAATAATTGCGCCGGAACACCTAATGGATATATAACCGTAAAAACGGTTCAGGAAGATGGAGTACCAACCGCCATCAATGGTAATTATTCCATCAATTGGCCTGCATATGTAGCTGCCGCCGGAACCATCGGAACAACTGGTGCGGTGGCTTCAGATAGTGTCTATGCACTTCCATCCGGGACTTACAAATTCACTATTAGCAATAACATCACACTTTGTGAAAGTGATTCTATTTCGATTACAATCAGTGACGATACTGAGAATCCGCTCATCGAACTGGTAACCCTATCCGATGATACCTTCTGTGACCCTACTGCTGATACCGGAGATGGACAGCTTGAAGTGAAAATCACAGGTACTCCGGGAATCGATGTGACTGAATACCTCTTCAGATGGT
>NZ_LR734808.1:3502500-3731363 GCF_902506655.1 Marinoscillum sp. 108 | reverse complement strand
ATTAGAACTTATTTTTTAATATCAAACCCTATTGTGAGAAAAATATTTTTTTATTTCTAAGCCCTCCTACACCACATCCTCTCAAACATCTCCCCATCCCCGCTGAATGGACGGCAAAGATAGTAAAACTCCTGAAGTCCAAAAGGGATTAGGAATAAATAGTTAAGATATTTTTTCTTTCAGCAGTGTCTGAGTCCTATCCGGACCCAATGAGATCAAACTAATGGGTGTTTGCGTCTGATTTTCGATGTATTTGACGTACTCATCCAAGGATTGAGGTAGATTCTCAAATGCAGAAATGTTATTGTCTTTCCACCCTTTGAACGACTCGTAAAGCAAGCCTTCATTTTGGGTGTCCAAATAAAGTGGGAGTTCTTCTGTGATCTGATCGCCCAATTTGTAACTATGGCATACTTTTATTTCATCCATATCCGAAAGAACATCTGCCTTCATCATGAAAAGCTGAGTGACTCCATTGAGCATGCATGTATACTTTAGCGCTGGTAAGTCCAACCAGCCACACCGCCTGGGTCTTCCTGTGGTCGCTCCAAATTCATTGCCCAGCTTCCTCAGCGTTTCGCCAGCCTCTCCATGAAGTTCTGTAGGGAACGGTCCGCTACCGACTCTGGTACAATAAGCTTTGAAGATGCCATACACTTCGCCAATCCTACCTGGAGCCACGCCCAACCCTGTACAGGCACCTGCTGCTATGGTATTGCTGCTGGTTACGAAAGGATAGCTTCCAAAGTCGATATCGAGCAAGGAGCCCTGCGCTCCTTCTGCCAGCACGCTCTGACCATCTACCAAAGCCTGATTGATTAAATACTCAGTGCTAAGGATATCAAATTCACGTACCAACTCCACAGCCTCAAAAAACTGCTTTTCCTCCTCTTCTAATAAAGCTTCAAAATTATAGCGCTCGAGGATCTCCAGATGAAAATCCCGGAGTTGCTTATAGCGCTCATCAAAATCCGGTTCGTTAATATCTCCGATTCTTAATCCTTTTCTTGCTGCTTTGTCTTGATAGGTAGGACCTATTCCGCGAAGGGTTGACCCTATCTTCTTATCGCCCTTGGCAATTTCATAAGCCTTGTCTAGCATCCTATGAGTAGGAATAATCATCTGGGTCTTATTAGAAATGACCAGATGTCTCTTCAAGTCCAGATTGAAAGGAGCAAGTTCTTCAATTTCTCTCTTGAAAGTAATGGGGTCGAGAACTACACCATTTCCGATGACATTCAGGATACCCTCGTGAAAAATACCAGACGGAATCTGATGTAACACATGTTTGTGCCCATCAAACTCGAGGGTATGACCTGCATTGGGCCCCCCCTGAAACCTGGCTACCACGTCGTATTTTGGTGCCAAATAATCCACAACTTTTCCTTTACCCTCATCTCCCCATTGAAGGCCTAATAAAATATCAACTGATGCCATTAAATTATTTGATTTTGCTGAGCGCTTCCTGCTCTGTATCTACTATGTTAAAAATTGCCTGAAGTTTGGTGATAATAAGTAGCTTCTGGACATGTTCGGAGGGTTTGATTAAAAATAGCTCACCTCCCTTGTTTCTGAATTTTGTAAGCAAAGTTATTAAAACTCCAATACCGCTACTATTGATGTAGCGGACATCCGAAATATCAATAAGACAATACTTCATTCCCTTGGTAAGAGAATCATTGACGAGTTCTACAAGCTCGGGCCCATTATTCTCCCCTATTAAATCACCATTGAAAACCAGTCTGAGTTGATCGCCGGCGGTTGTATGTTTATAATTCATTATTTGATATTCGGTTTATTCTCGCAATTTTCTCTCTTACAGTTGGCATGCAAAATCAAAGAATGGTGCATTACATCAAACTGCAGAAGTTCACCAACGGTATTTTGAATGTTTTGGATGCGTGGATCGCAAAACTCCATGACTTTATTGCAGTCCGTACAAATCAGGTGATCATGCTGACGGTATCCATAGGCTTTTTCGTATTGCGCAAGGTTCTTCCCAAATTGATGCTTAGTAACCAACTCGCATTCCACCAGCAAATCAAGTGTATTATATACAGTAGCTCTACTCACTCTGTAATTTTTATTCTTCATACTAATGTAGAGTGACTCCACATCAAAATGGCCGTTTCTGGAATAGATTTCTTCAAGTATGGCGTATCGCTCAGGAGTTTTCCTCAGGCCTTTTTCTTCCAGGTACTTGGTAAAAATATTCTTAACCTCCTCAAATACGATCACTTGGCTTCAATTTGGTGCAAATATACAAGTTAGAAGTTCAAAATTAATCAGTTGTCCCGGGTAACAGAAACAACCCCCGGTACCACTTCCAATTTGCCGATGAGCTGATCCACATGTTTGGTGTCACTCACATACAATTGAATCTCCCCCTCAAATATGCCTCCTTCGGTGTTGATCGTAATTGACCTCATATTTACTTTCAACTCTCCTGATATAATACTTGAGACGTCATTGATTAATCCCATACGATCCGTACCTATTATTCGCAAACCTGCCAGGAACGAATTATCCTGACTAGAGGTCCATTTGGCCTTCACCACCCTATAGCCGTAATTGGAGAGTAATTCAGCCGCATTAGGGCAAGTAGTGCGATGAATTTTGATACCATCATTGACCGTGACAAAACCAAACACATCGTCACCCGGGATGGGATTGCAGCACTTGGCAAACTTATAGTCCACTACATCCATATCCTCCCCGATCAACAATAGATCAAAGTCCTTTTCCCTGACTTTTTTAATCTGAGACTGCATGCCCTTGGGGTCTGTAACCCTCCGGTATTTGTGCTCTTCTTCTTTCTTCTCGTTGAATTTTTTGATGAGGCTATGGTCAATCTTTCCCTTACCTATCAGGTAAAAAAGATCTGTGGGGGTTTTTACATCAAAATGGTCTGTTAGCTGTAACAGGGCCTCCTGGGTGAAATTGATTTTGAGCTGCTTCAGTTTGCGCTTGACGACTTCCTTGCCTTCCATTACAAACTGTTTTTTCTCTTCTTTGAGGGAATCCTTGATTTTAGATTTGGCTTTGGAAGTCACCACATACTTCAGCCAATCCTCATTGGGTTTTTGCTTTTTAGAGGTGAGAATCTCAACCTGATCACCATTTTTCAACACATAATTGAGAGGTACCAGTTTTTGATTCACTTTGGCGCCCAGACAATGGGCTCCCACTTCTGTATGTATATCAAATGCAAAATCTAAAGCTGTGGAGCCATTGGGCATGGTGACCAAGTCTCCCTTTGGGGTGAAAGCAAATACTTCTTCCTGAAAGAGGTTGGACCTGAAGTCGTCAACGAACTCTATGGCTGAAGCATCATTCTGCTCAAGAATCTCGCGAACTTTTCCGATCCAAAGCTCAAGCCCCTTATCAGCGTCACCATTTTTGCTCTCTTTATATTTCCAATGGGCAGCATAGCCCTTTTCGGCAATTTCATCCATTCGCCGTGTTCGGATCTGCACTTCCACCCATTGTCCTCTGCCACTCATCACTGTGGTATGAAGTGACTCATAGCCGTTGGATTTAGGAATACTGATCCAATCCCGCAAGCGGTCCGGATTGGGCTGATAGTAATCCGTAACGATTGAATATGCCTGCCAGCAAGCTGCCTTTTCATTCTCCAATTCAGTGTCGACGATGATTCTAACGGCAAACAGATCGTACACTTCCTCAAAAGGCACATTCTGCTTTTTCATTTTATTATGAATACTATGAATCGACTTGGGACGTCCTTTTATCTCATATTGAAAGCTTTGGCTATTAAGTTCATCCTTGATGGGCTTGATGAAATTTCTGATAAACTTATTTCTGGCGTCTTTGGTCGCATTGATCTTAGATGCGATATGTCTGTACGCATCCCCATCTGTATACCTCAGGTATAGATCTTCCAGTTCTGACTTAATGGCATATAGTCCCAGGCGATGAGCGAGTGGGGCATACAGATAAATAGTCTCGTTGGCGATTTTGAGCTGCTTATCCCGGGGCATACTCCCGAGGGTACGCATATTATGGAGTCTATCGGCCAGCTTGATCAGAATCACACGGACATCATCCGATAGTGTCAGGAGCATTTTGCGGAAGTTTTCCGCCTGTTGAGAGCTCCCCTGATCGAAAACACCAGCTATTTTGGTCAGCCCGTCGATAATACTGGCAACTTTTTTACCATAACCCCGCTCTATATCCGCCAATTCCACTTCCGTGTCCTCCACCACATCATGGAGCAATGCCGAAACAATGGAAGTAGTGCCCAATCCAATTTCGCTAACACAAATCTGGGCCACCTCTAAAGGATGGAAAATGTAGGGCTCACCGGACTTACGGCGCATATCCTTGTGCGCCTCCATAGACATGTAGAAGGCTTTCTTGATGATCCTGGCATCCCCAGATTTTAGTATCGGCTTGGCATGACGTAGCAGCTTACGATACCTCCTAATAATCTCCCTTTTCTCTTCTTCTAAATCAACTTCAATCATCAATGAATAAAAATTATTTTAGGGTTTTGCGAAATTAAACTTTTATATATCTTTGCACTCCAAAAAAAGCGGATGTGGCGAAATTGGTAGACGCACTAGACTTAGGATCTAGCGCCGCGAGGCATGGGGGTTCGAGTCCCTCCATCCGCACCAAAAAACAACCCTCTTTCCGAATAGTTTCGTGAAAGAGGGTTTTTAATTTATAAACATTAATACTTACCACATTGGACATCTCACTGGATAAAATCAACAAAACTGAAGCGGTAATTAAAGTTAATTTAAAGGCCGATGATTACCAACCTGGTGTAGCGCAAAAGATCAAAGAATATAGCAAGAAGGCCAACATCAAAGGGTTTCGTCCCGGCAAAGTGCCTTTAGGGATGATTCAGAAGATGTATGGCAAGTCTATCTTGTTAGAGGAGTTGAATCAATTGCTCTCTGAAAAGCTTAATGCTTACCTGAGAGAGAGTGATTTGCAGTTTCTCGGAGAGCCCATGCCGAAAGATGATTTCGAATCTATCGATTTGGACAGCCAGGAAGATTTCGAATTTGCTTACCATGTAGGGTTTGCAGAAGAATTTGAGCTCGCTATCAATGACAAATTGAAGGTGGATAAGCACTCTATCAAAATAGACGATAAAGTGATTGGTGAAACCATCGAAAACTTACAGAAGCAATTTGGTGAGTTGATCACTGCTGAAGTTTCTGAAGCGAATGATACCCTCTATGGTCCCATCAAAAGTGCCGATGGCAGCATTCATAAGGAGATAAGCATCGACCTGAATGATGTAGAAAAAGCCTCTGTTAAGAAATTAACAGGTCTGAAAGCAGAAGATTCGGTAGAGCTGGATCCAAAGAAACTCTACACAGACAGTCATAAGCTGCATCATCAGTTGGACATCTCTCATGATGCTTTTGATCTTTTGAAGGGTAAAATGACTTTCACTGTTAAAGGCATTAACCGTCAGGTTCCCGCAGAAGTGAATCAGGAGCTTTTTGACAAGACCTTTGGTGAGGGGACTGTAAAGGATGAAAAGGAATTCAAGGAAAAAGTAAAAGAGTCTGTTGGCAAAAGTTTTGAGAATGAAGAAGAGCAGTATTTCGACTATCAGTTGAAAGAGACGCTCATCGAGAAAGCTAAAATCAACTTGCCTGATGAGTTTTTGAAAAACTGGTTGCTCAAAACCAACGATCAAATTACTCCCGAAATCCTTCAGGATGAGTATGCGACATATGCTAAGGAGCTGAAATGGTCACTGATCAGAAATAAAATTGTAAAAGATCAGGACTTCAAAGTGGAGAACGATGAAGTGGTAGAGGAAGCCAAAAACCTTATCAGAAAGCAATTCGGACAAGCTGGTTTGATCGGGCAGATGGAAGACAAACTGGAAATGTTTGCTCAGAATTATCTACAGGCAGAAAATGGAGATAATTACATGAAGATTTACAACCAGGTACAAAATAATAAGGTGTTTGGTTACCTGAAGGAGAATATCACCATCAAGGACAAGAAAGTCACGATGGATGAATTCAGAAAACTTTAGGAAACTAAGTCATACCAAAACAAGTTTAAATAAAAGTCCTTAGTGCTAAGGACTTTTTTATTTTTGCCTAGTTAAGCTAAATTGAAACATGATCAATAAAGAAGAATTCAGAAAATTTGCCGTAAAAGGCCAAGGAATAAATGGTTTGACCTTTGACGCGTATACGGATCGCGTGGAAAACATGACCCGTGCAGTCATTGAAGAACGACCAACCAATTTCAGAGAAATTGATGTTTTCTCCAGACTCATCATGGACAGGATTATATTCCTGGGTATGCAAGTAGAGGAGAATATTGCCAATATTATTACCGCTCAGTTGCTCTTTTTGGAGTCTGTAGATTCTAAAAAAGATATCCTGCTATACATCAATAGCCCTGGAGGATCAGTATACGCCGGATTGGGGATGTATGACACCATGCAATATGTGAGTCCTGATGTGGCCACCATATGCACAGGTATGGCTGCCTCTATGGGAGCGGTGCTGATGACCGGGGGTGCCAAAGGCAAAAGATCTGCTTTGCCACACTCAAGAATCATGATACACCAACCAAGTGGAGGAATGCAGGGTCAATCTAGAGACATGGAGATTACCTTGAAACAAATGCAGGAACTCCGGAAGGATCTTTATACCATCATAGCCAATCATTCGGGCAGATCTTATGAAGATATAGAAAGAGATTCGGATCGTGATTACTGGATGCGTGCATCTGAGGCTAAAGAATACGGCCTGATTGACGAAGTATTAGAAAGAAACCCAAAGAAATAATGGCGCAAGTTACCTGTAGCTTTTGTGGAAGAAATAAGAAGGATGTAGACCTGATGATATCAGGTATTCATGCTCACATTTGTGATAAATGTATTTCACAGGCTCAGCAAATCCTCAACGAAGAGCTGAAAACAAAAAGCTCGGCGGAAAGCCCAAAGTTTAACCTGATCAAACCTACAGACATGAAGAGACACCTTGATGAGTTTGTAATCGGTCAGGATGAAGCGAAAAAGTATATCTCAGTAGCTGTCTACAATCATTATAAGCGACTCATGCAGGCGGACAGCAAGGATGATGTGGTGATTGAAAAATCTAACATTGTCATGGTCGGACAAACCGGGACAGGTAAAACCTACCTGGCCCGCACGTTAGCCAAAGTACTTCAGGTGCCGTTTTGCATAGCCGATGCTACAGTGCTGACGGAAGCTGGGTATGTAGGTGAAGATGTAGAAAGTATCCTCACAAGGCTCCTACAAGCTGCCAATTATGAGGTAGAAGCAGCAGAGCGCGGGATCGTTTACATAGACGAGCTGGATAAAATTGCGCGAAAATCTGACAATCCATCCATCACAAGGGATGTAAGTGGCGAAGGTGTTCAGCAAGCGCTTTTGAAACTATTGGAAGGTACCTCTGTGAATGTACCGCCCCAGGGTGGCAGGAAGCACCCGGACCAAAAGATGATTACGGTTAATACTGAAAACATCCTTTTCATTTGTGGTGGAGCATTTGATGGCATAGAGCGTCACATTGCCAACAGGCTCAATACAAGGCCGATTGGTTTTGCCAACGCCGATGATTTCAGCACAGAGTCTGTGGATAAGGACAACCTGCTTAAATACATTACAGCATTAGATCTGAAAAGTTTTGGACTTATCCCGGAGCTGATTGGGCGATTGCCAGTACTCACACACCTTGATCCGTTGGATGGTGTGGCTTTGAAAAAGATTCTGACAGAGCCAAAGAATGCTCTGATTAAACAGTATGAAAAGCTGTTTGAAATGGAGGACGTAAAACTCACCATGACTCCTGAGGCGCTGGACTACATTGTAGAAAAAGCCGTAGAGTTCAAACTGGGAGCGCGCGGGCTAAGATCTATCTGTGAAGCCATCATTACGGATGCCATGTTTGAAATCCCTTCCAGCAAGGATGTGAAAGAAATGGAAGTCACTAAGGACTATGCCGAGGAGAAATTTGAAAAATCGAAATTTAATAAGTTAAGAGCAGCCTAAGTTAATAATGTGTCTGGCTGCTTTCTCTGAAGCGTTTGTTTCACCTAAAATACTGCGAATCTCCGAATAACCTTCGGAGATTCTTTTTTTGGATGCTACATCGGAAAGTAAAGTCTCCAGTTCGGAAGCTACGTTGACCGCATTGTAATCCCCCTGAATAAGTTCCTTGACCACTTCCTTTCCAGCAATCAGATTAACCAAAGAGATGTGAGCTACCCGGATCATTCTTCTGGCGATCAGATAAGTCAGCCAGCTTGTTTTGTACACCACCACTTGAGGCTTACCAATGAGTGCCGCCTCCAGAGTGGCGGTACCAGAAGTTACCACTGCCGCCTCGGCAGACTGTATCAGTTCATAAGCTTTATCAAAAACCAAAGAGATGTTACCGAGATTTCTTAACGGTTCATAAATTGACTTATCTACATTACTGACCCCTGAGACCAAAATCTGATAGTCATCAAAGACAGTAGATATTTTCTGGACTACCGGAATGGCTTGTTTGATCTCCTGCTCCCGGCTTCCCGGCAGAAATGCTATGGACTTATGCCGCTTCAGTACATGAAGTAAAGTGTCATTCCATTCATAGGCACTCAGCGCCTCCATGACTGGGTTGCCCACATAAGTCACCTCATATTGGAGGCCCTGATAGAAGTCCTTTTCGAAGGGAAGGATCACCAGCATCTGGTCTACACTCCTCCTGATCCTACTGATACGCTGTGGTCTCCATGCCCATAGTTTGGGAGCAATATAGTAGCAGGTTTTGATCTCAAAATGTCTGGCATAAGTAGCCAATCGGAGATTAAAACCTCCGAAATCAATCAAAACAAGTACCTGAGGAGCAAATTCACGAATATCTCGCTGACACTCTTTCAATAGGGAACGAAGTGTCCAGAAGGTTTTGATAACTTCCCAAAAACCCATCACTGTCAAATCACGATAGTTTTTGAGAATCCTTGCACCGGCTGACTCCATCAGGTCTCCACCCCAACCCACTATCTCAGCCTGCGGGTCTTGCTTGGTGATTTCCCGAATCAGGTTTGCACCATGTAAATCACCAGACCTCTCTCCGGCTACGATAAAGTATCTCATCCTTTGGTTTCGCCAAAGTACTCTACGTAATTGCGTGGTGTTTCGTATAATTTCAAACTATGAAGTGTACAATCACTTCCTAGCCGTTTAACCTTAGGTGCAAGAATCTTCCAAAACTCAATCACCAGGTTTTCGCAGCTGGCAAGTTTGCCCAGCATAAAATCGACATCCAGGTTCAGGTTTTTGTGATCCACCTTGTCCGTGATGTCAGTACGTACCAACGTACTCAATTTCTTCAGATCCACTACAAAGCCCGTCTCTGGATCGGGCATGCCTTTTACGGTTACAATGAGTTCAAAATTGTGTCCGTGCCAGTTATCATTGGCACATGGGCCAAACACCTCCACATTTCGCTCCCTCGTCCAATTGGGATTATACAGCTTATGGGCTGCGTTAAAATGTTCCTTTCTACTTACGTAAATCATAACCGCTGAAAATCTGCCACAAAGATAGAAAGTTCTGTCACCTTACTAAAGGCTTATGCCGTGGATGATTAAATTTGAAAAAACAACTTGTATGATCGTAGTAACAGGGGCAGCGGGATTTATCGGAAGCTGCATGATAGCAAGGCTCAATGAGAGTAATTTCAATAATATCATCGCCGTGGATGTCTTTCAGGATGAATTCAAAAACCAAAACCTGGCTGGTAAAAAACTCCGAGCCACTATAGATCGCGAGGCCTTTCTTCCCTGGCTTGATGAGAATGCCGAGGCGGTGGAGTTTATCTTTCATCTTGGTGCTCATACTGATACCACAGAACAGGATACAGATATCCTCAGGAAATTGAACACTGACTACTCCAAAGCCATCTGGAAACGGTGTGTAGATGAGCAAATCCCACTGATCTACGCCAGCAGTGCTGCTACTTATGGTGCAGGTGAAAATGGTTTTTCCGATGATGAAAACACTCTTGAAAGCCTGGAGCCACTTAATGCCTATGGTGAGTCCAAGCAGGAATTTGACTTGTGGGCCATTTCCCAGGAGCAAAAACCATTCTTTTGGGCTGGACTCAAATTCTTTAATGTCTACGGGCCCAATGAATACCACAAAGAGCGTATGGCCTCTGTGGTCTATCACTCATTTCATAAAATCATTGAATCCAATACCCTGAAGCTCTTCAAGTCACACCGATCGGACTTTGAGGATGGTGAGCAAAAAAGAGATTTTCTCTATGTAAAGGATGCCGTGGAGGTGATGTACTGGCTTATGCACCATCGGAAAAACAGCGGCATTTATAACATCGGAACAGGTGAGGCCAGATCATTCAATTCGCTTGCTACTGTTATTTTCAAATCTCTCGGGCTCGAGTCAAAAGTTGAATACGTGGACACCCCGGAAGACATTCGGGAGAAGTACCAGTACTTTACAGAGGCTGACATAAAAAAAATAAAGTCCATTGGATACCCAATGGACTTTACAACTCTTGAAGCAGGTGTTGATGATTATATTAAAAACTACCTGCTCAATATGACTTATTATTAAATACAAAAGAGAGCCACACAACAGTCCGGCTCTCTTTTGATAAAATATATTCTAGTCTTTACTCACTCTAAGGGTTTGAACAGACCCGTTTTCTGAAACGATCTTAAGCAGATATATTCCGGTCCTCAATCCTCTCATGTCCAACTGATTGTTATTGAAGGAAACTCTTTTCACACTTCCATCAAGTCCAAACAACTCCACTTTGGCCAAAGGCACCTGTGATTCTATCGCCAGAAAATCAGTGGTCGGATTTGGGAACACTTTAAGTGAGGACAAAATCTGATCAGCGGCAAGAATTTCTCCTTGTATAGCTACATCATCAATTGCCCATCCCCAAGAGTTGACCTGTGCATCAGACTGTAGGCGGAACCTAAATACCACCACATCTCCAGCATTAAAGTGATCCAATAGATTGTACTCATGGTCAACAAAATAGTCTTCTCTTCCTGATAGTTTAGATTCAAAAGCAGCCGTCCATTTATCATTAGCGCTGGCATCATACTTGGCAATGGTTACCCACGAAATTCCATCCGTAGACCCTTCCAACGTCACATAATCGGCCCCTGGCTCCACAATAGCCACATCCTTGTAACTAAAGGTTGCATCAGAACTTTTGACTTCAATAGGAATAAGCAGATTAAACACTTTGTTGGAATTTGCCTCATAGTTATGTGCAGAGTGAATCGCCTGAGATGGAAATCCAGTCACCTTTTTGATCTCCATAGATCCTGTAAAATGATCATCGTCGGTATCAAATCTATCTACATAGGACGATTGCGTTGCAGCAAAACTATATGTAGTAAACTCGAACGCGTCTGAGGTATATGGAGCGGAACCTTTAAAGCCTCTTACCACAATTTCCAGTTCCGTTTCCGAAGTGGAAGCAGTGAAAAGATTTTCTCCCAGATCAGGACTCACCACCGATGACGCATAATCACCATTAATATAGAGCTGAGCAGAGTCAAAGTCGGAAATAAAATTCACCAACACTCCAACTTCATTTGACAGACCTGCTGAAACGTCAGTTATTTCAGGGTAATAAGTGATCAGCGGAACCTCAGGAAGCGTGTAAGACCAGATTCCCCTTGAATGAGACGCTATGACCAATTGATCCTCTTTGAGATCAATTTCCCATACCGATGCCCGAGGCATATTGCTGTCAAGCAAGTGCCATGAAGCTCCATTATCCGTAGACTCTATGATACCAATTTCTGATCCTACCCATATGGTGTTTGGATCATGAGGCATCACCTGCAAATCATATACTGCTACATCTGGAAATCCGGTGCTCGTACTTCCCGCAGAAAAACCAGAAATATCTTCCCAGGTTTCTCCAAGATCGGTAGATCGTACCACCTTCGCTGATTTTGCATAAGAGAATAACACGTAAACGGTCTTATAATCATGATAATTGGTCGCAATTCCCGTTATCAATCCTGTGTTTATCCCATTATCTGGAACTGGAGCAAATGACTCACCCTTGTCCGTAGATAGAAACAAAGAACCACTGTTGCTAATGGAAGCTCCGGCCCACATCACGTCAGGGGTTGCATCTGATATTTCAATACTCATTAGCGAAGAAGTTGCCCAGTCACTATAGCCTGTCATATCAATCAACTCCCAAGAGCCAGCAAAGTCATCAGATTTATAAACTCCATTTCCTGCAAGGGTAAACACAACGTCAGGACGTTGGGGGGCGTTACTAAATTGCCCAATGAATGGTAGTGCGGGATCAGCCCCCAAGCCCACTGTTGCATTTAAGAAGGAATTTCCACCATCAATAGACCTACCAATTCCAAGGTTTTGACTGGTCACAATTAGCTTGTTTATGTCTGTGGGGTGCCATACGGCATCAAATCCATCTCCACCCCAAGCTTCCTCATATTCGGTAGTCTTTGATGCGTCTTCTCCTGAAGGGCTAAACCAGCTACCGTTATCCTGCGCTCCGGCTACATAACGATCCACACCCGGAGCCTTGTCTGCTCCATAAAACTGAGTGGTATTCATCATGCTTCCTGCAAAATGCCAGGAATTTAAAGAAACACCAGGATTAGCTGAGACATTGGAGGCATAGGACGCTCCGTCGTTGACATTTACTATCTGCCATTCCTTGGCCTCTGCATCATGTATTACGGCTACCAGGTTATGGTGATCCGGGTGAACATTACTATTCTTTCCGTCAACTCTTCCATATGGGTCTGCAGCGCTCACCACATCATACTGGCCACTTACTACAGTTCCCCAATTAATTCGGAAGGCAGATTCAGGAAGATTATCAGGATCCCATGTGGCACCTGCAACCAGGTATGGCCAAATGAAAAACAGGTCATCATCCACATGTCCACCAGTAGTTGCTATGGCATCCGATGGCGTTTCTGAATAAGTCCTTGAGTTGATGTACAAATACTCGCGAGAGTGAGTATTGTTTGCATCATTCTCACCGCCCTCAGTATTATTATAAATCAAATTAAAAATGCCGTCACGCTGTTGATCTCTAAACGCGACCATCAATTGACGTTCCGGTGTGGCATCCACATCCCAAACTTCAAAAGGTACATCTACGTAATCCTGGTAAGTATATTCAGCATCACCGACACCAGAACCTCTGCCACTAGGCACCAAAAACCTGTGAGCCTTCTGTGACCTCCCCGGACCGAACCTTATTTCCACTGAAGTAAACTCATCTGCCGGAGCAGAACCCAGCGCAAGGGTTCCACCATCTAGCTCTGCAGTAAAATTAACTCGAGCCATGAATGCCTCAGTACCTCCAGTTTCAGTGCCTAAAAAGGTAGGGTCACTTTCACCAACGCCTGCTGCTACATCCACGGTATACTTATAGATACCTATTCCACCTACATAAAATTCATTCAAATTGAATGGATGAGCTAAGATGGTATTATCATACCAACCCTGGCCTCCCAATACATCAACGGTGTTAGACGGGTCAGTAATCAAGGTCCAATTATTACCAGAGTCATTAGAATAATAAATATCAGCTTCCTGTGAAGCGTCCAATCCCCCTACAACTGAAGCATACAATCGGGTTGGATCCACCGGAGAAACAGCCAACTCAACTCTGGAGCTTGGGCTCATTCCGTCCGAAATCAATGACCAAGTATCCCCGGCATCCAGAGAACCTAAAACACCAACACCACTTTGTCCGGCATACAGTATGTTAAAATCATTTGGAGAAGCTACAATCTGCTCAATAGCTCCAGCTTGAGCATTGAAAACAGAGTTCCAAGACAGTCCACCATCTGTAGACTTCATAATATTTGAAGTGTAGGATCCCCAAAAATTAGGTGCAGTGCTAGCTAACACAACATCCGGGTTGTTTGGATCTACTATTACCCGTGTAACAGACTGCCACAATTCATTTCCAGCCGTGGATGCCAGTTGTGTCCATGTTTCTCCGGCATCAAGCGATTTGAAAATTCCATCTCCATTGATGTTGGTATATGCAGACGCTATATATTCACCTGTACCGGCATAGATAACATCCGGCTGACTCTCGCAATATGCAAGGCTAGTAACCGCCAAAGTGGGAAAGTTAGGAGACTTGTCAATCCAGCTAGCACCACCATCTGTGGTCTTCCAGACTCCCCCTCCTGAAGATCCAACCAGCCATGTCATATGAGTATCATCCTGAGGCAGCACTATCAAACCACGAGCTCTTCCAGGAACATTTGATGGTCCCCGCTCAACTATATTAACAGGGACAGATCGGCTTTTGGATACATTTGCAGTAGCAAGTGATTTAACCAATTCCTTCTGAAGATAACCTGGCTGATAATTAACGCCACCCTCCCTATAGGTAAGTTGCTGTCGGATTTTAAATCTTTCTTCCGGAAGCATCAGATGTTTCCTCTCAAATCTGGAAACTTCCTCTTTGACAATTGTATCATCATGGGAGATTTCTTGATCCCCTTGCTTCATCCAATACACAGTGCACAGCAAAATCAGCAATGCACCTACTGCAGAAATTGCACTTTTATTTTTTATTTTCATCGTTTGGATTATTTTTTTCTTTTTTATCGCCGCTTACAACATCAATCTCAAAGGTCTTTAGACCATTGTCCATGGGAGTTGCTAATCCGGTCTTCTCTTTGATCATAATAGTTGAAATACCAGTCCAATTAAGGTAATCGCCGCGGAAACCCGAGTTATATATTGCTTTTGGCTTTTTTGTTAAGCGAACAACCACAAAAGTGGTAGAAGGTGAATACCCCGTTTCTTCAAAGGTTGAAAGGAGAACGAATGAGCTATCAGGATTGTATTGGGTCTCAAAATCGGTTGTTCTTAAAGACTCTTTAGCAATGGCCAATAAATCATCATCACTTATCGATTTGTTCGTATATCTGGATGAGCAGTTACACAACACGGTCGAAAGGCTTATAAAGACCAAAATAAACATCCTATTCTTCATAATTTCATTTGATAACAAATTAAACAATTTGCCAAAAGAAGGCAACAAGAAGACTGTATTACAAGTCCTAACCTCGGTTTAAAAACCTCAAGATCAAAGTCAAATGATCAACATTCTTAGTCGAAAGCCCTTCTGATTTAACATAATCAACCAAAGCCTCTTGCTCGCTCTCCGAAAGACCTAAACCACTGGCAAATTTCTTCCTATTGCCACTTGCAGGGTATACAATCCCATCTCTCAGGAAATAGTATTCCTTAGCCGATTCGTATCTATCCTGCTTTGATCCCGCATCCAATGCCTTTACATAATTCGCCTCGTAAATTTTTATGAAATGCCGCTCGACAAGACTCCAGGTTTCTCCTCTAGAAACGTCGCGCAACAAGCCAATTATTGGTGTCTGATCGCTATATCGATATTCATTTGGGTTAATGTATCTAATCGCACTATCGCTCAACACAGATATGTCTACGAATTGAATTTTTTCGATACTGAAGGTTCTTACACGATTCTTGTCCTTGACATCCACATTGTTGTTCAGTAGGTTCACTCTTAATATAAGATTCCCCGTTTGGACACCATTTTTGAGTGTGAGTTTTCCGGATTTCCAATCCTCAAACAAATAGACATTTCCTACAGGATCGTAATTTGTGAAATCCACAACGGAAACCATGCCTCCGATTTCAGTATTCATATCAAGACCACTAGCGTCATTTCCTCCTAGCGTGGCTTGAGCTGCACCCCCAGTAACAATGCATACAAATAGGACTGGGCTAAGTAAATATCGTTTCATAAAACTAATTGGTTGATTATGTGATATAACAACCTTCACTCAAAGCAACTGTACTAATATTCAAGAATAAATAAAACAAAAGCCATCTCGGAACGAGACGGCTTTTGTTCTAATATTAATAGCACTTAAATCTACTATTTTACGCCCGCAGGAAGATCCATTTTTTGCACAGATACATCTCCATAAGAAGTATCATCTGCATCAAACAATTCGTATACTCCATTGGTCACGGTAATATACCCTACCAAATAAAGAGAAGAACCGTCATCATCAGAATGCAACTGCTCGTCAATCAAAACAGTAGACGAAGAAGCAACAGAACCATCATTGTTGTATCTGGTGAGTTGAAGTGATACAGGTATATCTGTAGCAAACTCACCTAGATCCACACTTCCATAAAGGTTTGTTGTTACCCAGTAATGTCCATCAGCCCAGTCCAGGTCACCTACCTCAGGACATGAACCAGTTGCCATAGAGAAATCTGGATGATAACCAGAGAAATCCTCCACCAAAAACAACACGTCCACATCAAAAGAACTACAGAATGACTCACCAACAGCAGTTTCGTCTCCGTTATCCCACACCGCAGTAAGCGTTACGGTTTCTAACGGAGCAAAATCAGGTGAATTGTTGATGGTAATCGCCACAGTAGTAGGTGTGATAGTTGCATTGGCTGTACGTGAATCTCCAATCTGGATCATCAACATCTCAGTCTCCTCTCTTGTATCATCATCAGCATAAAGAGTAACCATCGCCGTTCCTGTAGTCGATCCAGCAGGAATATAAACCCGGCTATTGCTATTATCGATATCAAAATCGTCATGTTCTGTAGCAGTAGTTCCCTCTGCAACAGTCACATAAATAGCAACATCTACTATCTGCGCTTCACTCATTGTGACAGTCCACGAGAAAGTCGTATCCTGCTCGTCTATAGTGATCGAGCTTGGTGCCGAAATCGAAATTGTTGGACTAGTCGGTACCAAAGACGAGTGTCCGGTAAAGTCCTCATCATCGCACGATGTGAAGCCGAAACTCACTACTACCAAAATCAGTAATAATCTATATATCTTATTCATAGTTAATTTCATTTAAAGATTTAAGATCAATTAGGAGTCAGAACTTCCGTGTACACTCGGTTTCCAGCGCTAAACTCAATCGTATAGGAGTAAGTAATCACACCAGTTGACGGGTCAACAGATCCTGTAACCTCAGCGCCATCTCCTTCTCCCCACACACCATTGCTATAGAAATCTCCAAGGGTTTGCATAGGAATATAAAGCTGACCACATACATCATTGAACAACATAGGTGCTTCACCAGTTGGTGTTGCTAACACTCCTTTAGCCCATGATCCACTTCTACTAGAAACATAACTTCCAGGTCCCAGCTCTGTGATCACTACAGGGAATGAGTATGAAGCCCCATCATCTCTCTGACCAGTCATAGAATATGATCCAGCCAAGTCAGACAAACACTGAACAGTAAGACTCACTCTATTGGCTGCCTGAGCCAATACACGTCCATCAGTCATTGTCATCTCAGTATGAAACCCGATAACATCACCGATGGCCAGATCAGCAGCAGTGGCACTAAAGCCCTCCATAAAGTCCCCAATAGAAGAATAGTTCACTTCTATCGGATAAGTAGAAGCCGTAGTGATTTCCACAGACTCAGTTCCATACGATTTGTAAACAGTCATGGACTGAACATCAGAAACATTTGGAGAAGATACTGTCACAGAATAATCTAACATCGCTGTAACAAAAATCACCTCGCCAGTTTCCGTAGGGTTTCCTAGCAAAGCACCGCCAGAACTTCCAATAGTGGTTAGGGCAGCCTCTTTAGCCTCCGCAGTAACCAAATCTTCAGACTCATTACACGAGATCGCAAAAAGACCAAGGGTTAGGATGGCTATGTATATATTTATTTTTTTCATGATAATTTCAATTTAATGTTAATTGACAATTATTAATTATCCCACCAAACTTTGGTAGTCAATACATCTGCACCTTGACTTGCCACAGCTGCATCATAGCTAGCTTTATTGGTAGTCTGCTCTGAAGCAGGATAAGAGTATCGAGAAGGAATTTGAGATAGTACAGCATCAAGAGCTGGAGACAAAGCAGGCTGACCTGTTCTTCTCCATTCTGTCCATGCTTCTACTCCCTGAGCAAATAGAGAGATCCACTTTTGGGTTCCAATCAACTCAGCAGAAGCACCTGCGCTATACGCCACACCAGACTGGGACAAGTAAGCGTCCACACCTGAGGTGATTCCGTTTTCTTCCATAGAAGCTCGAATACCAGCATTGTAGAATGTGGCAGCATCTCCGCTAATGTAATTAGAAGCAGCAGCCTCAGCTAGCAAGAACTGCAACTCCGCGTATGACATAAACATACCTGGCAACTCGGGGTTCAAATAGAACTCACCGATACCAGAAACGTTCTCATAATTGAAGTCTTCACTAGGAACATCCTGAATTCCGTTTGGCTTACCTCTGTAGTTACCATCAGCATTCTTAGCAGCCATTACTGCAAGACGAGGATCACTAAATCCTTCGAGAGTCTGCACCAAAAGCTCAGAAACTTTCCATTCTAATCTGCTACCATAATCAATGGTCTCATAAAATGGGTGAGCATTAGGCTGAGCAGCTAAATAAACAATAGCAGCATTATCAGCATTTGAAGTGAATATTGGGCGAGCTACTGTTGCTTGTAAATCTGCAGACACATCACGAACACCAGAAATCCTCATCAGACATCTGATTTTCAATGAGTTAGCAAACTTTCTCCACTTAGAAGCATCACCACCATACATCAAATCAGTGGCTGCATTCAGTGATCCATTTCCTCCAGCGATCAACGCATTAGCTCTGTCGAGCTTTGCCAAGATGCTATCATAAACCACTGATTGCTCATCATATGCAGGAGCAAAAATACCCTCAGTACCACGGATGGCCTCTGTATTAGGGATATCTCCATACAGGTCAGTAAGCAATGAATATCCCCAAGCCTGTAGCGTAAGTGCTACTCCTTTAGATACATCATTACCTTCTGCAGTAGCCAAAATCTCCATTGATCTGGCATCAGAGATTACATCTTCGTAGATGTTATCCCAAGTAGACTCAATTACAGACTGTCTTGGAACGTAACGCTCCTCGTCGTTGTACTGAACTTTCGTCCAAAGCTGAGCCCAAGTGGAACCCATATCTCCACCTACAAACGTGCTATGCAAGTTGTTGGCAGCATTCCTAATGATATCTGCTGTCAGAAGATCTGAGGGAACAGTTGTCGGGTTGTTAGGATCCTGATTCAATTCCTCAAATCCCTTATCACAGCTCGTTGCAAAAAGAACGAAGAAAATTCCCGTGAATAAATATTTTATAGACTTCATCATCGATTAAAGTTTAAAGTTGATATTGAAACCCATGCTTCTTGCAGATGGCAACTGACCAAATTCCTGGCCTTGCTGCGAATCAGCATTGCTAAATCCACTTTCTGGATCTATGTGTGGTACTTTAGAGTACAACAACGCAAGGTTTCTCCCTACTAATGCAATGTTTACATCTTTGAAAGGAACGTTGGTAAACCACTGACTTGGCAATTTCCAGTTCAATGTAACTTGTCTCAATTTGATATAAGACGCATCAAAAACTGATCCTTCAGCAACACCGTTGCTAAATGCTGCTTTGTTATAAGTTTCAGCAGTTACTACAATGTTATTTGGCACATAGATAGGGTTACCATCTGTGTCAGTACCTGATTGCATCACACCTTTACCTACAATACCTTCTTCTCTTCCTTTCAAAGTTTCAGCAAGTACTCCAGCATATCTACCCCAAGTAGTAGTCATAGTATAGATATCACCACCCCATTTGGCATCAAATAAACTGCTCAAAGAAAGACCTTTGTAACGCAAGTTCACTGCTATACCTCCTGTCCAATCTGGCTGAATGTCTCCCAATACTCTGTATGTAGGGTCGATCTGTGGTCTACCATTTACGTGAACGATGTTACCATCCTCGTCTTTAAGATACCCAGGGCCGAAAAGCACACCATAAGGATGACCTTCTCGTGCTTGCAAATCCACATTCCACTGACCACCTAGTACAATTGCGCCTTCATCACCATCAATGTTATTAACGGAAATTACATCGTTATTGTAAGTAGCAAAGTTTACATTCAAACCGGCAGAGAAATCCTTAGTGTCTACAATTGTAGCGCCTAATTGAAGCTCAATACCTTTGTTCTCAATCAAACCAACGTTATCGTAAGCTGACTCATAACCACTAGTAGGAGAAACCTCCACCTGAACGATCAAGTCCTCAGAAGTCTGGTCGTAGTAAGTCGCATCCAATGAGATTCTTCCATCGAAAAACTTAGCTGCCAAACCAATTTCAATACCCGTAGTTGTTTCAGGCTTGATGTTTGGGTTGTTCAAAGTTTCAGGATTGTATGCCAAAGAAACAGATCCGTAAGGAGTTGTTCTGAAGCTGTACAACTGCTGCAAGCTATAAGGGTTCAGACCACCTGAACTACCTACTTTAGACCAACCAGCACGTACTTTCAAGTAAGGAAGTGCGTTGGAATAAATGTCTAACATGTCGGTCAGAACAAAGCTTAAAGAAGCCGATGGGTAGAAATATGAGTTATCAGCCTTTGGAAGTACTGACCACCAGTCATTTCTGCCTGAAATATCCAAGAAAACGAAATCTCTAAAAGAAAGCTGAGCAGTACCCAACAAACTATTGATTTTCTCTTCTTCCAACGTGTTAATCAAAGTAGGAGTACTACCTGACTTCAGGTTGGAAACGTTATACAATCCTGGAAGCTCTAATGCAGGAACACCTACATAGTGTCTTGTGTACTCCTGAATCATATTATTACCACCAAAACTCACAGCTACACCGAAATCACCGAATGTCTTGTTTGCTGTGATCATGTAGAAATGGTTGATCTCAGTGAATCTTCTCACCTGATCTGAATAGAAACCATCTGCTGCTGAGTTAGTACCGATAGCCTTAATGTTGCTGTTTCTCATGTCCCAGTTATCAATACCGGTTCTTACATAAGCACTCAACCAGTCGTTGAACTGATACGCAAGTTTAACGTTACCAATCAAACGATCTTTGTCGTAACCCTGAAGGTTTACATCCTGTCCCCAATAAGGGTTATTCTGGAATACTGTATTCCAGTTCAAAGGAGTACCAGCTGCTGCTGTTCCTTCTGGTGACAATGGCAAATTCTTGTAATCCTTCAAAGCTGCAAGATCCACGTTTCTTCCAGACCAGATCATCTGCTGAACAGGGTTATCATTGGTATAACCAATAGAAGCAAGGTTATCCGCATGTTCCTTGATATAATTAGCAGAGAAAGAAGCCTCAAGCCCCTCTAGCAATCTCAGGCTAGCAGAAGAGTTGATGTTCCATCTGTTAAAATCAGTATTAGGAACCATACCTGTCTGATTCATATTAGTAGCAGAAAGTCTGAAAGCATTGTCTCCATCGCTACCAGCTATTGCTACGTTATTACTCAACTGAACACCAGTTTCGTAAAAATCCTTAATGTTATTTGGATAAGACTTCCATGGGCTTGGACTAGACGTTGTTCCATCGTCTCTGTAATCGCTCCACTGAACGAATTCCAATCCTACATCAAGAGGAGCTCCCCAGCTTTCATCCACACCGTCACCATATCCACTTTGTCCGTTTACAAACTCAAAGTAAGTATTGCTGGCTCCCTGACCATAAGAGTTTTGGAAGTCCTGTAATCTTAAAGGAGTCTGGAACATTGTAGAAGAGTTGACAGAGACGCCAAGACCTTTCTTGCCTTTTCCAGTTTTAGTAGTCACGAGGATTACACCGTTTGCACCTCTGTTACCATAGAGAGCAGCTGCAACAGGACCTTTCAATACAGAGATAGACTCTACATCATCCGGGTTAAGTGAAGCAGCTCCGTTTGGCAAGTCATAACCACCACCATTACCGGCAGTACCATAGTTAGAGTTGTCAATCGGCACACCGTCTACTACGAATAGAGGCTGGTTGCTACCACTGATAGTAGAAGCTCCACGAAGTACAACACGAGAAGAAGCACCTGGAGTACCACTTGAGCTAGTCACCTGAACACCAGCTACCTGCCCTGATAGGGAGTTAACGATGTTGGTTTCTCTAGCCTGGGTAAGGCCATCACCTTTTACGTCCTGAACTGCATATGTAAGTGACTTCTCCTGACGCTCAATACCCAAAGCCGTTACAACGACTTCAGTCAATTGCTGAACATCAGAGCTCATTCCTACATCGATAACAGATCTAGCGCCAATTTCAACTTCTTTTGGCTCAAGACCTACAAATGAAAATACTAACGTTCCGCCCTCTTCTGGAACGCTCAAACGGTAGTTACCATCTAAATCACTGGTAGTACCTGTCGTTGTTCCTTTCAGCACAACGTTTACACCCGGAATGCCGCTACCATCCTCTGCGGAGGTAACGGTTCCAGATACTGTCCTTTGCGCCAATGCGCTGAACGCAAAGACGAAAGTCAACATGAAACTGAGTAGTAGAATCCTCTTCATATTATACTGTTTTAAATTGTACATTATGTTTCAACTACTAAATTTATAACAATTTGATCGTAATCAGCAAAAAGGGAAAAACTAAAGTGATTGTGAGAAAACCCCTCTATTTATTGCGAAAAGGCCTTTTTACACTATAAAAAATTACAATTCTACTATAGATTTCAATAAGGCGAAATAATCATCTCTAATTGGATTATTTTCATAATTTAAATTCTGAGAAAAAAAATAAAAAAATTGTTAAAAAATGTAACCTGACAAAAAATCACTTATTGGAAATAACTCTAAAAGTGATCCTTCGATTTAAATCCCGACCATTTTCAGTGCTATTATCTGCGATAGGCTGACTACCCCCATAACCCTTCGAAAACATCCTGGACTCATCCACACCTTTAGACAGCAGATAATTATACACGGTACGGGCCCGCTTCTCAGATAATGCCAGATTATAACTTTCAGTCCCTACGGTATCTGTATGTCCCTGAATCTCGAAAGTTAAACTTTTGTTAAGTTTTAGGTATTCCACGATCTCATTGAGTTCTGAACGCGACTTAGGGTTTAATAGGTGCTCGTTGAACTCAAAATAGATGTTTTCTAAAGTGAGTGAAGCACCTGCTTCTATGGGATGAAGCAAGATATCCAGGGTATCTGGTCTTAATGCGGTAGAACTTTGAGCTTCGAATTTTAAGTCTTCAAACAGATAGTCCTTCTTTCTGATAAAGACACCATATTCATTACCTTCTGTCAATACCAGAAAATACCTCCCTGAAATGGAATCAGAGTTTACCCAATAGGTATCTGTGGTATCATTCAAATTGGACATTCTCATCCGGGCACCTAAAGGCTTCCCCGTTATCCCATCCTGTACCCGGCCCGTCACATAACTCGCTTTCTTTTTCACCAAAGAGTCAAAGGGGACTTTGAATTTCACAATGTTAGTAGTACTCGTAACTCCGGACTCGGTCTTTTCAATGGCATAATAGCCAAATGTGCCTGAGGCATTAATAAAAAGCGAGAGTTCGTCATTTACCGTATTGATAGGATAACCGAGATTGGTAGGGAGCGACCATTGCCCATTGGTTTTTTCAGAAAAGAAAAGATCGAATCCCCCAAGACCAGGATAGCCCTGTGTGGAGAAGAAAAGCAAATCATTATTGACATGAATAAAAGGGGTGGTTTCATCAAAAGGTGTATTGATGGGTTTACCAAGGTTTACCGGCTCGCTCCAGCCTGTCTCTGTAAGCTGAGAGCTCCAAATGTCACGTTTACCAACTCCCCCAGGCCTATTGGAAGCAAAATAAAGCACTCGCCCATCGGCACTGAGCGAAGGTTGAGAATCCCAATATCTGGAATTGATCCCGGAACCAAGGTTTTCTGGCTTAGTCCATTTATTCCCTTGTCTGTATGTGACATAAAGGTCACAACTACCAAATGACGACCTCCCCTCACAAGAAGTGAAGATTAATGTACTCCCGTCTGCAGAAATGGTACAGGCACCCTCGTTAAAGGGAGAATTGATCTCCCTGGAAATGGACTGAGACGGAATCCACTCATCATTGATTCGTACACTCACGACCATGTCTTCGTCGGATGACGGGTTATTGGCATCTCGCTTGGTATAGATAATCGTGCGCTCATCCACCGTGAGCACCGGGAAATACTGCAACTGATAGGCATTGATTGCGGGTGGGAGCTCCTGGATCTCCAGAGGTCGGGCTTCCTGTACAGACTTCACAGAGAAAGCAATGCTTTGAGCCAGCAAAGGATTCGGGTCAGACACATGGGCAATAGCCTGCTGTGCTTTATGATAGTCGCCAACTTCGAAATTTAGTCCAGCAATGCGATCCCATAAACGTTCATCTATTTGATCGGCCGGAATCATTTCGGTGAGCAGGTTATAATAATAAGCTGCGGAGTCCGGCTGCAGATAGACACTGTAAATGGTGGCTAGCCGCCGGTAGGCCTTGGGGTATAGCGGATCCGCTGCTATGGCTTTCTTTAGTAGCGTCTTGGCTTCTTCAAAATCTCTGGATTTGGCAGCTTCCTCTGCTTTCTCCGTGAGTTTTACCGCACGCTTATTATAAGGCTGACTATAACCGACCGCTGTGATAAGAAAAAAACAAAAACCAAATAGGATTCGTGGGGTCATTATGGGATGTCCAGATACTTATGTGTCTGTAAAGATATCCTCCATTTTGGGTTTTTCTTTACATAATCCACGATAAGCGGCATCATGTCGTCCTTCTTTGACCACTCTGGTTGTAGAAAAAGCCTGGTCTTGGAATGACATTTTTCTGCATGGGATTCTGCCCATGCAAAATCGGACTTATTGTAAACGATGACTTTCAGTTCATCTGATTCCTCATAAAACTCCGGCAAAGGGGCCATGAATTTTTTAGGGGAAAAACAAATCCAATCCCAATCACCGGATAACGGATGAGCTCCGGAAGTCTCAATATGGGTCTTCAATCCTGCATCATGCAGCTGGTTGGTAAAATCACCCAGATCGTACATGAGCGGTTCGCCACCTGTGATCACCACGATCTCAGAACCGGAGGCTTTGGCATCAGCAACCATCTGACTTAAGGGAACTTTTGGGTGCGCATCGGCATCCCATGATTCTTTCACATCGCACCAAACACACCCCACATCACATCCGCCAAGGCGGATAAAATAGGCCGCACTGCCCGTATGGTAGCCCTCACCCTGAATGGTGAGGAAGTACTCCATCAACGGGAGATCGGTCAACACCTTATCCTCCGTGTTGAT
Source organism: Marinoscillum sp. 108 (assembly GCF_902506655.1). Classification (NCBI taxonomy): domain Bacteria; kingdom Pseudomonadati; phylum Bacteroidota; class Cytophagia; order Cytophagales; family Reichenbachiellaceae; genus Marinoscillum; species Marinoscillum sp. 108. Next base: position 3,706,208 of record NZ_LR734808.1, on the reverse strand, counting down.
CTTCATAAGCCTTCATTGTATTCAAAAGTAAAGAAGCAATGGTCATAGGGCCCACTCCACCGGGTACAGGTGTAATAAATGAACATTTCTCCGCTACCGTATCAAATTCTACATCACCAGCTAACCTAAAGCCAGTCTTTCTTGACTTATCTTCTATGCGCGTAGTCCCAACATCCACTACCACAGCGCCATCTTTCACCATATCGGCCGTAATGAGACCTGGCTTACCCACTCCCACGATCAGGATATCAGCCAGTTTGGTATGGCTGGACAGGTCTCTAGTGTATTTGTGACAAAGTGTTACCGTAGCCTTTCCATCTTCGGTCATCATCATACCCAGAGGTGCCCCAACCAATCGGCTGGCTCCCACAATAACACAATGCTTACCCTCGGTTTCAATCTTGTATCTCCTCAGCAACTCCACCACTCCAAAAGGTGTAGCCGGCATGATGAGCTGGTGCTTGGAAACAATACTCCCAAAATTCTGATTCGTAAATCCGTCTACATCTTTCTCAGGCTTCACGCTTTCGGTGACCCGCTCTACAGAAATGTGCTCCGGCAGTGGTATCTGCACAATGAAACCATCAATGTCTTCATCGGCGTTGAGGTTCTCCACATGCTTAATTAGTTTATCCTCGGAGATGGTACTGGCAAAATGCATGAGGGTAAAATCGAACCCCACTGACTTGCACGCTGCAATTTTACCATTCACATAGGTATGGCTGGCACCATCATCACCTACAATAATAATGGCCAGGTTGGGAACCCTCTTTCCTTTTGATTTCAGGTCTTGTACGCGGGCCGAAATCTCATTCTTGATGTCACCGGCAACTTTCTTACCGTCTAATAGTGTAGGCATTATGATTCTATTTTGATTAGCTATCTAGTTTAAGGACTGCCATGAAAGCCTCCTGAGGGATCTCCACGTTCCCCACCTGTCGCATACGCTTCTTCCCTTTTTTCTGCTTTTCAAGGAGTTTACGCTTACGCGAAATATCACCCCCATAGCACTTGGCCAATACGTTCTTTCTCATCGCTTTCACAGATTCCCTGGCAATAATTTTGGTGCCGATAGAAGCCTGAACGGCAATTTCAAACATCTGGCGAGGAATCAATTCCTTCAGCTTCTCGCAAAGTCGCTTTCCCCATTCGTAGGCTTTGTCTCTATGAACGATGGCAGAAAGGGCATCCACTTTCTCCCCATTTAGCATAATATCCAGCTTCACCATATTAGACTGCCTGTATCCTATCAGCTCATAATCGAGTGAAGCATACCCTCGCGAAATGGTCTTCAGCCTATCAAAAAAGTCGAAAACAATCTCCGCCAGTGGCAATTCAAAAGTCAACTCTACCCGATCGCTGGTGAGATATACCTGATTTTTGATCTCACCGCGCTTGTCCATGCACAAACCGATAACCGATCCGATAAATTCTGATTTGGTGATGATCTGCGCCCGTATATAAGGCTCCTCTACATGCGAAACATAGTTGGGCTCCGGAAGCTCTGATGGTGCATTCACTTTCAGCACTGCACCATCCGGCATGATCGCATGAAACTGCACCGAAGGTACTGTGGTGATCACGGTCATATCAAACTCACGTTCCAGACGCTCCTGCACAATCTCCATATGCAGCATCCCCAGGAAGCCACATCTAAATCCAAAACCAAGGGCCATGGAAGTCTCAGGCTCCCATACAAGAGAGGCATCATTGAGCTGGAGTTTTTCCATAGAAGCTCTCAGCTCTTCAAATTCCGTGGTATCCACAGGGTAAATCCCTGCGAAAACCATCGGCTTCACATCTTCAAATCCCTTAACCGTACGCTGAGTAGGGCGACTTACGTGGGTGATAGTGTCTCCCACTTTCACCTCTTTGGCCACTTTGATTCCAGAAATAAGATAGCCCACATTTCCAGCCGAAATAGAGTTCTTTGCCTCATGGGTAAGTCGAAGTACGCCTATTTCATCAGCTTCATAAGTCTTGCCAGTGTTGACAAACTTCACGTGATCTCCTTTATTCAGGGTGCCATTGAAAACCCTGAAGAAAACCTCTATCCCTCTATAGGTATTAAAAACTGAGTCAAAAATCATGGCCTGAAGCGGCTCCTCAGTATCGCCTGTAGGCGCCGGTATGCGCTCCACTATGGCTTGCAATATTTCTTGTATTCCTATGCCTTCTTTGGCACTGGCATGGATGATATCTTCTCTGTCACAACCGATCAAGTCAATGATCTGATCTGAAACTTCCTCCACCATGGCTCCGGGAAGATCTATTTTATTAAGCACAGGGATCACCTCCAGGTCATTTTCAAGAGCCAGGTAAAGATTGGAAATCGTCTGTGCTTCTATACCCTGAGCAGCATCCACCACTAGCAAGGCACCCTCACAGGCAGCTATTGACCGGGAAACTTCGTAAGAAAAATCCACATGGCCCGGAGTGTCAATCAGATTGAGGGTGTATTGATTGCCTTCATAGGGAAAATACATCTGTATGGCGTGACTCTTGATGGTAATCCCTCGCTCACGCTCCAGGTCCATATCATCGAGTAGCTGCGCTTGCATGTCTCTTGCCGAAACAGTCTCTGTGGACTGTATGAGTCTATCGGCCAGGGTACTTTTACCATGATCGATGTGCGCAATGATGCAGAAATTCCTAATGTGCTTCATATCCAATTAAAAGTCTGCAAAGGTAGTATAAAGATGGGTCAATAGTCATGCTAATCTAAAAGGATTCTCAGGGCCTATTGTTTGTTTTTGGTGTCGATAATAATGGTTACCGGACCATCATTGACGAGGCCCACTTTCATGTCTCCACCAAATTCACCAGTCAACACTGGCCTGCCAAACGATTCCATTTTTTTCACAAAAGCCTCGTAAAGAGGGATGGCAACATCCGGTGACGCTGCGCGAATGTAAGAAGGTCGGTTTCCTTTTTTTGTGAGCGCATGAAGGGTGAATTGACTGACGACCAAAACTTCTCCGCCAATATCCAGCAAACTTAGGTTCATTTTTTCCTCTTCGTCTGAGAAAATCCTTAAGTTGGCCACCTTTTTGGTGAGCCAGTCAATATCCTCATTGTTGTCTGCCTCCTCAATACCCAGCAAAATGAGCAAACCATCACTTATCCTGGAAACCTCTTTGTTCGAAATGGTAACCGAAGCTTCAGAAACCCTCTGAATAACGGCAATCAAAGTCCCTGAGTATTTACAATTTTAAACATGTCATTCGAGCTGTATACCCTGGTGCCTTCTTTGCCTTCTGAGGCCACTATGTGCATGGCTTTGGCTACATCTAAGGCATTAATTGACCAGAGTCGGCCCCTCAGGCCCACCATGAAAAAAGAGAATATTTTGGAAACAGCCTTCGCAAATTCCTCCGCCAACCTGAAGTCACGGCGCTCCCCCAGCAGCAGTGAAGGCCTGAAAATCTTCAGCCCCCTTAGATGAAGCTGCTTAAGTCCCTCCTCCAGCTGACCCTTTACCTGATTGTAAAACAATGGCGAATCTGCATTTGATCCGGCAGCCGTCACCACTAAATACTGCCTGAACTCCGGAGACTTCTGCGCGATTTCAGCGAGCATGAGAGGGTATTCTAAGTCAACTTTTTTGAAATTCTCCTTGGATCCTGCCAACTTGATAGTGGTACCCAGCACACAATAATAATCTTCAGCATGCAACTGCTCACTGATAGAATTCATCTCTGCAAAATCAGGAAGAACAATCACCTCTGCCCTGGGATCACCGATTTCAAACGTGCGGCGGGATAAAATTTTGATTTTACTGTAGTACGTTTTGGTGAGCATATGGTCCAGCAGATGCTTCCCTACAAGGCCAGTAGCTCCTACGATTAGTGCGGTGTGTGTAGACATTACTCGATTCTTTTATGGTGAAAAATCAGCCAGTTGTTTCTTCCCAAGATCTGAATCTCCCTATATCTTCGGCCAGGTTTCTGAAAATAAAGTAAATCAGTGAAATATCGTCTGTCAATCCCAATGCCGGTATGAAATCAGGGATCAGGTCAATCGGGGTAATAAAATAAATCAGACCAAATACTAAGGTCAGAATGGTAGAGGTAGAAAAAGCCGAATACTTCCCATTGAAATGGGCGCGAATCATCCTGACCAGTACCTGTATCTGATAAATGAAGGTAGATCGCTCTTCCGAGTCTGTGTTGATCTTGTCCATTTTCGCTTTCACTTCAGTCAGCAGAGACTTCACTTTCTCATTTTGAGTAACTGTCTCCTTTGCTTTCGTGAAAATCCTATCCAGCTTCGCGTTGCCCATATTGCTTTCAGAAAAGTTCCTTTATTTCATTTTTAATAAACGAGAGTGCGCCCCGAAGGGTGTCCTGCTGATTACGCATATTTTTTTCAAACACCATTTTAGCCAAATCCAGACTAGTGGCCGAATCATCCAGTTCGTTAGCAGACTCATTGATAAGTGAGATCAGCTGCTCGATAGCACCAGTCACATAAATCCAGGCTTCCTCAGAAATATAAACCTGCTGAGAAAGGTTGTGACTAAACTCACTTCTAATCTCACTAACCAGCGCTCCCTGAAGTTGTTTAGCACTTAAATCTTTTTCATTCAGACGAGGAATGATATGATTGGGAGAAATCCGCTCCAGCAAAAGACAGATTCGCTCATAGGCCTGCAGCCGAATAGGCAAGACCACCTCCTGATTTTTATGCCTGAGACTCAGGTGTAGTTCATCCAGTTGTTTGTTCATAAATGACCTCACAATCAGATATGCAGTATATAAAATGAGCAATCCAGGTATTGTTATTTTCAACAGGTCGTAAACCATCTCCATTTTCTAAGTGTTAGCGCTTAAGTAAAGATCAAAAATAAGTATTTTCTTTGGCGAAATGAATGAGCCCGTACACATAACCCCGAAAGCACAAAAAGAAATCAAACACATCATGGCCAATAAAAACATCCCGGAGGGCTACGGCCTCAGAGTGGGTGTGAAAGGTGGTGGCTGTGGTGTGACTTTTGTGCTGGGTTTTGACAAGCAAAAGGAGAATGATCAGGCGTATGAAATTGCTGGAATTCCAGTCTATATTCAAAAGCGTGAGATGATGTTCCTCCTGGGAAAAGAGGTGGATTTTTATGATGGTGCGGATGCCCGCGGATTCGTTTTTGTCACGCCCTCTACGTCATGAACTCAGCCTTCTAAAGTGACCATCGCTCTGTGGCACAAGCCTTTAATCGGGGGGTTGTACTTGCTCACCTTCACTTGTACCTTGCTCACTTTTGGAAAGGCCTCTTTCAGCTTTCTGATCATTTTTCCGGCCAAATGCTCCAATAGCATGGCATCAATGCTCATCACCTCCGCCACTACTTCGTAGACTTTTTCATAGTTGACTGTGCCCTCCAGCTTGTCTTCACTGGCCGCTTCCGCAAAGTCTACTTCCAGCTGTACATCAACACTGTATTTGTTCCCAATCTTGCGCTCCTCCTCGTAGTAGCCGTGGCGCGCATAAAACTCCATGCCTTCCAGTGAAACCAATCCCATCCTTACTCTTCCAAATCATCAAAAAATGAACCCCCTCCTGATTGACTTTTGACAGACTCAGTAGGCTTCTTAGCTGCCGGTGGAGCTGGCGCTGGCTTGGGTGCCGGGCGGTGAGATCGGGTATTGTTGAGATCCGGCTGCTTCAGTGGAGTCATCTTCACCGGTTTCACTTCCAGTTTCTCTTTATTGATCCAGGCTTCGGATTCACGAACAAGTGCTTTTACTTTCTTGGTATGATCCTCCATCTTGAATGGTGCCTGCTGCTTAGTCGTTCTATTAATCCTGTCATGGATGTCCTCGGCAAAATTCTTCAACTCCGCCATGATATTATCCCGGTGATTTTCCAGCGCCCGATAGTTCTGCTCCAGGTCCTTGATGGCATCCTGCATTTCTTCTATCATCTGCCGGGCTTCCATTTCAGACTTCTCTATGAGGTTTTTGGCTTTGGCTTTGGCTTCACTCATCATAGCCTCAGCGTTCATTTGCGTCTCTTTGAGGTGAAGCTCTGAGGCCTTATTGGCCTGATCGATCAGATTGGCCCCTGTGTCTTCTGCGGTTTTCAGTGTCTTGAAGAGCGAACTCTCTACCTCGCGCAGCTTTCTCACTTCCTTCTCGGCCTGATCAAGCTTGATTTTGAGTTCTTTATTATCATCCAAAACCCGCTCCCATTCATTCGAAAGAGAAAGCAAAAAGGCACTGACTTCATCTTTGTCATACCCACGAAGCTTCTTTTCGAAGTTTTTCTGCCTTATCTCTATCGGCGTGATTTTCATATGCTACTAAATTAATGTTCTGAAAGAACTTCCCAAACCGAAATCGTGCGATCGTCGCTACAAGATACTAACCAATTGCGATAATTCATCCAAAGGAGCTTATTCACGGAAGTGGCGTGCCCGGCATGCCGTGCTTTATCTATCACCTTGAGCAGTTTAAACTCAGTGGCATCCCACACCTTGATAGACTTGTCCATACTGCAGGTCACAAAGTACTTCCCTGATTCGCCAAACTCTATATGATTGATGGCGTACATGTGGCCCACGACCTCCTCCACCATTTGATAATCATTGTCCAAATCCCAGAGTTTGAACCGTGCATCCCTACTCGCGCTCATCAATACGGGCAATTGCGGATGATAACGAACCGAAAACACAGAAATTTCATGAGCTTTAAACTCCTTTTTCAGCTGTAAAGATTCAGTGTCGAAAATCCTGATATGATGGTCACTAAACCCTACAGCCATTTCCTTTCTTTCTGCTGACACTGCTATGCTCCTGGCGCTCTCCACACTCAACTTTTTAGAAGCTAAAATCTGCAGGTCCCAGTCAATTTTAAAAACTTCACCCTCTCCCGTGGCCACAAAAATAGCCTCTGAGGTGGTCTGAATATCAAAAATAGCTTTGGTAGTAAGTGCCAAAGACCCAATCTCCTTTTTTGTATTTACATCCACCAGGTGAATGCCGCTGAAGTTTTGCCCGACCACCAATATATCCCGCTCCTTATTGTATGACATGCCATAGACACTGGCTGGCACCTTCACGATCATCTTGCCCGTGTCGGGAGATTTCAAGTCCCATAAAACCACCATACCATCTCCACCAGCGGAGAAAAAAGCAGAATCAGTGTAAGCACACAAGGTGTACAGGCTATCCTTATGCCCCGTTAAAGTATGCTGCTTTTTTACCTGAATTGAACTCATAATCAATAAATTGGGGTAAAATTAACCATAGGTGATCAGAATAGACTATGCCATTGTTATTATCTAAACCAATCAGCCCATATTCTGCCTACGCAGTGTGGAACATTCAAGAAACCAATCAGGTTCTTTTGGGATTGATCAAAGAAGACGTACCCGAAGGGCTGAACCCTACAAGGCTGGCTGAATGGATCGTTGGGAGGATTCTCATCCAAAACCTGTGTGCACAGTTTGCGCTGAAGTACCGGGGACTCACACCCAATGAGTCCGGTAAACCCTTTCTGATCGGATCTACTGCTGAAATCTCCATTTCGCACTCTTTCCCCATGGCGGCAGCCATGATCCACCTGCACAATCCTTGTGGTATAGACCTGGAACGTGCCCGTAACAAGCTGATCAAAATACAGGACAAGTTTATCAATGAACGCGAGATCGAATACCGGGATAATCTCCAAAAGCTATGTGCCATCTGGTGTGGTAAAGAAGTGCTTTACAAAATCTACGGTCGCCGGAAGCTGAGCATGCGGGATGAAACTTTCATTGAGTTTGAAACGGACAGTGTGATGAACGGAATCATCCAAAAGGATCAGATGGAGCTACACTACAGAATCCACTATGAGGCCGTAAGAGACTATTTTTTGGCATATAGCCTTTAGCCTTTGGGCTTGGGCTTTTAGCTTTTAGCTTTTAGCTTTTGGCCCATGGCTTTTGGATAATTAAGGGAACCCGATGTTTTTATCGTCCAGTTTGGTCAAAACTGTTTTGATCTCATCGCTCTTGTGGTAATCTCCCAGCTTCTCAAATGAGACAATGAGGTTGCGCAAGCATCGCAACACGATATCGATATTCGGACAGGGGTCGTAGAAAATCTCCTGCGGAGGAATGTCCAGATGATCCAGATAGTTGTCAATATCCTCCTTGGAGAAGATCAGGCCCTTATTGAACACATTAATGTAGAAATCAGACTGCTGGCTACGGTAAGTCAGGATGAAAAGGTTGGGCAGATTTACCCCATAAATAGGTAAATCCAGCTTGCGGGCGATCAGTAGATATACAGCGCAAAGGGAAATCGGATTTCCTTTTTTAGACTCCAGCACAGCATTCACCATGCTATTGGCCGGGGAATGAAAGTTCTTGGTATTGGCTCTGAATTTGAAGCGATTAAACAAAACACTGTTCATCACCCGCACCTGATCAAAAGGATTGAGATCTTCTCTGAACTCCCGCCAGACTTCCACATAGAGTTGATGGACCTGCTGACGAAGCTCCTCCAAATCAAGATCAGGATACTGATAGGTAGCTACTAACCACAACCCCTCCAGCAAATCATCTTCGCGGTTTACCTTCCAATCCTCCAGACGCTCCTGAAAAAGCTCAAACTGCAGCGTATGAATGAGGTCCTCTATCCGGCGCTGAATGAGCGGATTAAAATTAGTTTCCCACTCCTGCTCCAACAAGGGTATCACACCCGTTCCAATTTCCATCAGCTTCTTTTCTACATGAGAGATAATCTCCTCGTCATCATCTTCCAGTAGGGTTACCAGTGCTTTAAGTTCGCTTTCCTTGATCAATTCTTTCTAAAAGTAGGATTATAAAAGACGAAATTAATAATTCTTATCACATGAATCGGGCAATCCACCCACCTTAAGTTTGAATAACCCCTACGTTCATGGGTTTTTCAATTTTAGCATGATCCGCTGCCGCAATCCCGGTAGATATTACCCGACGTGTTTCCAGGGGATCGATGATGCCATCTACCCATAGCTGGGAAGCCGCATAATACGGACTGAGCTTGGCTTCATAAGAATCTGTAATCTCATCCAGCATGGTCTGCTGGTCTTCATCAGAAATCACTTTCCCTTTGGCTTTCATGGTAGATACCTTGATTTGCAGGAGGGTTTTGGCGGCTGATTTACCACTCATTACGGCTATTTGAGCATTTGGCCAGGCATAAATAAGTCTCGGATCAAAGGCCTTGCCACACATGGCATAATTACCCGCGCCATAAGACGACCCCAGGATGATGCTAAACTTTGGTACCACGGAATTTGATACTGCGTTCACCATCTTAGCGCCATCTTTGATGATACCTCCATGCTCAGACCGGCTGCCCACCATGAACCCATTCACATCGTGTAGAAACACCAATGGAATCTTTCGCTGATTGCAATTCATAATAAAGCGCGCAGCCTTATCCGCAGAGTCACTATAGATCACCCCACCCATCTGCATCTCGCCCTTCTTGGTCTTGACCACCGTCCGCTGATTGGCCACAATACCCACACTCCAGCCATCTATGCGACCATAACCACAAAGGATGGTTTTGCCATAGAGCTCCTTGTATTGCTCAAAGTCCGAATCATCCACGAGCCGCTTGATGATCTCCAACATATCGTACGGCGTGTTCCGATCATTCGGAAAAAGCCCATAAATTTCTTTGGGATCTTCCTTGGGTGGCTTGGGTTCCGCCCGATTAAATCCTGCCTTTTCGAAATGACCAATCCGGTCAAAAATATTTCGGATCGCCTCCAGGCACTCTTTATCCCCAGGGTATTTATTGTCTGTAACACCGGATATCTCGCAGTGGGTAGTAGCCCCACCAAGTGTTTCATTGTCCACATCCTCCCCAACGGCGGCTTTGACCAGGTAGCTCCCAGCCAGAAAAATAGATCCGGTTTTATCCACAATCATAGCCTCATCTGACATGATGGGCAAATAAGCTCCACCAGCCACGCAGCTGCCCATAATGGCCGCTATCTGGATGATCCCCTCTGAAGACATGCGCGCATTGTTTCTAAACTGCCGACCAAAATGTTCTTTGTCAGGAAATATCTCGTCCTGCATAGGCAGAAACACGCCGGCGCTGTCCACCAGGTAGATGATCGGAAGCTTATTCTCTATGGCTATCTCCTGCGCTCTCAGGTTTTTTTTGGCAGTCATGGGAAACCACGCTCCTGCCTTCACGGTGGCATCATTGGCTACGATCACACACTGCCTGCCGGACACTACTCCCAGGCCAGTAACCACTCCTGCGGAAGGACATCCACCCCACTCCTCGTACATTCCATCTGCTGCAAAAGCGCCCACCTCCAGAAAAGTGCCCATGGAATCCACCAAGAGTGCAATGCGTTCTCTGGCTGATAATTTCCCTTTTTGGTGAAGTTTCTCGATTTTTCCTTCGCCCCCACCTACATGCACTTTTTTGAGCTTTCGGTGAAGTTCGGAGATCAGTTGTTTATTTGAATCCTCGTTTTTGTTGAATTTAATATCCATAAAGATAATTTGGGGTGTTAAGGATAATTAAAAAAAGGGGGTGACTAACCCCCTCATTTCATGTCTTCCATCACTTTCTTATGGCTCTTGCCCAAAGGCGAGAAAAAGTGCTTGGGATACTGATCCATATGAAGAATCAGTTTATCCAGATCGGTCATGGTCTGGTTTATGTTGTTGTACAAGGAGTCATCGCTGATCAGTTTTCCGAGCGTACCTTCCTCGCTTTTGATTTCATTGATCGTTACATTCAGGTTGTCCACTGCCCCACGGATAGAAGCGAGGGTCTGGTTGATTTCGAGGTTACTCAATGAGTCCAAAACCCCTCCTGTTTTCACCAGAATCGGGTCTATTTTATCCAATTTGGTATTCAGTGTTTGAATAAGTATCGCAGTCCGGGTCATGATCACCGCCAGTTCAGCCTGATTCTCCGAAATAATCTCATTTACGCTCACAGTGGTTTTGCGCACTTCCTCTATCGTGGCATTGATCTTCTCTCCGCTTCCTTTAAGACCGATAAGGATCTCATTCACCCTGGTGATGGTTGTGTTCAGATTACTGGCCACAGGCTCTGCGCTGGCCAAAATCTCATTAAGTCCCTTGTCTACATATGACGTAAGGGTATCTCCGGGCTGTATCGGATTATTGAGAGGCCCCACGGTCAGTACAATGCCTTTACTCCCTAGAAAATCGGTATTCATCAGGGATGCCACGGTGGAATCTCCCAAGGTAATGGTTTCGTCAATATCCAACTCTACCAAAATAAGATTGCCCTGATTTTGCAACAGCCTGATGCGGCTAACCCGCCCCACTGTAAGTCCATTGATGATAACGGGGTTTGACTTATTGAGTCCATCCACATTATCGTAGACGGCATAGTATTTATGCGTAGGTGAGAAGAAATCTATCCCCTTTAGAAAATTGAAACCATAATATAAAAGTACACCTGTGACAAGCGCTATGAGACCTACTTTAAATTCTTTTGACATGCTAAGGCATTAGTTTATTAGTTCATGGACTCTAGTTCCATTTTATAATCACGAAAGGCTCTGTAAATACCGGATGCAATGTAAACCTGATTGAGTGGATCATTAAGCTCCTTCTCTTCTTTTTCATTGCTAAGATACCCCACTTCGACCAAAACACTCGGCATAGCGGTGTTCCAAAGCACCCATAAACTGGATTGCTTGACACCCCGGCTCTTTCTTCCCACTCTATTCTTAAACTGATCTTCTATCAGGCCAGCCAGTCTGAGGCTCCTCTCCTGGAAGGCTGACTGAGTCAGTGAAAAAAGAATATACGAGTCTGGTGACTCGGGGTTGAAACCATCGTATTTGGTTTCGTAGTTGTCTTCCAATAGAATTACGGAGTTCTCACGCTTTGCCACTTCGAAATTCCCGGCGGTATTCTGCACCCCCATCACATAAGTCTCTGTCCCATAAATACTCGGATTAGACACCCAGTTGGCGTGAATAGAAATGAAAAGATCCACATCCTTCTTATTGGCCAGGTTAGACCGCTCATGGAGCTTCGGGAAGCTATCGTCGGTACGCGTATAAATCACCTCCACATCCGGGAGATTATCATTAATCACGCGCCCCACCTCCAGAGCAATTTTCAGTGCAATGTCTTTTTCCTTTGAGATGTTGCCATGCGTACCCGGATCTTTTCCTCCATGTCCGGGATCAATCACAATCTTCCGCACTTTGTACTTGGTAATACCTACGGTATTAAAGGAGCCCAGCACCAGCAGTATAGAAATGCCAAATGGAATTACAATATTTCTCATGCCTACTCGGTTATATCTTAAATTCCCATAATTTTACGCAAAATTGTAAATTTTTAACCAGTTAATAAAATCTGTCGGCTTGAGGAGAATTGCGCTAGTGACTATTTTTTTATCGATTGTTATTCGATTACAGGCGCAAGTTGATTCTACCTCCACTGAGTCCACTGATAAGGGCCTGGTTGGCTCCAATCCTGAGCTCGAATTTACCGGTTCAGACTTCATACAGGCCAACGATAGTTCCCGCCTGGCACTGATGCCTGCAGACTCCCTCATCGCACCTCCTGATTCCTTAGCGGCTCCCTCCAAAAAAGCCTCTAAAAAAAATGACATAGAAACCACTATCAACTATACTGCCAAAGATTCCATGATCTTCGAGATTGAGGATAGGAGACTCTTTCTTTATGGCAACACCCACATAGATTACGGCAGCATCACCTTAGAATCTGACCAAACCACGATCGACTGGAATGAGCGAAACATTAAGTCGAAATACACATTGGATACACTGGGAAGAAAGCGTGGAAAACCGGTCTTTTCTCAAGGCGGGAGTGTTTATGAAACGGATGATATCCTTTACAATTTCAAGACCAAGAGGGCCATTATTAAGGGCGTAATCACGGAGCAGGATGGAGCCATCATGCATGGGGAGGATGTGAAAAAAAATGAAGAGAACGAACTCTTCATCAAAGGAGCCAAATACACCACCTGCAACTTGTCAGATCCTCACTTTTTCATCAAGTCGGAGAAAATCAAAGTGATTCCTGGAAACAAAGTGGTGTCTGGGCCCTTCAATCTTAAGTTTAGAGAAGTCCCCACGCCGTTGTGGTTTCCTTTCGGGATGTTCCCCCAACCTCGCCAAAAAGCTTCAGGCATCGTTTTTCCGTCTTATGGTGAAGAGACCCGAAGAGGTTTTTTCCTAAGAGGGGGTGGGTATTATTTTGGCTTCAGTGAGTACTTTGACCTGAAACTGACCGGTGATGTGTACTCCAAAGGGGGGTACGCGCTTGATGCCACCACCAACTATAAGGTGAGGTACAAATTCAATGGGTCTATGAATTTTGCTTACAACAAGAACGTCACCGAAACAGAAACTGTGCCCAATGAAACCAACGACTTCTGGATCCGATGGAGTCATCGCCCAGAGACCCGAGGCAATTCCAGCTTCAGCGCATCTGTCAATGGTGGTACAAGAGGATTTAATACCAACAATAACGTCGCTATCTACAATCCACAGCAAAGCATCAGTTCTGAGTTTCAATCTAGCCTGAGCTATAGTCAGAAGTTTCAGCGTATCCCATTCAATATGTCCTCTACCTTTAGGCAAAGACAGAACATACAGTCAGGCATCTACAACATGAGTTTGCCTGATTTTGCGCTGAACATGAACAGGATGTACCCCTTCAAAAATGTGGTTAAGTCCTCCAATTCACCGATCGCCAAAATAAGCTTTAGCCATAATTTCGTGGCCAAAAATGAAATCAGCAACTCACCTGTATCACCAACTGCGTTAGGTTTTACCCCCATTAACGGTAATGTCACAGAAGACGAAGACCCAATCAAGCTGAATATAGAGAACCTGGGAGATATCTATGACCGGTCGAAAATTGGAGGAAAGCACACTATTCCGGTCTCTACGTCTTTTAACCTTCTAAAGTACTTCACAGTAAGCCCCAGCTTTAACTATCAGGAGGTATGGTATACCCGTGAACTGGACTACACTTTTGTGCCTGAGCAAAATGGCGTGAGAGTAGATACCGTAGAGGGCTTTTCAAGAGCTGGCAGCTGGAGCTCCGGCGCTTCCGTCAATACCCGGATGTACGGGATGTACTATGTGAGGGGTATTGCTGGTATAGAAGCCATCCGCCATGTAATGACTCCCAGCCTATCCTTCAGCTACAACCCAGACTTTGGTGATGAAAAATACGGAGTATATGAAACGGTACAGATGGATACCCTAGGGCGAACGAAACGGTTATCCAAATATCAGAATTTCGCTTACGGAAGTCCATCAGGCAATGAAAGTCGGACAGTGAGTTTCGGCCTCACCAACAACCTGGAAATGAAAGTACGGGCAAGGAAAGACTCAGTCAATGAATTCAAAAAAGTGAAAATATTTGAGAACCTTTCCGTCAACAGTGGGTACAACTTCGCTGCAGACTCCTTTCGACTGAGCAACATCAACTGGAATGCCAGAACAAGCTTTTTCAATCAAAAGGTAAACCTCACCCTGAGTGGTGCCTATGACCCTTACCTCTACATTGAAGACGGAACCTCCTCCGGACAAAAAATAGACCGCTATGCCTGGAATAACGGCGAAGGAATAGGCACATTGAGAACCCTGAGCTCCCAGGTGAGTTTCTCGCTAAAGCCTAAGGGATCCAAAGAATCCAATGATAATCCAAATAGCAACCCCAATGACCGCAGTGCATTTGCTGACGATGGCGCGGCAATAGACAGAAGTCCGTTTGGCACAGAAGACGAAAAAGAATACATCAAGCAAAATCCGGAGGCATATGTGGACTTCAATGTGCCTTGGTCTCTTCGAGTGGCCTATAATGTGAACCGAACCAAAAACGGACTGGATGATGCGCTCATCTCCAGCCATGGTGTTCAGTTCAGTGGTACATTGGGTCTCACAGACAAAACGCAGATCACTTTCAACTCTGGGTATGATATCAAAAACAAGGATTTTACTCAAACTAATATAGGAGTGGCCCGTGATCTGCACTGCTGGACGCTCAACTTCTCGTGGGTACCTTTTGGCAGGTACCAATCGTTTAGTCTCATCATTCGACCAAAATCAGCGCTTCTACAGGATTTGAAAATCGAAAAGCGACGAAGCTTCCAGGATTTCTTTGGTCAGTAATCAGTTGATCTTTCCATTTCCAAATGAAAGGGATAATGTGTTCATTTGTGACCCAAACCAGCCTTTATTAAAATGCCCAACCAGACCATGCGCACATGCATCATCGTAGAAGATGAAATACACCATCAGGATCTTTTGTCCTTTTATCTGAAAAAGACAGGTGGAGTTCAAGTTCTTGGCATGTACACGGACACAGTGAATGCCGCCATCCAGATTGAAAAACAAAAACCTGACTTTATCTTTCTAGATATCAACATTTCCGGGCTGGAAGGGCCCGAGTTTATCGACTTGCTTGAACATCGGCCAAAAATCATCATCGTCTCTGCGCATTCTGAGGATTTCATGGCGGCTCATTACAGTGAGATTCCCTATGCCGCATTTGTGCAAAAACCCATCGATCTGATCAAACTACAAGAGGCCCTGGCCCATATTAATTGATCTGCCTATCCAAAATCTGGTACTCCTGAATATTGTTGATCAGACATTGAGAAAACTTTTTTAGATATTGTTCAACTATGTATTTTTGCCATCCAAAAGATAAAATCCATGGGAAGAGCATTTGAATACCGCAGAGCAGCCAAAGAGGCACGTTGGGACAAGATGTCCAAGATATTTCCGAAACTGGCCAAAGCCATCACTGTAGCGGTGAAAGAAGGTGGGGCCGAACTGGAAACAAACTCCAAGCTGCGTACGGCTATCCAGAATGCCAAGTCGCAAAACATGCCCAAAGACAATATCGAAAATGCCATCAAAAGAGCATTGGGCAATGACGCTGCGGATTACATAGAGGTGACCTATGAAGGAAAAGGTCCACACGGTGTGTTGGTGTTTGTGGAATGTGCCACGGACAATACCACGCGAACGGTAGCCAACGTAAAGTCCTATTTCAACAAAGCTGGCGGAGGCATAGTCCCCAATGGCTCTCTGGAGTTCATGTTCAGTCGCAAGGCGGTATTCGAGTTTGAAAAACCTGAAGGTGTGGAACTGGAAGAACTGGAGTTGGAGTTAATAGATGCAGGCCTTGAAGAGATAGAGACGAATCAGGAAATGGTTTATCTATATGCAGATTACACCAACTTTGGCTCCCTGTCCAAAGCCCTGGAAGATCAGAACATAGAAGTTAAAAAAGCTAGCCTGCAAAGGATTCCGACTAGCCCGGTGGAGTTTACCGATGAGCAGATGGAAGAAATAGAAAAAATGCTGGATAAGATAGAGGATGACGATGACGTGCAGGCCGTCTATACCAACATTGCCTAAGATTTCAATTCAGGTATGACGCCTGTCATACCTGAACCAACCTTCTCCCTGCCTCTTTCACGGCGTAAGACTTGATCTCTTCAAAGGAATGCTCATCCAGGTTAGCCAGAGAGTTTTCCAATTCCTGCGGAACCTCTTTTCCCTCGGAGTCCCACCAGTCATTGGCCACTGTCTTGGCAGCTGACTCATCAATATCAAAAAGATGGAGATGTGAGTCTGATATGACCCAGGCACGATCCTTATCTGCATATTTCTTAAATATCATTCCTCTGATATTAGTGGCAGTTTGATCACCGCTTTTGAAATATGCTTCCGTATAAGTCATGGTGTCGGGCTCCGTCATGATGTTGTCCCAGAATTTTCGGGAGGAGATGATCTGCGCGGTGGACACCAGGTAAGCAGACTCTCTTTCGAGCGGACTACCACTCAGATCACAGGAGGCTTTAAATTTTTTCTTTTTGCTAAACAGGCTGAACATGGCGACTTAATTAGAGTTTTTGACCATTTAGTTTACTCCTCCAGCGCGAAAAGGTTACCAAGATCTGCGGCAATTTGATGGACGGCAACCCCAAATCAGCCAATATTGATTTGTGGATCTACAATTTCATAGTCTTGTGGTGAGAGCATATGTCGGGGAATATTCTTCCTGATGTATTCTCCCAGCTTGTCGATAAACCTTTGCTTGTCGTAGTGCTTGGTCATGATGAGGCTAATCTCCCGGGCCTTTGGTTTACCGCCGATCGGGATCACACGCTCCTCCTGTTCCTCATTCAGGCTCAGCATGCTCAGCTCTGGCAGAATGGTCATCCCACCTTTGGTATCCACTATCCTGATCAGCGCATCGATGGAGTTGCTCCGATAGATGAAATGCTTATGCTGTCTGATTTTATTCAGGTCACAAAAATTATTGATCTGGTCCCGAAAGCAGTTGCCCTCATTCAAAAGCCAGAGTTCGTCATAACTGATATCCTGTAGGTCGAAATGAGTCTTGGTCTCGGGCTGAAAGGACATATACAGAAAGAACTTTTCATAAAACAGAGGCTCAAAAACGATCCCTGCGACACTGATGGGTGTGGAGATCAGACCAACATCCAAACTCCCATCCCGGACCCCGGCCACCACATTTTCCGTGGTGAGCTCATGGATATCGAGGCGAAATTCCGGGTAATCCTTCTGCAGATCGTCGGAAAACAATGGAACCAGAAATGGTGCCAGGGTGGGAATCACCCCTACGCGAATCACGTCGTTGTACTGCTGACTAAGCTCCTGAGAGAAATTAATCAATCGCCGTGCATCCGTCAAAATCTGCTGCGAACGCTCAAGAAATCTCTGCCCATCTCTGGTGATCTCGATAGGTGAGGTATTCCTGTTAAACAGCTTTATTCCGATTTCCTCTTCCAGTTTTTTGATCTGAGAACTAAGTGCGGGCTGTGTGATCCCCAATCGCTCCGAGGCCTTGCTGAAACTGCCAATTCGCCAAAGCGTCAGGGCATAATCTAGTTGGTTCAGTGTCATAACTTAAAATTATGTCAGTAAGATTTCAATAAATACCTCTAATGTATCTTTTTCTAAAAATTCCCAAAGGAAGCGACCAAACGAGTAACCAGACAAGTGAGCCACCTGTAAGAAAACAAAGACAGAAATGGTACATTAATTACTTTTTTCATAAATTCATAGGGATGGTAGCCGGCCTCCTTGATCATTTCATCATATCACCCCTCCAAAAATGAAAGAAATTCAATACCTCAGTATACAAGGGAGTTGCGCTCCGTCTTTCTGGTTTAAGGATCATGATGCACAGAACTTTCGCTCACTGATCGAGTCACTTACGCTCAGTCACTCACTGATCATTTCCTCTATTTATCGGACGGATGTGTTTTTCATGGCTGAAGAAGATCGTCTGGATCTGATCATGCGCACCTGGTCCACTTTCAAGCAGCATACTTTTGATCAACACTTAAAAGGGAAGTTTACTCGGGCCAACAATCGAAAAGAAGCCTTTGAACTCTATTTCGATACATTGTTTCACCTCATCAAGCATCCAAAACACCACGAACGATACAGGCTACGCCTGAATGAAATCCAGCGACTCGAAAGCAACAATCCCATCTTAAGAGCGCTAATGGAATGTGACATGCTTCTCACCGAAAAATACCGCGAACAGCAGGTGAAGTATGTAAGCCTGGCCACTACTGAACAGGTCGGTCAGTATATTCCTTCGTGTGAGAACTTTAGTTTACTGGCCCACGAAAGGCTCAGCAAATTGAATGACAATTAATTCGGGTGGTGCGGCTTCATTCATACTTCGGATGAATGAAATATATTATCTTCATGGGAGTTACTATAAGGAAAGAAGAAACCCATGAAAAAACTGATACTCGCTTTTATCTTTTGCTCTCCAGCTTTATTATTTGCACAAAAAGGAACCATTTTCCCAAACCTGGCTGGTGAAAACCTCATGCATGGAGAAGTGAATTTACCGGAAGATGTGAAAGGAAAGCATACATTGATTGGTCTGGCTTTTTCCAAGAAATCTGAAAAATTCCTCAACTCATGGTTTACCCCCGTCTATGACCAGTTGATCAAAGAACCTGAGGCAGGTCTGTTTGCATTCAGTTACGACGTGAACGTCTATTTCGTGCCCATGCTCACAGGAGCCAAGCGACCAGCGTATCAGCAGGTGATGAAAAACGTGGAAAAGGATGTGGATCCACGCCTGCACCCAAATGTTCTTTTTTACCAGGGCACGCTGAAAGAATACAAAGATGCCCTCAATATCACCGACAAAGACTTACCTTATTTTTACCTGCTCGATAAAGAGGGCAAAATTATATATGCCACCTCAGGCTTATATAGCCGTGCCAAATTGCAGAAAATAGTTGATGAGTTGCCCTTTGAGTAACTAGCTTAGCGGCATGGAGCAAGGACCTATTGGCATTTTTGATTCGGGATATGGCGGACTCACGGTTCTGCGGGAGATTGTGAAAGTGTTGCCTGATCATGACTTTTTGTACCTGGGTGATAATGCCCGTACCCCATACGGCAACCGATCCTTTAAAACCATCTATGAGTATACGTTGGAGAGTGTCAAGTATCTACTGAATGAAGGTTGTCCACTGATCATTCTGGCCTGCAATACCGCTTCAGCGAAAGCTTTGAGAACCATACAACAGCGAGATCTCCCGGGCCTGGCACCCGACAGACGAGTGCTGGGGGTGATCAGGCCAACGGCCGAGGTGATCGGGCAATACAGCCAGACAGGGCATGTGGGTGTACTTGGCACCAGCGGTACGGTAAATTCTGAGTCCTACTTACTGGAAATCAAAAAGCAATCACCGGAGCTCAAAGTATTCCAACAAGCCTGCCCCATGTGGGTGCCACTGGTGGAAAACGGAGAGCACGACTCTGAGGGGGCGGACTACTTTGTGGAAAAGTATCTCCGGGAGCTTTTCAGCCAATCGGAAAAAATAGACACGCTCCTCCTTGCCTGTACACATTATCCCCTGCTGATCAAAAAGATCATGACCCGGATTCCGGCTGGCATCACCGTACTGAATCAGGGCGAAATTGTCGCCCCCAGCCTTGAAGATTATTTGAATCGTCATCCGGAAATTTCTGATTTTTGCCTCAAAAACCATCAACTTCGATTTTTGACTACTGACGAAACTGAAAACTTCAATAAAAAAGCAAAGACCTTTTTTGGGCAGTCGATTTTAAGTGAATTTGTGCATCTTTAAGAGACAAAACCTGACACATGGCTTTCAACGAAGAGACGGCTCAGCGAATCCGTATGGCAATGGATTTGATTCACTCCTTTCAGTATACTGAAAAGAAAATGTTCGGTGGACTTTCTTTTCTCTATGAGGGAAAAATGACTGTGGGAGTGGTGAAAGACGACCTGGCGGTGAGGGTAGTTGCGGATAAAATGGAAAAAGTACTTACCGAACCACATGTACGCCCCATGGATTTCACCAAAAGTGCCATGAAGGAATTTGTCTATGTAAGTGCAGATGGATTTGATACAGAAGAGCAATTGATGAGGTGGATAAATCTCGGAATAGAGCACGCTAAAAGTAAGATTGGATAAGAATGAATTTGGAGATTGGTAAATTAGGACATACTGAAAAGGCACCCATGGATTTGCTGTTCAAAGCAGACCCTTCGATAGAGATGATCGAAAAGTACCTATACTCAGGGGAGTGCTATCTGGCCAAGATGAACGATGAGGTGGTGGGTGTATTTGTGCTCATGCCTAACAACCCCCAGGAAATGGAGCTCAAGAATATCTCCATTGTCGATCAATATCAGGGTCAGGGCATTGGCAAAGAAATCATCAAATATGTAATGCGCATCTCCAAAATGGAGGGCTACGAATACCTGGTTGTGAAAACCGCTGACACGAGTGCGGATACCATCAAGTACTACGAGAAGATGAAATTTGAGCACTATTTTGTTGCCAAAGGTCACTTCCTCAAATACTATAACCAACCCATCATCGAAAACGGCAACCAGGCCATTGATCAGGTGGCCATGAGAAGAAAATTGTAAAAAAAGAGGCCGCTCAATGCATTGAGCGGCCTCTTTCTTTGTCAACTTGTCATTGAAGACCTCATCCCTCGATCCAACTTTGTACTTCTTCTTTGGTAGGATTCTGCACATCGTTCAGCTTTAGTTTTTTTCGAGTGCCACACACATCATTGTGCAATTTGTTTACATCGCTGTGTTTGATCTGTTCAATGGTATTGAGCGCCAGTTTTCGAATGATCGGCAAGAGATCAGCTCTGATTCCAAGCGCCATTAGCTCAGCATCCGTCACGATTTTAGCCTTTTTCTCAGCTTTCATCTGAGGGAAGAAAAGCACATCCTGAATGGAGTTGGAGTTGGTCATAATCATGGTCAGTCGATCAATACCCAGGCCTACACCTGCAGTAGGTGGCATCCCAAACTCCAGTGCTCTGAGAAAGTCCTCATCCAGCGCCATCGCCTCGTCATCACCACGCTTAGCCAGCTCCATCTGATCCTCAAATCGCTTGCGCTGATCGATTGGATCATTGAGCTCTGAGTAGGCATTCATGATTTCCTTACCATTGCATATGGCCTCAAACCTTTCCACCAGACCAGGCTTGGATCGGTGCTTCTTGGTCAATGGTGACATCTCTTCCGGGTAGTCCGTTATGAAGGTTGGCTGAATCAGCTGCCCTTCGCACTTCTCCCCAAAAATCTCATCTATGAGCTTCCCTTTGCCCATGCTATCGTCTACAGATACATGCAGTTTCTTAGCCGTTTCTCTCAGCTCAGCCTCCTCCATGGCGGAAATGTCTATGCCTGTAAAGTGTTCTATGGCTTCAAACATGGTGAAGCGCTTCCATGGGCGCTGAAAATTAATTTCATGTGGCCCCACCTGTACTTTAGTATCTCCGTGCAGGTTGATGGCGATTTGCTCCACGAGCGCCTCCATCAGGTCCATCATCCAGTTGTAATCCTTGTAGGCCACATAGAGCTCCACTTGTGTAAATTCAGGATTGTGAAAGCGCGACATCCCTTCATTCCTGAAATCTTTGGCAAACTCATAGACCCCATCAAATCCACCTACAATCAGCCGCTTGAGGTAAAGCTCATTGGCTATTCGCAGGTACAACTTCATGTCCAGCGTATTGTGATGGGTCTCGAAAGGACGCGCCGCAGCACCTCCATGAATCGGCTGAAGGATGGGTGTTTCCACCTCCAGATATCCTTTGTCATTCAGAAAATCCCGGATGGTGTTCACCAGCTGGGTACGTTTCTTAAAGGTCTCCTTGATGTGTGGATTAACGATCAGATCGAGATAACGCTGCCTGTAGCGCTGCTCCGGATCGGTAAAGGCATCATAGGTTTTCTTATTCCCTTCTTCATCCTCCACCTCTTTGACGATGGGGAGCGGTCGCAGAGATTTACTCAGCACCTTCAGACTCGTCACATGAATGGAAATCTCTCCCACCTGAGTGGTAAAAACATAACCGGTGATCCCGATGATGTCGCCTATGTCCAGACGCTTTTTGAATACTTCATTGTAGAGGCTCTTATCCTCTCCCGGGCAGATGTCGTCACGACGAAGATAAATCTGAATCCTGCCAGAGCTATCCTGTATTTCCGCGAAGGAAGCCGATCCCATGATCCGGCGACTCATTAGTCTTCCGGCGATAGAGATGTTCTTATAGTCCGTTTTATTGCGTTCGTAGTTTTCGTGAATGTCTTTGCTGCTTACGTTCACCTCAAAAAGGTCCGCAGGATAGGGATCTATCCCCATTTTCATCAAAGCCTCTCGCTCGTTTCTTCGCTGGATTTCTTGTTCGCTTAGCATTTTTTATGATTTACTTCGTCTTCTTTTCAATTCCTTTCTGATCAGGCTATACTCCCGGCCGCTCTGACCAGCTATAGAGGTGTTCTCATCGGCCCTTCTGAATAAATAGGGCAACACTTTTTCTACCGGGCCATACGGCACATACTTGGCCACATTGTAGCCCAGACTAGCCAGTTTGAAGGAAATATTATCGCTCATTCCCAGAAGCTGTGCAAAATACACCCGGTCATCAGATTTCTTTATGCTGTGGGTGTCCATGAGGTTCACCAGTAGCTGACAGGATTCTTCATTATGGGTACCAGCACAGAGTGCAAACTTGTCGATATGCTCAATGGCAAACTGCAGTGCCTGGTTATAATCGTAATCTGTTTCCTTCTTGTTGGTTTGAATCGGATCCGGGTAACCTTTCTCCTCGGCTCTATCCCTCTCCTTTTCCATGTAGGCACCTCGCACCAGCTTGGCCGCAAAGTAGCAACCCGCTTTGGTCACTTCTTCAAAACCGGCCTTCATGTTGGCCAGCGCTTCATGCCTGTACAACTGATAAGTATTGTACACATAAGGCTTTTCCTTATTGTATTTCAGCATGAGGTCATAGGTAATGCGGTCGATTACATCCTGTATCCAGGACTCCTCCGCATCAATCATAAATTTCATATCATTCTGCACAGCCCTTCCCACGATGGTGTCTATTCGTTCGAGTACTCTGTCGAAGCGCTTCTCCTCCTGAGGGGTGAGTTGTTCTCCCTTTTGCTTCCTTTCCATCAATCTGGTAGAAGCTATCCCCGTCATTTTGAGTACACAAAAGGGTATGCTTACATGCTGTTTGGCATATTCAGAAACACGCAACGCCTCCTCCACAGCTTCGTCGTAGCCATCCTCAGAGGCTTCACCCTCTACTGAATAATCCAGGATCGTCTTCACATTGGACTGGGCCAATAAAATCATTCGAGGCTCGCTCCCTTCTATCGATTCTCCGCCACAAAACTGATCAAAAAGAGTATTCCTGATCAAGCCTTTTACAGGCAGACGCATCTTGAGAGCTGCGCTTGTCACAGAGGTACCCAACTTCACTACCCAGGGGTAATTCATGGTAGAGAACACAAAATGAGACTTCCGGAGCCTGGCGGTACTCTTGTGCGCAAATGCAGTTGCCGTATCTTCGAAGTTGATTTTTGAATTTTCTGACATACTTTTGAAAACTGACGGCAAAGATAGTAAGCCCTCAATCATTTTTGCACCTTCATTACAACTGTTACTCTTTATAATCAAGTACTTTGAAAATACCAGCCTACATCACGCTCACCGACGACCCTGCGAATAAGCTTCAATCGCTTTTGGAAACCTTTAAACCGGACAAAATCGCTTATCTGGTGGATGAAAACACCAGGGAACATTGCCTCCCCTTGTTGAGAGTGGGTGGGGATGCTGAAATCATCCAAATCCATAGTGGCGAGATCTTCAAAAACCTCAATAGCTGTGAACTCATCTGGGCGGCACTCACCACGAGCGGCTTTAGCCGAAAATCTATGCTGGTCAATGTGGGTGGAGGAGTAATTGGCGATATGGGCGGATTCGCTGCATCTACTTATAAGCGGGGAATTCGGTTTATCAACATCCCCACTACACTGCTGGCCGCTGTTGATGCCAATATCGGTGGGAAATTGGGAATCGATTTTCGGGGTTTCAAAAATCACATTGGTGTCTTTAATGACCCGGATGCGGTAGTCATCTCCGATTTATTTCTAAAAACACTGCCCGAGCGAGAGCTCCGATCCGGCTTTGCAGAGGTGATCAAGCATGGACTCATCTACGACAAGGATTATTTCCACCAAATCAGCCAATCCAGTTTCCCCAATCTTAACTGGACTGAGGTGATTAAGCGGTCGGTGGAAATCAAAAGTGAGGTGGTAGCTCAAGATCCCCGTGAGGCCGGGCTCAGGAAAATCCTAAACTTTGGCCACACCCTGGGGCACGGTATTGAAACATGGTATCTCAACTCCAGACAGTCACTACTGCATGGGGAAGCCATTTCTATTGGGATGATTCTGGAGGGCTTTCTGGCCAATAAACTGGAGAAGCTGAGTATCTCTGATCTGAATGAGGTGTCTAACTATCTCATTTCGGTTTTCGGGAAATTTGATTTACCTCCTATCCATGAGATTATGCCGCTGATGCTACAGGACAAAAAAAATGTAGGCAATGAAATTAGTTTCTCATTGCTGGATGGGGTGGGTAAGTGCTCTTTTGATGAGTTAATTGACCTGAAGTGGATCGATGAATCGTTCCAATATTATCAAAACCTCAAATAAATAGATTTTCCTTTTCCTCAATCCCGTTTTGCGTACTAGTTTTGGTGGTCTTTGCTTTGTTTTTCATTACTTTCTTTGGAGTAGCAACTAAAAGCGTCAATGAACCTACTAAAACTGTAGCGATAAGGGTTCCTATGGTTTTTGATAAAGACATAATTAATCATTAAGACAATTGTATAACGTAAACAGTTGTAATGCTGTTATACCTTACTTTAAATATATATTCTGCTTGAAATATCTCGTTAAGAAATTCGACCAACACCTCCACGGAACCGTGCAATTAACCTCTTCAAAGAGTGAAAGTAATCGGGCACTCCTCATCAATGCATTGAGCGGTAATCAGCTTCAGCTTCACAACCTGTCTGCAGCACGCGACACTCAGACCATGGAGCGTCTTTTGAAGGAATCAGGTGAGGTATGGGATGTATTGGATGCCGGCACCACCATGAGATTTTGCACTGCATTTTTAGCCATCAAGGGCTCCGGACAAACCATCACTGGCACTCCCAGAATGTGCCAGAGACCTATCGGAGTTTTAGTGGGTGCCTTAAGAAAGCTGGGAGCAACGATAGAATATCTTGGGGAAGATGGCTATCCGCCATTGAAAATCTCAGGAATAAAAGACCAACAAACCAGCCTGATAGAAATACCAGGCAACATCAGCAGCCAGTTTATCAGCGCCCTGCTCATGATCGGGCCAAGCCTACCCGACGGACTTACCCTACGACTCACCACCGAAGTATTCAGTAAGCCCTACATAGAAATGACCCTGGATCTGATGAGGCGATTTGGAGTAGAGTCACTGTGGGAAGGCAACGAAATCAAAATAGCCCCTCAGGCCTACTCATCAGGTGCCTACACCATAGAGAGTGATTGGTCAGGAGCGAGCTATTGGTACTCCCTGGCTGCGCTTGGGATGAATTCTGAACTTACACTTCTGGGTCTTCGATCGGAAAGTCTGCAGGGAGATCAGGAGATAGCCACCATCATGGAAAAACTGGGGATCAAAACCACATATGATAACAAAGGCGCTACCCTGACACAAACGGGTGAGGTCGCAGGAGAAATCGAAATAAACTTCAAAACCTGTCCCGATCTGGCCCAAACAGTGATGGTGACCGCTGCAGCGAAGGGAGTTACCCTGAAGATGACCGGACTGGAAAGTCTTCGCATCAAAGAAACGGACAGAATAGCGGCTATGCAAAATGAACTCCGAAAGCTTGGAGCGAGCCTGATCGAGGAAGGGAGTACATGGACGATGATCCCGGGAACCTTACCAGTGACCGTGGAGACGATCGACACTTATGATGATCACCGCATGGCCATGGCTTTTGCCCCGTATTGTGCCATCAACGATATCACCATAGATGACCCCTCCGTAGTTCAGAAATCTTACCCTGATTTTTGGAAGGACTTTCAGAGTGTGGGAGTAGTGATAGAACAAATCTGACTTTTTTAGGTCATTTGAAAATCTGCCGACAATTGAGCCTGCGTAAGTAGATCAGACAACTTTTTGATCTACACAATGGTTATCTTGTCTCAGCAGATGAAAACCAGTACGGCCATATTACTCTTTACCCGAAGGGAAAAAGATGAAATCCGATCCAAATCGCTTCATCCCACCCCAAAGGTCATTAGGTATTTTCAGAACCGAACGAGAAACCTGATTTCCAAAACCAACCTGCCGGTATTTGAGAAAGTGGATATGGAGCCAACCCAAGGCCCCATAGAAGTCCGTTTTTTTCTAGCTATAAAAGAAGTATTCGATCAGGGTTTTGAAAACGTCATTGTGGTGGGCAACGATTGCCCCCAGTTGAAATCAGCTGATCTGATCCTTGCCAATGAGCTATTGCTCTCCCGCGACCTGGTCATCGGTCCTGATAGCCATGGCGGCGCCTACCTTATCGGTATCTCCAAAAAGATATTTCACAAGGATTGGCTGGTCAATCTGCCCTGGCACACCAACCGCTTCTGCGAGGTGCTTTCCTCCGTTTCGGAAAACGCCGCCCACCTGGAGCCGCTTTCAGACATTAACCGTCCGGAGGATTTTGTTGAGGTACTCAAAACCAAAATACGACGATCCATCCTGCTGCCTTTATTGCACTTGTTAGGTCAAATCTTTCTGCCAGCAGTCTGGTCATTTTCATGCAAGCCACGCCTCCTGGTCGCAAATCTCCCCTTACGAGCTCCCCCTTCCCACTAAGTTCCTTCATTGTCCTTCTATTTATTTATCACCGAGCCAGCAGGCTCACAATCCTCTATTTAACAGATGAAAGAGACTTATTATAACCGCGAAGACCTTGGGAAATTTGGCAACATCACAGAATTTCAACAGGAATTAGGAGATAAATTTTTCGACTATTATGGAAGCGTTTTCGCCCCGGGAGCTTTGACTGCCAGAGAAAAATCACTGATCGCACTGGCCGTAGCCCACGCCATCCAGTGCCCCTATTGTATTGACGCCTATACGTCCGACACCCTAAAAAAAGGGGTGGACGAAGAGCAAATGATGGAAGCCATACATGTAGCTGCTGCCATACGTGGTGGAGCCTCGCTGGTGCATGGTGTGCAAATGATGAATCAGGTGAAAGACAAAATGATGTAAGATCACTCCTCCGTTTTGAAAACCCATTAATCTGATAATCATGAATTTAGCAACACTCAAGCGACAAAACCATAACCTTGCTAACACCAATCGGCAGATTGAAATTCTGGACGATCATGAAGCGATAGGCATTCCCAGCTTTCAGGAAAAGCTGCAAAACATTGACCTGTTTCCACTCAAGTCTACGGGAATAGAAATATTTCAAATCAACGTAGGGAAGATGTGCAACCAGGTGTGCAAACACTGCCATGTAGATGCCGGGCCTGACCGGCAGGAGATCATGACCAAAGAGACCATGCAGCAAATCCTGGATGCCCTCAGGGGCACAGAGGTGAAAACGGTAGACCTGACCGGTGGTGCTCCTGAGATGAACCCTGACTTCCGGTGGTTTGTGGAGGAAATAACGGCCATGGGAAAATCCGTGATTGTGCGATGCAACCTGACCATCATTCTCGCTAATCCTAAGTATCACGACCTGCCAGATTTTTTCAAAAAACACAAAGTAAACGTGGTTTCCTCACTCCCCTACTTTGCCGCCAAACGCACCAATGCACAGCGCGGAGAGGGAGTATTTGAAAAGTCCATCAAGGCACTGCAGATGCTCAATGAGGTGGGCTACGGAATGCCTGGTTCCAACCTCAAACTGGTTCTGGTGTACAACCCATCCGGGGCTTTTCTACCTGGAGACCAGGCCGAGCTTGAGCAGCAGTTCAAACAAAAACTTTTAGAGTTATACGAAGTTCAGTTCAACGAGCTTTTCGCCATCACCAACTTGCCCATCAGTCGTTTTTTGGACTACCTGATCACTTCTGAAAACTACGAGGACTATATGCACGAGCTCGTCAATGCCTTTAATCCGGCAGCTGCGAGTGGCGTGATGTGCAGAAACACACTCAGCATCAGCTGGGATGGATACCTCTACGATTGTGACTTTAATCAGATGCTGGACCTGAAGCTCGAAGACGTGCCTGTTCACATTTCAGATTTTGATTTGATCTCCACCAACGAGCGCACCATACGCATCAGCCAGCATTGCTTTGGCTGCACAGCCGGAGCAGGCTCCAGCTGTGGGGGAGTCACTACGTAAAACCTAAAAACACCATTAATGTAAATCTCAAAATGGAATACTTAGAAGTAACCAAAGACATCTACAAACAAGCGGCCATCACCCCTGATGTAGGACTGTGCTGTACGACCACCCCTATTGGGGCATTTCCGGGGCTGGAAATCCCAAAAATCATGCAGCAGATGAACTATGGATGTGGGAGCACAGTACACCCCCGCGACCTCATCAATGATCCGAGAATCCTCTACGTTGGTGTAGGCGGAGGCATGGAGCTGTTGCAGTTCGCCTACTTTAGCCGTCAGAGAGGTGGTGTCATAGGTGTGGACATTGTGGATGAAATGCTGGAAGCCAGCAGAAAAAACTTCAAAATAGCCGAGCAGGAAAATCCTTGGTTTCAGGAAAACTTTGTGGACTTACGCAAGGGTGATGCGCTTAATCTGCCAGTAGAAGACTCCACGATTGATGTGGCTGCTCAAAACTGCCTCTTCAATATTTTTCATGAAGAAGATCTTAAGAAAGCACTGGAGGAAATGTATCGGGTACTGAAGCCTCATGGGCGATTGGTGCTTTCTGATCCGGTCAGCGAATCATCCATGCCTGAGGCATTGAAAAATGATCCCAAACTGAGAGGACTCTGTCTGAGTGGGGCGCTACCCCTAAAAGATTATATCAAGCTAATTACCGATGCTGGTTTTGGAACGATCGAGATTCGCGCCAAGCGCCCGTATCGAATCCTTGACTCCAAGAATTACGATACCTCGGAGACTATCTTCATCGAAAGTGTGGAGGTTTGCGCCATCAAAGACCCTATGCCTGCGGATGGACCGTGCGTTTTTACTGGCAAAACGGCTATCTATTTTGGAGACCAGGAATACTTTGATGACCACAATGGTCACGTGATGACTCCCAACCAGCCGCTGGCGGTATGTGACAAAACAGCCCAAAATTTGGCCGCATTGAAGCGGGATGACATTTACCTCTCCGAAAGCACCTATCACTACGATGGAGGGGGATGTTGCTAAAAGATCAATGATAGAAGCGGATTAACCTCCGCTTTTTTTACTTTTACTACCTAAACACCCCCAAAAATCTTGCATTTACTGAAATCCATATCGCGATACACCCTACTCGCTCTCATCCTATCAGCTTGTGTGCCTTCCGTCTCCTATTACAACTGGGTGGCTCCTGATCATGACTTCAAAAAATTTGATAAGATTGCCGTTTTTGGGCTAACCCGAGACCTCCAGGATGCCAGCGATTTTGAAGTGGGAATGGTAGGTCAGCTCAGAAAAGACGGATACCTCTCCATTCCAGGCATGACCGTAATTCCTCCTGAATGGGTAAAGGACCTGGATGTAAAGAGCATTCGCAAACATCTCATATCCAAGGGTGTGGATGCTGTGATCTCTCTTGCCGTGGTAGATGTGAGCACCAGAGCTATTTTCGTGTCAGGGTCCAATTACATTATTCCGGCAGACAGAAGCCGCTTTGGGAACACCTACATCAGTACCTACAAGGAAATCTATCAGCCAGGTTATTACACCCAATCCAGCACCTTCATCTACGAAGCACATGCCTACGACCTCACCTCAGAGGATGTGAACAATAACCTCATCTGGACTTATCAATACAAATATGACGCAGCAACCCCGGGTGTTCCTCAGCTCAGTCCGTTTGCACGTACGCTCATGGATGCATTGAAAAGGGACAGAATCTTATAAGTTCCAAATCCCCCTTTAGCTTAATCATTTTATATTCGCTTCATGAAAAAAGCACTCTTCCTTATTCTCTTCCTACCTCTAGGTGTTTTTGGTCAGGACCATACGGCCATGATCAAAAAAATATACGACCATCAGCTTTCTGAAAGCCCCGTATATGAAAACCTAAGGGCACTTTGTAAAGAGATTGGGCCAAGGCTGTCAGGCTCACCCCAGGCAGCAGCCGCAGTGGAATACACCCGCCAGTTGATGGTAGACTATGGCTTTGATACGGTGTATTTACAGCCTGTGATGGTTCCGAAATGGGTGCGGGGAAGCACAGAAATCGCCAGAATCACCAATTCTGACAAGGTCGGTACACGAGAATTAAGAACCGTGGCACTGGGTAACTCAGTAGGCACCGGTCCCGCGGGCGTTTTGGCTGAGGTAGTAGAGGTAAAGAGCATCGAGGAAGTCAATGCTCTAGGCAAAGCGGTGGCAGGTAAGATAGTTTTCTATAATGGCGAGATGGACCCTACCCTCGTCAACACCTTTCAGGCCTACGGTAGTGCAGTGGTACAGCGGGCCTATGGTGCGTCTGAAGCCGGGAAGTTTGGTGCAAAGGCAGTGATTGTAAGATCCATGACCAATCGTAGAGACGACATTCCCCACACTGGCTCACTGGTGTACAGACCACTCATGCCGCAA
Organism: Marinoscillum sp. 108; assembly: GCF_902506655.1. Taxonomy (NCBI): domain Bacteria; kingdom Pseudomonadati; phylum Bacteroidota; class Cytophagia; order Cytophagales; family Reichenbachiellaceae; genus Marinoscillum; species Marinoscillum sp. 108. Next base: position 3,675,092 of record NZ_LR734808.1, on the reverse strand, counting down.
ATACCAGCATTGGCCATCAGCACCAACGATGCAGATTTGCTCAGCGATTTACTGCAAGATCAGAAAGATTTGAAAATATATGTGGAAACCCACTGTGAATTGCAGGAAGATGTGCTCTCATACAATGTGATTGGTGAAATCAAAGGCGCTGAATTCCCTGATGAAATCATTGTGGTAGGCGGCCATCTGGACTCCTGGGATGTGGGAGAAGGAGCCCATGACGATGGCGGAGGATGTATGATGTCTATAGAAGTAGGTCGCACTTTTCTTGCTTTAGGCATCCGACCAAAACACACCATCAGGATCGTGATGTTTATGAATGAAGAAAATGGACTAAGGGGTGGAAAAGAATATGCTAGGGTGGCCAAAGAAAAAGGAGAGAAACACATTGCCGGTCTGGAATCGGATTCGGGAGCTTTTGGTCCTATGGGCTTTTCCTCCATGGGAGAAGAGACGTCAAGAGATAAAATCAAGAGCTGGAAACCCTATTTCCTACCCTATTTTGTCTGGAATTTTGATAAAGTGGGAAGTGGTGCAGACATCAGCCCCCTTGAGGATCAGGGAGTGTTTTTGATGGAGATGGAGCCCAATCCTCAAAAATACTTCAACTATCATCACACAGAAGCGGATGTATTTGAGGCGGTGGACAAACGAGAGCTCGAACTTGGTGCTGGCACCATGACCGCCATGACCTACCTGATCGATCAGGAAGGGTTAAAATAAATTTCCCTGTGCCTGCTCTCCCAACTCAGGGAGCGGGAGATCTGTTCCAAATTCTTTATTGAATTGCTCAAGAAAATAGGCCGACAGGAATGGGGAAGCCTTTTCAAGGTTTTGGTGAACAAAAAAGTAGAGCTTCTCCAGTCCCTGCGCTTTCCAGATTTTGATGCGGGCTATCCAATCGTCTAATCGCTGATAGTCACTCTCGTGATTAGCGCCTACATACCGCACGAAGGCCACCGGTGAGGTCAGGCGCATGTGCAGCAGATCTCTTCTCCCAGCCGTGTCCGTGACAATATTGGACACTTCATATTTTTCAAAGAGATCATAAATCCACTCACTGGCCTCTTCATCATTGAACCAATCCGTGTTCCTGAGCTCCACTGCCAGCGGAATATCCCATGACCATACGTCCATAAACTCGCTGATCCGATCTTTATTTTTAGGGGAAAAATTATCATGCACCTGTAAAAAGGCCATCCCCAGGTGCGGACCAAATGTGGAAATATTTTGACAGAAATCATTCACATAAACGCCCACGGCGTTCAGTCGCTTGATGTGACTGATGTAGCGAGATACCTTAGGGAAAAACTTAAAGCCATCCGGAACTTTTTCATTCCACTTCTCGATCTGCTCGGGGCCATAGTTATTGTAGAAAGTGGCATTGAGTTCTACTGAGTTAAACTGCTGGGCATAGTAAGCCAATTCATCCTTTACTCCTTTTGGATAAAATTTCTTCAGGTCTCCTTTGTTCCACTTGGCACAACCCACATAAATTTCGGACAGTCCGGCACCCCCCTTACTAGTCAGCACCCGCTCCGTGCCAGGATGGTCAGCAGGCAAGGTAAAATCTACAAGAGCGGGGTTGTCTACGCTTCCAAATTTCATGGTCTTCAGGGTTTGTTTTTCTAAATTTAGTGGGTATCAAAAATAATTCACATGATTTCGGCGCTTTTCCTCGACCTGGACGATCTTCATTGAATCTCCCCGATAGTCCTTTTCATCCCTCAGAACACCAGGTAGAGCAACATCATCACAATAAGCAGAATAGCTACCCATTTGTATGCAGGACTGAAATCAGCAAACTCATACCCACAAATGGGGCATTCCTTGCTTTTAGCAGGCACTTCCATAGCGCAGGAAGGGCATTCTTTCTTTTTCATTTACTTCAGCTTTCTATACTTGATCCTTTTTGGTGCCTGATCCCCTAGCCTTTTCTTTCTATTCTCCTCGTAATCGGTGAAGTTGCCTTCAAACCAGTACACCTGAGAATCGCCTTCATAAGCCAGTATATGCGTGCATATTCTATCCAGAAACCACCTATCGTGGGAGATGACTACCGCACATCCCGCAAAGTTTTCCAAAGCTTCTTCCAGGGCACGGAGCGTATTCACATCCAGATCGTTGGTAGGCTCATCCAGTAAGACAAGGTTGGCACCCTGCTTCAGTGTGATGGCCAGGTGCGCTCTATTACGCTCCCCTCCTGACAATACGCCCACCTTTTTGGTCTGGTCTGAACCTGAAAAGTTAAATCGGCTGACGTAAGCCCTGGCATTCATTTCCTTTTCTCCAAGATGAATGATCTCATTGCCACCGGAGATAGCCTGAAACACCGTATCATCCGGTTTAAGGTCATTGTGCTCCTGATCTACATAAGCCATCTTCACGGTCGTTCCTACTTCGAATGTGCCAGCATCGGGTTGCTCCCTGCCAGTGATCAGGTTGAACAGGGTGGTCTTACCGGCTCCATTGGGGCCTACTACCCCCACAATGCCACCTTGAGGCAGGCTGAAAGTCAGGTTATCGAATAAAAGCTTGTCTCCATACGACTTGGACACTCCATTTGCTTCAATCACTTTAGCACCCAATCGGGGGCCTGGTGGGATGTAAAGTTCCAACTGAGATTCCTTCTGTGCGCCCTCTTCGCCCAGGAGTTTGTCGTATGCTGACAGTCTGGCTTTGGCTTTGGCTTGCCGTCCTTTTGGGGTCATTCGAACCCATTCCAGTTCGCGCTCAAGGGTTTTTTGTCGCTTAGATTCTGATTTCTCTTCCTGAGCCAGACGCTTTTGCTTCTGATCCAGCCAGCTGCTGTAGTTTCCTTTCCATGGAATTCCTTCCCCTCTGTCCAGTTCCAAAATCCACCCAGCCACGTTGTCCAGAAAATACCTGTCGTGAGTGACGGCAATCACTGTGCCCTTATACTGCTGAAGGTGTTGCTCCAGCCAGTGCACTGACTCAGCATCGAGGTGGTTGGTAGGCTCATCCAGCAGCAGCACATCAGGCTCCTGAAGTAGCAGCCGGCAAAGGGCTACCCGACGTTTCTCTCCACCAGACAGATTCTTAATAATGGCATCTTCAGGTGGCGTTCGTAGCGCATCCATGGCCCGCTCCAGTTTGCTGTCCAGCTCCCAGGCGCCCATCTGATCCAGCTTATCCTGCACCTCACCCTGCTTTTCGATCAGCTTATTCATCTTATCAGGGTTATCCAATATTTCAGGATCACCAAATTTCATATTGATCTCATCATAGGCCTTCAAAAGCTCAGTGACCTCTGTGACCGCCTCGCTGATCACTTCTTTCACTGTTTTGTCCGGATCCAGTTTGGGCTCCTGCTCCAGCAAACCCACGCTAAATCCCGGCGAAAACACTACTTCACCCTGATAATCCTGGTCTACTCCGGCAATGATTCGCAATAAGGAAGATTTTCCTGATCCATTTAATCCCAACACTCCTATCTTCGCACCGTAGAAAAAGGATAGATAGATATTTTTCAGTACCTGTTTCTTTGGAGGGTAAATCTTGTTTACCCCCGCCATTGAAAAGATTATTTTTTCGTCTGACATTTTTGCTTAATTTGAAAAGAAGTTGAAGTTACTGTTTTTATCTGTCCAGATTAGATTACAGTATAACAGTTTTAAGTCGTGAGTGCAAAGGAAATACCTTTCGGGAAAATATTAGAAAATAAAATCATTCTCAATGGCTGGGGAGCTTACCCTGACCGTGAAATCGGTGTGGTGAGAGAAGATGAGGAAACTTCAGTAAAGTATTTCGAAGAGCGCTTCACTGAGCTGGAAGCTAAAATTACTGCCCTGGAAACAGAGATTGAAAGTTCTGAGAATAAGGGCTCATTTCTCATGAAGCTGATCCACCTCAAGGAACTTCTGGGGACACATGATGGTCTGGGTAATTACCAGTCACTTTTGGACCGACTCACTGCACAGGAGGCCTATCTGGAAGAGACCATAGAGAAAAACAGAGTACGCAATACCCAGATCAAGCAGGCCCTGATAGAGGAGCTCCGCGTCTCGGTGGAGAAAATAAACTGGAAGGAAGCCACACAGGAAATACATGACATAAAAGCCCGGTGGATCAAAACCGGAAATCCAAAAGAAGAGCTTCAGGAAGAACTGGACACCGCCTTCTGGGGACTGATTGATCAGTTTTTTGATAAGAAAAAGGAGTTTTACGAGGACAAAAAAAGACTCGGGGAGAAGCGCAAGCGCGACTATCAAAATGTAATCGCCAAAGCCGACCAGCTAGAGAACCTCCATGGCAAAGAGCGATTCGATTTCATTCAGACCCTGAAAGATGAATGGCGAGAGATTGGCAACATCCAAAAAGAAGATTATTCTCCCTTGCTCCGGGCGTTTAACAATAAATTAAAACCAGGACCAAGGCCCAGCCAGTCGCAGAGTTTTGACATCCACGAGCTGAACAAAACGCTCCAGCGCTTCACCAATGGTGAACAACCCTATGGCTTCAAACAGTTGGAGGAGCTTAAAACTCAACTCAAATCTTACCGGCCCAGTGATCCCGAAGGAAAAAACCTGAGAAGAAATGCCTTCCAAAGCATTCAGCTTTTACTGGAACGTGACTTCATCGACAAACTGGCCCACAAGCGTTTTAAAAACTTCAAAGAACTGGAAAAAGCGAAAAAGCGTCAGATAAGAATTGGTATTTTGGAGGAACTGATCAACCGTGATAAAGCGGATCTGGACAAATATCAGGAGAATTCGGCCAACTTTTCCTCTTCTTTTGGTGGGACAATGGACCTGATCGAAAAGAAACTATCGCAACAAAAAGGGAAAATTCAAGTAAAAGAAACCTTACTCCAGTTGCTTAAAAGGGAGGATTAAAAGTTTTTTTGATAAATGAAACAAAAAAATTAGTTTACGCATTAAGGGTTAGATAAAGTAGAAACTTAAATTAAAATTTGTTTTTACGATAGAAAACCTATTTTTGCACGAAATTTTTAAAGGCATAAGAATATGTATTGGACATTAGAATTAGCTTCATATCTTGAAGACGCACCATGGCCAGCCAGTAAGGACGAATTGATAGATTTTTCTATTCGATCAGGAGCTCCGCTAGAGGTTGTAGAGAACCTTCAGGAACTTGAAGACGATGGACAGCCTTACGAAAACATTGAGGAGATTTGGCCTGACTACCCCACCAAAGAAGACTTTTTCTTCAATGAAGATGAGTATTAAGGGTTAAGCATCCATCTAAAAACGTTTGAAAGCCTTGCGATCGCTAATCGGGAGGCTTTTCTATTTTTTTCGCTGGTTCATAATCGCCTCCGCCAAAATCAAATCTTCCGGCGTAGTGATTTTGAGGTTGGTATACTCCCCTGTGACCGCTGACACGAGCATCCCGGCATGTTCATACACTGAGGCATCATCTGTAAAAGTCTCCAGCTCCGCTTGCTCGAAAGCCTTTTTGATCTGAGCTACCTGAAAGGTCTGTGGGGTCTGTACTGTAAAAAAGGCAGTCCGATCCTCAGCTGCCGTCTTACCTTCTACTTTACGCCTGATCGAATCCTTCAAAGGCACCATCACCACGCCTGAACCCTTTTGCGCTGCAGAAAGAAATGACTCTGCGATCACCTGAGGGGAGATCAGTGGCCTAACGGCATCATGTATGGCTACCAGCCCTTCGTTGATCACCCTTAGTCCTGACTTGACACTTTGAAACCTTGTGGCTCCACCCGCTTCCAGGTGGATAGTGGTATTGGGAAAAAATCGCTCAGCCAGTGCTCTCCAGGTGCTGAAATGAGCGCTGGGAAGTACCAGCACCACCGAAATGGACTGATCATAAGCTAAAAAAGCCTCAATGGTATGAACCACTATAGGCTTTTCTAGAATTTCTATAAACTGCTTGGGCAGTGACTGCTGCATGCGCGTGCCACTACCACCAGCTACTATGATTACACTCTTTTGCATTTTAGAGGATCAACATCGCATCACCATAGGTGAAGAAACGATACTTTTCCTTCATGGCTACTTTGTAAGCCTCCATTATCAGATCATACCCACCAAAGGCTGCTGCCATCATCAGTAGGGTGGATTCCGGTAAATGAAAGTTGGTCACCAAAGCGTTACAAATCTTAAACTCGTATTGTGGGAAGATAAACTTATCAGTCCATCCCTCATTGGCCTTCAACCGACCATTGGCCGAAACAGAAGATTCCAAAGTACGCATCACCGTGGTACCAATAGCTAACACACGTTTTTTCTCATCCAGAGCGCGGTTCACACGCTCGGCAGTTGGCTCGGGCACAAAATAATTCTCTGAATCCATCTTATGCTTGGTAAGGTCTTCCACATCCACTGGACGGAAAGTACCTAGCCCAACGTGGAGTGTCACGGGGTTAATATCCACCCCTTTGATTTCCAAGCGCTTAAGCACCTGCTGGGTAAAGTGAAGACCTGCGGTAGGTGCCGCTACGGCGCCCACATTTTTAGCATAAATGGTCTGGAAACGCTCGCGATCCTCAGGCACAGTCGATCTTTTGATACTCTTTGGAAGTGGAGTTTCACCCAAACGATCGATCATTCTGTAAAACTCATCTTCCTCGCCATCGAACAGGAATCTGATGGTACGACCTCTGGATGTGGTATTGTCGATGACCTCTGCCACCAACTCTCCTTCTCCAAAGTATAGCTTGTTTCCCACACGGATCTTTCTGGCCGGATCTACCAGCACATCCCACAATTTCATTTCCTTATTGAGCTCTCTGAGAAGAAAAACTTCAATTTTAGCACCCGTCTTTTCTTTATTGCCGTATAATCTGGCTGGGAATACTTTAGTGTCATTGATCACTACCATATCCCCTTCGTCAAAATAATCTACTATATCTTTAAACGTCTTATGCTCGATTTCACCAGTATCCCTGTGTATCACCATCAATCGGGACTCGTCGCGATTTTCAGTAGGGTGAAGGGCAATATGGCTGGAAGGTAGATCAAATTTGAACGCTGATAATTTCATATTGAAAGCTTGGATTGACCAAAAGTCGTGAATTAAATAAGTGCGCAAAATTAGCAAATAGTTTTGTTTATTTAGCATAAAATCGATATAACCTTGTATCTGAAACCCATAATAAAGCACCGTGCTCATCGTCAGACTCATACTTGAAAGTTTTCGTTTTGCCTGGAATGCGCTGAGGATGAATATCCTGCGCACCACCCTGTCTCTGCTGGGTGTCACCATCGGCATTTTTGCCATCATCGCAGTATTCACCCTGGTGGATTCTCTGGAGCGTAGCATCAAAGACAGTTTGAATTTTCTGGGCACCAATAACATCAATGTGGAGAAATGGCCCTATGGATTTGGTGGTGGGCCCTACCCCTGGTGGAAATACATGCAGCGCCCCTATCCTACTTATGATGAATACAAATTTCTGAGGGACAATGTGAAAAACGCTCAGGGCATGTCCATTTTCACTGTCAGGGGTGGAGTGACGGCCAAATACGAAAGTAGTAGCAGTGTGGACCTGGACCTACTGGGCGTGGTACACGGACACAAAGACGTCTATGAAATTCCGATAGAAAAAGGCAGGTATTTTACACCTCAGGAAGCGGAAGCAGGAAGAAATGTGGTCATCCTGGGATTCAGGTCCGTCAAAGAACTTTTTCCTAATCAAAGCCCAATTGGGAAATCCATTAAAATAAAGGGGCTCAAATATCACGTGATCGGAGTAATCAAGGAAGAAGGTGATGGCTTCCTGGGTGCCCCGTCCAATGATGAAAATATTTACATGCCCTACCGGTCATTCCTCAAGATCTATTATTCAGGCCAGCGATCAGGGGTAGAGTCTCACATTACAGTGAAAGGACTGGACAAGGACATTGGGCTGGTGGAGCTGGAGGCAGAGCTGCGGGGCCTCATGCGCAAAAAGCGCTCACTCAAGCCGAAAGAAGAAGATACCTTCGCACTGAACAGACCGGAGGCCATTGCCAATTTCATTGGATCTACTTTTGATGTCATCGGGCTGGCAGGCTGGGTCATTGGTGGTTTTTCCATCCTTGTGGGTGGCTTTGGAATTGCCAACATCATGTTTGTATCCGTCAGAGAGCGAACTCACATTATTGGCATTCAGAAATCCCTGGGCGCCAAAAATTATTTCATCCTGTTCCAGTTCCTCTTCGAATCAGTCTTCTTAAGTGTGATTGGTGGTGGGGTAGGCATATTGCTGGTCTGGCTCCTTTCGTTTGTGAGTCTGGGATCTCTGGATCTGGTACTGAGTCTTTCGAATATTGTGCTCGGACTTGGGGTGTCTGCCATTATAGGCATGGCCTCTGGCATCATCCCTGCCGCCATGGCAGCCAGGCTTGATCCGGTGATTGCCATCAGGTCTCAATAACAAAAAAAATCCCGCCAAGGCGGGATTTCGTTTTTTTTTCATGAAGCTACGGGAACATCAGACCTTACTCAGCATCAGCTGGCTCCTTGATGACGCTTCCCTGAATCTTTTCCTTTATTTTCAGCTCGATATCTTCCATCAATTCCGGATTGTCTTCGATCAGGAGTTTGACAGCATCACGTCCCTGGCCAAGCTTGTTGTCATTGTAGGAGAACCATGAACCTGCCTTTTTGATCACATCCAGCTCCACACCAATATCAATCAGCTCGCCTGACTTGCTGATGCCTTTGCCATACATGATATCAAACTCCACCACTTTGAATGGAGGTGCCACTTTGTTTTTCACCACCTTAACCCTTGTGCGGTTACCCAGCACATTGTCCGCACTTTCCTTGATCTGGCCAATTCTCCTGATATCTAAACGAACAGAAGCGTAAAACTTCAAAGCATTACCACCAGTGGTAGTCTCCGGGTTTCCGAACATCACACCGATTTTCTCACGCAGCTGGTTGATAAAAATACAGGCACAGCCCGTTTTGTTAATAGCCCCAGTTAGTTTTCTCAGTGCCTGAGACATCAGCCTGGCTTGTAGGCCCATTTTACTGTCACCCATTTCACCCTCCAGCTCACTACGGGGCACCAGGGCTGCCACAGAATCTATCACAATAATATCAATAGCTCCTGAACGAATAAGGTGCTCGGCAATTTCAAGTGCCTGTTCACCATTATCCGGCTGTGAAATCAAAAGATTCTCGGTATCAATACCAAGCTTTTCAGCATAGGTCTTATCAAACGCATGCTCCGCATCGATAATAGCTGCAAGTCCACCCTTCTTTTGAGCTTCAGCTATGCAGTGCATAGCCAGAGTAGTCTTACCTGAAGACTCAGGGCCATATATTTCGATCACCCTACCCTTTGGGATACCTCCAACACCCAATGCCATGTCCAGCCCCAATGATCCTGTAGAAATCGTAGGGACATCCAGTACCTTATTGTCAGACAATTTCATGATGGTACCTTTGCCATAAGCCTTCTCTAACTTATCTATGGTCAGTTGAAGTGCTTTGAGTTTTTCTGTATTATCAGACATGCTTATACTTAGTGAAGTTTATTTATAATGCGAAGTAATTACAACTTAACAAAAATACCGCGTTTGATCGAATTTCCTTCTTAAAAACTAAAATAATTAGTATTTAAATGCTCAAAAAAATATCGTGGGGTATTTTGCTTATATTAATAGCATTGTGCTTATACTATTGGAATTGGCTCTCCTATGGCTATAATCAGGCCAAAGGACAACTCAAAGTCATTACCCAATCCCGACCTATTGAAGATTTTCTCCAGGATCCCAATTTTCCAGATTCATTAAAACAAAAACTGGAACTCACCATGGCCGTTCGCGGCTTTGCGGTAGATAGCCTGGGGCTAAACAAGTCAGATAATTACACAGAGCTGTATGATCAGAAAGGCAAAACACTCCTTTGGAATGTCTCAGCTAGCGAGCCCTATGCACTTAAAGCCTACACCTGGCAGTATCCTTTTCTGGGCGAAATGCCGTACAAAGGTTTTTTTGATTTGGAAAAAGCCAAAAAAGAAGCTGATTTACTGAAAGAAAAGGGGCTTGATGTTCGCATCAGAACGGTCGGAGGATGGTCCACCCTGGGCATCCTCAAAGATCCGCTACTCTCCAACATGCTGGAAAGAAATGACGGTGCCCTGGCCGAGGTAATCATCCATGAGCTCACGCATGCAACCCTTTTTGTTAAAAACGAGGTGGAATTCAATGAAAACCTGGCCTCTTTTATCGGGGAGAAAGGTGCCGAACGCTTTCTTGTCTCTCACTTTGGGGACAGTTCGGCTCAGCACCTGGAGTACCTCCAGTCCCTGGCTGACTCAAAAACTCTTACCAGGATCATACTGGCGGGAGCAGGAAGACTCGATAGCTTGTATGGGAGCTTTACCGATTCGCTGAAAACCTCACTCAAAGATTCGCTTAAAAACAATTGCATTCAGCATATTGCTAATGATCTCAAAAACGGAGCATTCTACAATACCCGATACCAAAACATCTTTGATGACGTATTGCCAAACAATGCCTACTTCATGGCACACAGGCGTTATCACAATCAAGAAGATTCCATTCAAGCCATATTTCATCAATATGATGACGACATCAAATTGATGCTCACAGCTATGAAAATAAAGTATGGAAAGTGACTTTAATTAACAAATTGTTACCTTATTACTCATAAAACCGATTTGTCTTTAATTTTGAATAATATCGAATGTCTTTGCTCCTATCCAGTACTTCTGGGTGATGCGGCTAAGGCGAGTTAATTTTTCATCAATAAACTGTTAAGATTTCTTTAACTCAAACCACAAACTCATGGCGAAGAATGCCCAAAAAATTTTGGTCGTAGATGATGAAGCAGACATTCTTGAATTATTAAAATATAACTTGATCAAAGAAGGCTATGACGTGAAAATAGCCCTGGACGGGATCAAAGGTGTGGATATTGCCAAATCATTCGTGCCGGACCTGATCATTCTGGACATTATGATGCCCAAGCAAGACGGTGTAGAAACCTGTCGTCAGATACGCGAAATTCCTGAGCTGGCAAATGCCTTTGTCATCTTCCTTACAGCCAGATCTGAGGAGTATTCTGAGGTGGCCGCTTTTGATATGGGTGCCGATGACTATATCACCAAGCCTATCAAACCGCGTGCATTGGTTAGCAGAATCAATGCCCTGTTCAGGAGGGAATCCAAGAAGAAAAAAGAATCCAATCAAATTTCCATAGACAACCTGATCGTAGACCGAACCAGCTACACCGTGTTTGTGGGAGAAGAGAAGGTCAGCCTTCCCAAAAAAGAATTCGAACTTTTGTACTTTCTGGCTCAAAATCCCGGAAAGGTTTTCAGTAGAGATGAACTCCTACAAAACATCTGGGGCACCGATGTATATGTACTGGCCCGAACAGTGGACGTGCACATTCGGAAGGTGCGTGAAAAAATAGGTGATGGCTACATCTCCACCGTCAAGGGTGTCGGGTATAAGTTTGACACCAATTAATATAGATACAAATACAATTCGATGATCATCAACTCTCGCGGACTGGCCCTGATGCTCGCCTTTGTGATCTCCATGATTGCGACAGCTTTTCTGGCTCTGGTGCCTTCCGTGCTCACCACAGCATTGATCATCGGGTTTGGCATCACTTTTTGTGCTTCCTATATTCTCATCAGGTTGGTGCTCGAGTTTCTCTTTTTCAGACATATTAATGATATCAATGAGGCCCTTGAAAACTTTCAGGATCAGGAATTATCAAACATCACCAAGCCCACCAAGACGCTTTCACTAAACCCTCTGAAAAGAATCAATAAGGATATTTTCAGCTACGCAGAAAAAAAGCAGCAGGAAATACTGGAGCTTAAGCGCATGGAAGTATTTCGTCGGGAATTCATTGCAGACGTATCTCATGAGCTAAAAACTCCCATTTTCGCTGCCCAGGGTTTCGTGCATACCCTATTGGATGGCGCGGTGGAAGACAAAAAGGTTCGTGGAAAATTTCTAAAGAAAGCGGCCAAAAGCCTTGATGGCCTTGACATCCTGGTGCAGGATCTGCTCACCATCTCTCAGATGGAAACCGGAGAGATCAAAATGCACGTGGAGAACTTTGACATTGTAGCCCTGGCCCGCGAAGTACTGGATCAGCTGGAGGACAAAGCCGAAAAACAAAAAATTGACATCCAGATTGAAGAGCCCACCGCCAGGCATTTTGTAAAGGGCGACTACCGACGCATCTATCAGGTATTAATCAACCTGATGTCAAATGCCATTAAATACACCAAGAAAAAAGGCACTGTCAGAATCCGGTTTGAGGAAAAAGACAACCACGTCATTACCTCCGTAGTGGATAATGGCAGGGGAATTCCTCAAGAAGACCTCAAGAGAATCTTCGAGCGATTTTACCGGGTAGAAAAAAGCCGATCCAAAGAAAAAGGAGGCACCGGGCTCGGTCTGGCCATCGTCAAGCACATCATGGAGGGCCATGGCTCCACTGTAGAGGTGAAGAGTCAGGTAAAAAAAGGATCGACTTTTAGTTTTAAATTAAAAAAAGGTAAGCCAGTTGCGCATAGATTTGTGGAGGAAGACGAAGAGGACGAAGAAGACTATGCATAAATACCTGAAAGGGATCACACTCAAGGACCTGCTTATTTTTGAAAATGACCACTATCTGGTCATCAATAAACCCCCGTATATCTCCACACTGGACGACAGGAACGACCCTGTAGATATTCTAAAACTAGCCAAAGAGCACCACGCCGATGCTCAGGTCTGCCATCGGCTGGACAAAGAAACCTCCGGAGCGCTCGTCATCGCGAAGCATCAGGAAGCCTACAGGCATTTTGCCATCATGCTGGAAAGACGTCAGGTAAAGAAAGTTTATCACGCTGTGGTAGGAGGCATTCATGAGTTTGATAATGTTTCCGCTGACCAGCCCATTTACTCCACCAACAGTAAGTCTCGGGTAGATTTCAGAGAAGGAAAACCTTCACTTACCCTTATCAGCACACTGGAAACCTTTAAATATCATACCTTGGTGAAGTGTTTTCCGGTATCGGGTCGCTTGCACCAGATTCGCGTACACCTTGCTTTTCACAAAGCACCCATCAGCTGCGATCCTGTGTATGGTGGAGAGTACATTTATCTCTCCGGGATCAAGAAAAACTTCAACCTTTCCCGTCATACCGACGAGGAAAAGCCGATTTTACCCCGAGTAGCCCTTCATGCACACAATATTGCGTTTTATGATTTTGACGCTAATGAGGAGCGAACAATCGAGGTAGAAGCACCTTACCCGAAGGATTTTGGTGTGTTAATCAAGCAGCTACGTAAATACCTGTGATTTAATTCATTACCATCTTTTGTTTTTCAAGAATTAAACTTCTATTTTTGTGTCCCTTTTCCAGGGGAGAACCATTAAGTTCATTTAAACGAATAAAAAATTGGATACTTTAAGCTATAAAACGGTATCGTTAAACAGTGCTACAGTAGAAAAGAATTGGGTCATCGTAGACGCAGATTCAAAAGTGTTGGGTAGAGTGTCCAGCGAAGTAGCTAAAATCATTAGAGGAAAAAACAAAGCCAGTTACACTCCGCACGTGGATTGTGGTGACAATGTCATCGTGATCAATGCAGACAAAGTAAGACTGACAGGTAAAAAGTGGAATGACAAGCAGTACGTTCGTCACACAGGATTTCCTGGAGGGCAGCGTTTTGAAACTCCTCTTGAAGTGAAGGCTAAATCTTCAACCCTTTTAGTAGAAAGAGCTGTTAAAGGCATGCTTCCTAAGAACAGACTTGGAAGTAAGCTCTTTAAAAATTTATACGTGTATGCAGGTGCTGAGCACCCTCATGCAGCACAACAACCAAAAGAAGTAAAACTTTAAAAACCTAGATGGAAATCACTAACACCATTGGAAGAAGGAAGACCTCTGTAGCTAGAATCTACCTACAGAGCGGTAAAGGTGCTATCACTGTGAACAACAAGGATATCGCCACCTACTTTCCCTCTGAAATTTTACAGACCATCGTAAAGCAGCCTCTAGTGACGCTGCAACTCGACGGCAACTATGATATCAACGTGAATGTTGATGGAGGCGGACCAAAAGGTCAGGCTGAAGCGGTAAGACTTGCAATCTCCAGAGCACTGGTAGAGCTAGACGAAGAAAACAAACCAGCTTTGAAAAAAGAAGGTTTTATGACTCGTGACCCTCGAATGGTAGAGCGTAAGAAATACGGTAGAAGGAAAGCAAGAAGAAGATTCCAATTCAGTAAACGTTAAGATATCATCATGCAAAAGCTAGAATACAAAGACTTATTGGACGCTGGTGTTCATTTTGGTCACCTTACACGTAAGTGGAATCCACAAATGGCGCCTTACATCTTCATGGAGAAGAATGGCATCCACATTATAGATCTCAATAAAACCCTGACCTGCATGGATCAGGCAGCACACGCCTTACAGTCAGTCGTAAGATCAGGCCGTAAAGTAATGTTCGTTGCTACCAAAAAGCAGGCTAAAGAAGTGGTAGAAACTGCCGCTCAGAAATTGGGCATGCCCTACGTAACCGAAAGATGGTTGGGTGGTATGTTGACCAACTTCGCAACCATCAGAAAGTCATTGAAGAAAATGGCTGGTATTGACAAGTTGATGAAAGACGAGTCTTACCTGAACCTTGCGAAGAGAGAGCGACTGATGATCAGCCGCGAGAAAGAAAAACTGGAAAGAGTACTAGGTGGTATAGCAGACCTAAACAGACTTCCAGCTGCACTTTTCGTGATCGATATCAAAAGAGAGCACATTGCAGTAGCAGAAGCTCAGAAGCTTAACATTCCTGTATTTGCTTTGGTAGATACAAACTCTGATCCTACTCAGGTAGATTTCCCAATCCCAGGTAATGACGATGCATGGAAATCAATTAACCTGATCACTAACTACATCACTCAGTCCTTGGAAGAAGGTCTGGCTGAGCGTAAGAAGGATAAGGAAGATCAAAAACTACAGGAAGAAGAAGAAGCAAAGAAGAAAGTAGACGAAGAGGCATAAGCTTCCTCATGAAATAATCATTTCAAAAATTGAACATTGCTCCGATTCCTTTCGGACGGTGTTCAATTTTTTTTAATAAGCATTGCTAAAAATTAAAAGAAGACAAGAATGGCTATTACTGCGCAAGACGTAAACAAACTAAGACAAATGACTGGTGCCGGCATGATGGATTGCAAAAAGGCACTCGTAGAAGCAGATGGTGATTTTGAAAAAGCGATAGAGCTACTCAGAAAAAAAGGTCAAAAAGTATCGGCTAACAGAGCGGACAGAGAGACCACTGAGGGGATCGTAGTAACCAGAACCAACGAGGACAAGACCAAAGGTGTAGTGCTTGCGCTCACTTGCGAGACTGACTTTGTGGCTAAGAATGAGGACTTTGTAGCCCTGGCCAATCTGGCTGCCGACCTGGCTTTCGAAAATGCTCCGGCTGATGTTGAAGCCTTGCTGGCTTTGAGCGTAGGTAGCATCACCCTGGGTGATAAAATCATCGAAGCTACTGGTAAAATAGGAGAAAAAATTGATGTGAAATTCTACGAAACTCTCGCTGGAGAGGCCGTAGTACCCTACATCCACTCCAATGGTAAGCTTGCCGTAGTGGTCGTATTGAAAAATGTAAACGGTGCTGACGTAGAGGAAGCAGGTAAAGATGTAGCGATGCAAATTGCTGCGATGAACCCGGTAGCCGTAGATAAAGATGGTGTTGATCCAAAAGTGATCCAGCAGGAAATCGAAATTGGAAAAGAGCAAGCCAGACAAGAAGGTAAGCCTGAGAACATCATTGAGAAAATCGCTGAAGGTAAGCTTCAGAAATTCTTCAAAGAAAACACACTTTTGAGCCAGTCTTTCGTGAAAGACAACTCTCTTACCATTGCTTCCTACCTGAATGGTGTGAGCAAAGGTCTGACTGTATCTGAGTTTAAAAGAATATCTATCGGATAATCACCATCCGGTAGTCTATCAAAAAAGCCTCATGATTTCCATCATGAGGCTTTTTTTATGACTCAGTTTGTCTAATGTTCTTTTCAGTCGGCCTTGCTGATCAGGTTAAAATCGATTGGCACCATGTTCTGGTCAAAGTACAACTGCTCATCCCCCTTTTCCTTGCTCCTGATTTTCATCTCGTACCCAACAGAATTATCCTGTTTGAACTTAGTGACTTTCTCAAACCTCATCACTTTATACTTTTCATATTGATCATCCAGGTGGTAAACCAGAGAGACCGGCATACTATTACTTACATCTACACGCTCCTCTATTCTCTTGCCCCGCGAATCATAAACTACCGACACATCCATCGACTCAAAAACAAAAGACACCGTATAGGTATCCTCCCCGGAATCAAGCCACTGTTTTGTTTCACTTTTCGGATAGTGATGGAAGTGCCATTTCAGGATATCGAAAGAAATATCCGACTCACTGACCAGTTGTGCGCGAGTATCTGTGGACGAAATGGCAACTAGAAAAAAAACAGCTATTATTAATTTGATAAAATAACCCCTTCTCATAATACTATTATTTAGAAGTATTTTAATGTAATGTTAAAATACTCAAAATATCATAAGAACACCAATAAGTCTTCGATGCATTTAGCTAATTCTCAGATAAGTAGAGGTTTTTCAGAGTCTAAGAATCTATCTCCTCCCCACTTTCGTGGCTGCGGAGCTTGATCTGCTCTGTAGCCGGTGCAATCTCCTCCTCGGTAGCCGGCACATTGATCAACAAATCGAGATCAGGCTGCCCCCCGTCCACCCAGGCGGTAAACCAGAAATCCCCTACCATCTTGATAGCTCTCTTCATTTGACGCTCCACCATACCATTGAGCATCTCATGATAGTCCCGCGAAAAGTCATAGGAATAAACCCTGACCGTCGTGGCTCCCCGCTCTTCATAGCTATATTTCTTATCTTCCGGATACCTTAGGGTCAGGAGCTTCTCAAACCTCAATACCGAATCGAGTGCGAGATGTGAGCTTTCCACTGCTTTCCAGGCTTCCAGCTGAGTATTTTTGATATACTCTGCCTTCCCGGTAAACAAATCATAGTGCTCAAAGAATACTTCCGGCAGGCGAGATTCCCAAAACCCATGAATACCCAACTGTCCCGTAAGCTGCCCATTGTAATTCTCGGTGGTATGCAGAGGCACATGAGCGTCTCCTATATAATGCCCCAGATCCACCGAATACCTTAAGATACGGTCAGCATCCCTATTGAGAAACGCCTGGGTCAGCTGATATTTCACCAGATTGATATGCCAGGGCACTATGCCATAGGCCTGCAAAGTATCCTCGGTGTACATGGCTACAGCATCATTCCAGTAGCGAGGCATATTATACAAAGCACTGTCGCCATATACATCCAGGTCTATGTAATGTCTGGCAGCCTCCTCCTTCATGATGTATCGGCGTTTGTCGGGGTTAATCGCCTTCTCGGTGATATATTGAATGTGGTACTTATAGAAACCCATCATTTCTATGGGCAGTGTAAACACCGCCACCCGATTGATTTTCTGATGGGAGAAAAACCCCCAACTACTGGAGACTATCGCCCCCAATAGCACTATTAGATAAACTTTATGTGCTCCTTTCATCGCAAAATGAAATTAGTCATTTTTTTCGTGGGTTTTTTAAGGTGAACATTATGAAATGTATTTGTTTTTTTTACCAATTGCTCTATCTTTGCATCCCTTAAACAAGGATAGGAGAATAAAAAGCTTATGGCAAATCATAAATCCGCATTAAAGAGAATACGATCAAACGAGGCAAAAAGACTCAGAAATCGTTATCAGCATAAAACTACCAGAACCTTTATCAAAAGGTTGAGAGAAGCTACAGACAAAACCGAAGCACAGAAGCTTTTGGGTGAAGTTTTGGGCATGGTAGATAAACTTGCTAAGAATAATATCATTCACAATAACAAGGCGGCTAATCTTAAATCAAGCTTAACTAAAAGAGTTAACGCGCTTTAAGACTTAGTTTGTCCTCTTCAGGATATTCACACCCTGTTCGCATGGCGAATAGGGTTTTTTATTATCTTCAGTGCTGTAAAATACTGGCAGGTAATGGAAAAATCCGATCATACTTATCTAGCTATCCACCAGTGGGCCGAAGAAGACCGTCCACGGGAAAAGCTACTCCTCAAGGGAAAGGCGAGCTTATCTGATGCCGAATTGATAGGCATCCTTCTCGGCTCTGGCACGAAAACTCTCAGCGCCGTGGATCTCGCCAAGCAAATCCTCAGTACCGTTCATAATGACTTGCATGCTCTGGCAAAGCTCTCTGTCACCGATCTCATCCGATTCAAAGGCATAGGAGAAGCCAAGGCCATCACCATAGTGAGTGCATTGGAGCTCGGACGAAGAAGAAAAGAATCCGAACCACGAAAAACCCTCAGAATCACCTCAAGCAGTGATGCCTATGAATACATGAAGCCGGAGCTCACCGATCTGCCTCATGAGGAATTTTGGATCATCATGCTCCGACGAAACAATGCGATTATAGGAAAGGAGCAAATCAGTGTGGGCGGAGTATCAGGCACTGCGGTAGACCCTAAAGTTATTTTCAAAAAAGCCTTGGATGTGATGGCCAGTGGCCTCATCCTCATACACAATCATCCATCCGGCAATGCCCAACCCAGCGAAGCTGACAAGAAACTCACTCGGAAAGTAAAATCAGCCGGCGAGACGCTGGACATTCCGGTATATGATCATCTCATTTTCACAGATCACACCTATTTTAGCTTTTCGGATGAATCCATAATGCCTTAGTGCTCGAGCCAACATGAAAAAACTTCTTTTTATACTGATCCCGGTAGCTGCTGTTGCTATTATTTTCTATTCATTGTCGGGCAACTCAGATGAAGCTTACATCAGCAAAGTCGCCGACACACGGGCCGAGCGTGTACGCTTTTTGAAAAGTTCTGAACAATCGCCCTTTACACAGTTTGACCTGAAATACGAGCCGCTCAGTTTTTTCACCATCGATCCCTCCTATAAGGTCCGAGCCAATCTGGAAAGAATCCAATCACCTTCCCGAGTGATGATACAAAGTAGCGATGGCACCTCAGCTCCCTATTCCAAATTTGCCTATGCATCTTTTAAGTTTCAGGGTCAATCACTTAAACTACTCATTCTCAAGCCTGCCGGCTTTGGGGCTCTCCCTAACACATACTTTACAGCCTTTGCGGATGACACAAGTGGTGAAAGCACCTATGGCGGTGGCCGCTACCTGGACCTGCAGATAGGTAAGTCGGATAACATTGAGATCGACTTCAATCTCGCTTACAATCCCTACTGCGCCTACGTCAGTGAATACTCCTGCCCTCTGCCCCCTGCCGAAAATGTGCTACCCCTCCGTATAGAAGCCGGCGAAAAAGATTATAACCATTGATTTGATAGGGCATTAGACTTCACTTTCCTATTTTTGCCGGTTACATATCGGGGGGATCGTATTCACTACGAAAAATGACAGAATTCCCTCTGATGATCCGGTTAAAAACAGATTTAAAAAATACAATTACATCAGGATGAAGATTTCCTACAATTGGCTCAAGGACTATATATCGCTTTCAGAATCACCCGAAGAAATCAGCTCTGCCCTTACCCAGACCGGTCTGGAAGTGGAAGGTGTAGAACACGTGGAAAAAATACCCGGGGGATTTGAAGGGCTTGTCATTGGGGAAGTCATCGAATGTAAGCCCCACCCTGACGCAGATAAGCTACAGCTCACCAAAGTGGATGCAGGAACAGGAGCACTTCTTCCTATCGTCTGTGGTGCGCCCAACGTTAAACAAGGGATCAAGGTCATCGTAGCCACAGTAGGCACGACCATCTACCCTACGAGCGGTGAGCCTTTCAAAATCAAGAAGGCCAAAATAAGAGGAGAGGTTTCTGAGGGCATGCTTTGTGCAGAGGATGAAATAGGTTTGGGTACAAGCCATGCGGGTCTGTTGATCCTGGATACCGAAAAACCCAACGGCACCCCGCTCATTGAGATTTTCGAATCTGGCTCTGACTATGTATTTGAAATTGGCCTGACCCCCAATCGTGGGGATGCTACCTCTCATCTGGGGGCCGCCCGGGACCTGAAAGCATTTTTCAAAAGACCCATTGAACCACGCCAATCCAAAAGTCTAAAAACGGAAATCGACCGACCCATTGAGGTAACGGTAGAAAAGAATGAGGCTTGCCCGAGGTATTCAGGCCTCACCATTCGCGGACTGAAAATAGGGCCTTCTCCTGATTGGTTGCAGTGGCGGTTAAAGGCTGTTGGGCTGTCCCCTATCAACAACGTAGTTGATATCACCAACTATGTAATGATGAGTCTCGGTCAGCCGATGCATGCTTTTGATGCTGACGCAATTACCGGAAACAAAATCACCGTAAAAACTTTACCAGCGGGCACAAAATTTACCACCCTTGATGAAGTGGAGCGGAAGCTGAGTGACAAAGACCTGATGATCTGCAATGATCAATCGGGTATGTGCATCGCCGGAGTATTTGGTGGAACACAGTCCGGTGTGAAAGACAGCACCACCAGCATTTTCCTGGAAAGTGCCCACTTCTCAGCAGATTGGGTACGTGGTACGGCCATGCGACACGGTCTTTCTACCGATGCTTCCTTCCGGTTCGAAAGAGGCTCTGATCCCGAGATGACCCTCCCAGCCCTTCAAATGGCTGCAGAGATGATTTTGGAGCTCGCAGGTGGCCACGTGGCATCCGAAGTGGTGGATATCTATCCACAACCTATTTTGCCGGTTAGGATTCCTACCACCTATCAAAATTTTCATCGACTAATAGGCATTACACTGCCCAACGACCAGATCATCGAAATCCTTAATCTGCTGGACATCCAGACAGAAACTATTGATGACGCCTCCTTCACCGCCATTGTGCCTCCTTACAGAAGTGAAGTGACGCGCGAAGCAGACCTGGTAGAAGAAGTTCTGAGAATTTATGGGTTTAACAATATCCCGCTGGAAGAAACCCTCTCTGCAGGATACCTCTCTTCATTCAGCGAAAAAGAGCCTTACAAGCTTCAGGAAGATCTTTCTACCTACCTGGCCGGAAAGGGCTTTTCAGAAATACAAACCAATTCTCTCACTAACCCCAAATACTATAAGGATTTGGGCCTTGGAGGTGAGCCGGTGGAGATCCTGAATAAATCGAGTGAAGACCTGGGGTATATGAAAACCTCACTGCTCTACACCGCCCTGGAGTCAGTCAGACACAACATCAACCGAAAAACCAAAAACCTGAATCTTTTCGAGTTTGGTAAAATTTACGCCCAGAAGAACGAAAAATATAAGGAAGACCAACTGCTGGCATTCTATATGAGTGGCGACTCTCACGAGGAAAGCTGGCTGGAAGGCGCCCGAAAAATAGGATTTCACGACCTCTCAAGAGTCGTTTTCTCATCGCTTCAGCACCTAAAGGTCGTTGGCTATACCACAGAACCAACGGAGGACCCGGCTTTGGAATACGGACTGGCTGTGAAACTCAATAATAAGGTGATTGGGAAATTGGGGATGCTAAAAACTAAAATCTCTCGTTACTTCGACATCAAACAGGAAGTGTTCTACGCTGAGTTTTTATGGAAAGACCTGGTAAGAGCCGCTAAGGTGGAAACGTCGTTTGAAGAAATCTCAAAATATCCTGAGGTCCGCAGAGATCTTTCGTTGGTACTGGATAAAAAGGTATCTTACAATGAGATTAAAGATTTAGCTTTCAAGTCTGAAAAAAAATTACTAAATCGAATTAATGTCTTTAGCGTGTATGAAGGAGACAAACTGGAAGCAGGCAAAAAATCATACGCACTGAGTTTCTTTATTCAGGACAAAACTAAAACACTCACAGATAAGGGTATTGATAAGGTCATGAATGGCCTGATCAGCACATTTGAAAATGAAGTAGGAGCAATTATCAGAAAGTAAATGGGCAACGAAACACTGAGAACTGAAATCAACAATCTGGAACGAAGGGTTAAACTTTTACTTAGTGAACACGCACAGCTTAAAGTAGAGCTCCAAAAAGTAAGCAATGAGAACCAACAGTTGAAAGCTCAGGCTTCACAGCAGGAGGCCAATCTTGCAAACTTTCAAAATCAAATGAAAATTAGTAAAATTGTAGAAAGCATGGTAGTCGGCGATAGCGATGCGAACGAGGTGAAGGATGTGCTTGACGACTATATTAAGGAGATAGATAAATGCATTGCTCATTTGGGTGAAGCTTAAATACCTGATGGCAGAATTATCAATAAAGCTAAAAATAGGAAACCGGGAGTACCCCATGAGGGTAAAGGCCGAGGATGAGGAACGTATCAGACGTGCTGGTAAGATGTTAAATGAAAAAATAAAATCTTATCGGAACCAGTTTGGTATAGAAGACAACCAAGACCTGCTTGCCATGGTGGCATTTGATTGCCTGGTAGACAAAATGAAAAACGAAGAGACTATAGAGTCCACAGACGAAGTAGCACTTGATCAACTGAGAAACATTAGCCAATTGATAGCGAACGCTATTTAAACCCCTCCGTAATACAGTCCACACCCCATTCCCGGCCCTCCCCGACAGGCCATGTATGTGAAATACCTACTTAAATTGATCGATGGATATATTATACATTTTGATTGCTCTGGGGGGGATACTCCTGGGGTTTGTCATAGACCGGGTCATACTCAAACGGTCTATCACCAAGAAGCTAAAAAGTGCTGAAGACCAGAAGAAACTGATCCTGAAAGAAGCTGAGGTAAACGCCGAAAGCATCAAAAAGGACAAAGTACTGGAGGCTAAGGAGAAATTTCTCAAACTCAAAACAGAATTTGAAGAAGAGGCCAACCGCAAAAAGAACCTCCTCATCACCAACGAAAACAAACTCAAGCAGCGTGAGTCTACCATCTCCAAGCAAATAGAGCAAAACAAACGGGTGGAAGCTGAATTGGAATCTGCCAAAGAAAACCTGCAGGCTCAGCTGGAAATTGTTCGAAAGCGAAAAGAAGAATACGAGAAGTTAAAAAATCAGCAGGTTTCTATTCTGGAAAAGGTGTCCAACCTCACCGCTGAGGAAGCCAAAGCTCAGCTGATACAGACGCTCAAAGATGAGGCTCGTACAGACGCGTCGGCACACATCAAAGAGATCATGGAGGAAGCCAATATGTCGGCTACCAAAGAAGCCAAGAAGATAGTACTTCAAACTATCCAACGAACTGCTACCGAGCATGCCATTGAAAACTGTGTGTCTGTCTTCAACATAGAGAGTGACGACATCAAAGGTAAAATTATTGGTAGAGAAGGTAGAAACATCCGGGCACTGGAGGCCGCCACCGGTGTGGAAATCATTGTAGACGATACCCCTGAAGCCATCATCATCTCTGGCTTCGACCCTGTAAGGAGAGAGA
The DNA here is from genome assembly GCF_902506655.1 of Marinoscillum sp. 108. Lineage (NCBI taxonomy): Bacteria > Pseudomonadati > Bacteroidota > Cytophagia > Cytophagales > Reichenbachiellaceae > Marinoscillum > Marinoscillum sp. 108. The sequence goes on along the minus strand of NZ_LR734808.1, from coordinate 3,651,723 downwards.
TCGCCAGGCTCTCACTTCACAGACTCGTACAAGACGGCAGAATACACCCCGCCCGTATAGAGGAGATTGTGAGTAAGACCACCAAGAACATTGACGAGGAGATTGTAGAGATCGGTGAGCGTACCGTCATTGACCTGGGCATTCACGGATTGCACCCGGAGTTGATCAAATTAGTGGGTAGGATGAGGTTCCGCTCGTCCTATGGACAAAACCTGCTGCAGCACTCCAGAGAAGTAGCCAACCTGTGTGCTACCCTGGCCTCTGAACTTGGAATTAACCCTAAACAAGCCAAGCGTGCCGGCCTCCTGCATGATATTGGCAAGGTATGGCCAGATGAGCCAGAAAAGCCACACGCCATCATAGGCATGGAGCTCGCACAGAAATACAAAGAATCTCCAGACATCTGCAATGCCATAGGTGCTCACCATGATGAAATAGAGATGACCACTATGATCTCGCCCATCGTACAGGCCTGTGACGCCATCTCTGGCAGTAGACCTGGTGCTCGTCGTGAAATCATGGAGCAGTACCTCAAACGTCTCAAAGAACTGGAGGAAGTAGCGCTCAGCTTTGAAGGTGTCAATAAATGCTACGCCATCCAGGCGGGCCGTGAGCTCCGAGTACTTGTAGATGCTGAAAACGTTACCGATCAGCGTGCGGGAGAGCTGTCCTTCAATATTTCTCAGAAAATTGAAAAAGACATGCAGTATCCCGGCCAGATCAAAGTGACCGTGATCCGTGAGACCCGGGCCGTGGCGTTCGCCAAGTAGGAAACCGCTTTTTAAAATAATTAAAGAAAGTCCCGGATTAGTTCGGGACTTTTTTTTATTATTACTTTCTCCGTTCAGCTCCTAATCATGCCAAGAAATATCCTTCCCTTCCTTCTTCTGATTTCCTTACCATCATTGGCTCAAAAACCTCCTTTGAAATTCGGTAAATTAGATATGCAAGAACTCACGCTTAAGGAATGTTCATTCTACCCGGAAGCTAAAGCAATGGTCATAGCGGAGTATGGTGATCTGCGATTCAATTATCTAAACGATAATTGGACCACCAAATTTACAATAACACGCCGCATCAAAATTTTCACAACGGAAGGTAAGAACCAAGCAAACGTATCTATTCGGTTATATGACCCTGTGGACGGAGGCATTCACGAAAGGTTATCCTCGGTCAAAGCCATTACCCACAACTTGGTTGACGGAAGAATAGAAAAGACTCCATTGAATCAAAGTGAGGTTTTTAGAACGAGACTAAGTGACCACAGAACCGAAATTAGTTTCACCTTACCGAATGTTCAGGTGGGTTCGGTAATAGATTATGAAATTATACTCATATCTAACTATCTCTCCGTTCTTTTTCCATGGAAATTTCAGAAATCTATCCCAACCAAGGTGTCAGAAATCAGATATGTGATCCCTGAATATTTCAACTATATAACCAGCCAACTAGGCACCTCAATTGAGCTCACCAAAGAAACAAACTCAGTTCATGAATCCTTTAAATACAAGTGGGAATCAGAGCCTGGGATAGGTGGTAACAAAGCAGTAGCAATAGGAGCTGAAAATTCGGTAAGCAAAGAACAAAGATTTGTAGCTCGCAATATTCTTCCCTTGGAAGATGAGCCCAATATCAATAACAAACCGGACCTTCCTGCTCGACTCGAGTTCCAGTTAGTCTCAAGTCAAATGCCAAATTCCGCTGTGAAATTCTACGCGGACAATTACGAATCTTTCACCAAGGATATTCTGACTTGGGAGTCATTCGGAAAAACCCTTGACCAAGGGGCTTTTGCATCTCCTGCCATAAAGGAATTAAGGGCTGACTCTGTCTCCGATCTTGCTTCAGCAATTTATCACTGGATACAAAACCATTTTTCATTCACAAATGAATATGGTGTTACAAATAACAAGGCTGGGAAAATTGCCTTCAATGAAGGCTCAGGAAATGTTCCGGCCATTAATCTAACTTTAATTGCAGCGCTAAGAGAGGCCGGAATAAACGCTTACCCTATCATATTAAGCACAAGAGGGCATGGCATCCCACATCCAGTCTACCCAAATTATGAAGACTTTAACTATGTAATCGTGGGAGTGAAGACTGAAGCAGGATTGATTCTGGCAGATGCCACCACCAAGCTCTCTTTTGGCACTATCCCGGAGAGATGCTTAAATGGGAAAGGCTGGTTAGTTGACAATGAGTTTGGTCAATGGGTTGACCTCAAAAAAGAGGCTCACTATTCCTCTGAAGTTTCCATTAACATGACACTCGAAGAGACTCAAATAACTTCAGAACTACACATTACACACAAGAACTACGCTGGCGTTACTACCTGGGAGCAAGTTGATTCAATCGGAGCAACCAACTTCATTCAGGAGATCGACCAAAAGCTTTCTGACTGGGATATTGAAAATTTCAATATTAAGTCAGGTACCAAGGAAAGCAAAGAGCATTTCGAGTTCGAAATAACGGCAAGCCGTGCCATTAATGCAAATAAGAGAATCTACATTAGCCCTTTTATTCTTGGCATGCCGCTTGAAAACCCCTTTAGGAGACCTGAAAGGGTAGCACCAATTGACTTCCCATATGGTTTTGAATATAGGGTCATAGCCCAAATAAAAATCCCTGATGGCTATTCTGCCATACTCCCTGAATCAGGGGTTTTCAAACTTCAAAGTAATGATGGAAGCTTCATATACTCCACAAACCAAGTGGGAAACACAATAAACCTTGTTGGGATTTTCAAAATATCTAAAACCGAATTCAACCCAAACGAATACCAAAATCTTAAACAATTTTATCAACTAGTAACCGACAAAAATCAGGAATTGATCGTCTTGAATAGACTTTGAGAAAATTACCAGAACACTGTTTACAGTAGTTAAATTCAACCCCTAGAGTTGGGTTACATATCCTGTCCTTCAGTCGTTTCCAAAATAATTAAGAAAAGTCCCGGATTAGTTCGGGACTTTTTTTATTTTCAATCCTTCCCAAACTAAACTCACCGCCATATGAAATCCCTAACTTTACTTTTCCTAGTACTTTCCCTTCATGCCTTCGGCCAAAAATCCAACATTAAGTTTGGCAAGGTTACCGAAGAAGAATTAACCCTCACCGAATGTGCCTTCTATCCTGAAGCCAATTCAATGGTCCTGGGCGAATTCGGTACCCTCAATTTTATGTACAACAACGATAAAGGCTGGTCCTATAACCTGGTAGTGCATCGTAGGATAAAAGTATTTAACAAACTCGACAAGGATATCGCCAACATAAAACTCAGGGTTTACGATCCTCTGAAAGGTAACAGCAAGGAAGAAATTGGTGCCATTAAGGCCTTCACTTATAACCTTGTCGATGGAAAAATAGAGAAAACCAAACTGACAAATTCTGAAGAATACACCACCAGAATCAATGATTACAGGATGGAAACCAGTTTCGCCATGCCCGACGTACGTGAAGGGTCGGTGTTTGAGTATCAATACACCCTCAGCTCTGACCTTATTTCCACCCTATCTGCCTGGCATTTTCAGGATGACCTGCCAGTGGAAATTTCCGAATTTCGCTACACTATTCCGGAGTTCTTCAAATACACCGTGAGTCAGGTAGGTTCCTTTGTAGTCCTGGATAGAAAGGAGGAAAATGTAAATGAAACCTTCACCTACCGGTGGGAGTCTGTAGGTGCGGGAGGAAACGTCGAACGAGGCACCGGGTCCTTACCTTCTGTGAGCGTCCATACTACGCAAACCGGTCATAACCTATTACCACTCCAGGATGAGCCCTTCATGAACAACAAGCCCAATGTTCCGGCCCGGCTGGAATTTCAGCTGATGTCAATTCACATGCCCAACAGACCCATCAAAATGGTCGCCGGCAACTATGAAGACTTCAATAAAAACATCATGGATTGGACTTCATTTGGCAAAACGCTGAACAATGGCAATTTCGCCAAAGACAAAATTTCCACCCTCAGCGAAGACCCCACTACCCGTGCCAAAGAAATCTACACGTGGTTAGCCAATCACTTTTCACACAATGATGTGTTTGGTTTTACAAGTGACAGAGTAGGGCGTTCCGCATTCAACGACGGCCAGGGAAGCGTTGCAGACATTAATCTGACCCTGGTAGCCGTATACAGAGAAGCTGGTCTGGAGGCGTACCCTGTAATTCTTAGCACCAGAGGCCATGGCATCCCCCATCCTATCTATCCTAACTATGAGGACTACAACTATGTGATAGCAGCAGTCAAAACACCAGAAGGAACGGTCCTGACTGACGGTGCTTCAAAATTACCCTTTGGGATGTTGCCAACCCGCTGTCTCAACAACCGAGGTTGGATGGCCACAGAAAACGGAGGTTCATGGATCGATTTGAAAAATGACGCATCGCATTCCATAACGGTCATCTCACAATTCGACTTTGAGGAAGAAAAATTAAATAGCCAGTATTCGGTAAAAATGGATGGGTACGCCGAAACGGAGGCTCATTCTAATGTAAAATCCGGCGGACAGGAACATTACAACGAAAGTATCACTTCGCACTTTTCGGAATGGGAAATGGACAGTCTGAAAATAGACACAGAAACCGGCTTCAACCTTAATTTTGCGGTAGCCAAAGACATTGATGACAATGCAACAGTCTACCTCCAGCCGATCAGCTATGGTATGGTGACAGAAAATCCTTTCAAACGGGAAGAAAGGCTCACTCCGGTAGATTTTCCTTATCAGATCAACAGGAGAGTTATTGTCAAAATAGCGGTGCCGGAAGGCTTTTCCGCCGAGCTTCCTGAATCCACCATAGTGACCCTACCTAACAATGGAGGGAAATTTATCTACTCCATCAACCAAATCGGCAGCAACATTCAAATCATGAGTATGTTCAAACTCAATCAGCTGGATTTTTCTCCAGATGAATATCCATACCTCAAACAGTTTTATCAACTGGTGGCTGAGAAAAACAATGAGATCATCGTACTCAAGAAATCATGAAGCTATCATTTGTTATTTTATCTTTTTTCCTATTCAATATAGGAGTTGCTCAGGGTCTGCTGGATGATGTACCCGCAGACCTGAAAACCAATGCCAATGAGATAGTACTGTATGATCATACCACATTCACGATTAAAGATCTAACCAGCTCCTCTCTTCACAGAAAATACAGAGCCATCATCAGAAACAGCAGGGCGACAGATTTAAAATCTGTTTTCCTCTATTATGACGATTTCCGCGCGATCAAATCAGCTCAAATAAAAATATATGATATATACGAACACGAGAGAGAACACATCAAACTGAAAGACTTTGGCGACTATAGTACCAAGGGATCGAGCATAGCTGATGACTCGCGAACTAAATACTATGAAGTCACTGATGACAAATACCCTTACATCGTAGAGGTGGAATACACCATTGACTATATGGGCTCAATGTTTTATCCCACATGGTACCCTCAGTCAGACGAGTATCAAAGTGTGCTGCACGCTACCCTCCATATAGAAAGTCCTGAAAGCAATCCATTCAGGCATAAGTCCGTCAACGTCTCGGCCCAAGAAAGCTACGAGCAGGGGCAGTTGGTTTTCGACTGGGCAGTGGATAGCCTTCCGGCGTTTGAATTTGAACCATATAGCTACACACTTGAGGATTATGCTCCAGTAGTATACACTGCACCCAACAGGTTTGAAATGGATGGGCATGTAGGAAACCTATCAACCTGGAGTGATTTTGGGGAGTGGATTCGCGCCCTCAATAAAGATCAGAACACGCTCACTTTTGAACAATTAGGAGAAATCAAAAAACTCATTCCTGAAGGGGCAAGCGATCTGGAAAAGGTCAAGATTGCTTACAAATATCTTCAGGATAACACCCGATATGTCAGCATCCAATTGGGTATAGGAGGCTGGCAACCTTTTGAATCCGGGTTTGTGCATTCGAGTAAGTACGGAGACTGTAAAGCACTTTCTTTCTACACCCAGTCCATCCTATCCGGCCTGGGGGTTAAATCTTACTACACCCTCATCAATGCCGGTCCTTATGCCCGTGAAGTTGACCCGGAATTTCCAAATGCACGCTTCAATCATGCCATTCTTACGGTGCCGTTTGAAAGTGACACCATCTGGCTCGAATGTACCTCCCAAACAGATCCATTTGGGTATCAGGGCATTTTCACCAGTAATAGAAATGCACTGATGGTTACCGAAGATGATGCCGTGATCGTCAAAACAAAAAGCTATAGCCCAAAGGAGAACCTCCAAATCACTCTTGCTGAGCTTAGTATTAACATAGACGGCTCAGCGGATGTGAAAATCAACAGGACTTATACCGGTCTGGAAATTGGTAACGACCGCTTTGAATCATCGGTACTCACACCCCCAAGTGAACAATCCAAGTGGTTCTATGACCGACACAAATGGGGTGATCTGGTATTGGATTCCTTGAACTTATCACCACCTACCAATCAGGTGGTACCCACTGCTCAGATGAACGCGAACCTACAACTCAAAAAAGCAGCCATTTCCAATTCCAACCGACTTTTCTACCAACCTTTTGTTTTTACCAATGTCAACCATATGAATTTCAAAACAAAAGAACGACAAAAGCCTGTGGAAATCAGGTATGGATACACCCAGATAGACACCCTTAATGTAACATTCCCGGAAGTGTATTTTCCTGAAAACACCCCACAGGACATCCAGGTAAAAACCTCCTTTGGCTCTTATGACAGAATGATCATTCAGGACAGGAACCAATTCATGATTATCCGAAAATTTGTGATCCAAAGCGGAACTTACCCACCTTCATCATACGAATCATTGAGAGAGTTCATCAGGGGTGTTCAAAAACTTGACAAGGAGAAAATCGTTATGCTGAACAAAACCTAGACCATGAAAACACCACTCCTTATACTCCTTCTTCTGGTTTCATTGATTGGAAATACCCAACCGCCAGCTCCTGATTATATCCCGGCCGACCACACCAGTATAAAAATACAACCCATCCTGCACGGCACTCTGATGCTTGAATGGAATGGGGAAGTGATTTACGCAGACCCCTATGGTGGAGCTTCCCGGTTTGAAAACCTACCTGCCCCCTCCATGATTCTCATTACAGACATCCACGGAGATCACCTCAACCCTGAAACACTTCTGGCCATCAAAACTGAAAAAGCCACTTTCGTAGTGCCTCAGGCCGTTGCGGATCAGCTACCAAAAGAGATCACCTCCAAGGTCATCGTGATGAAGAATGGAGAAAGTAGAAAAGTAAATGATATACTCATCACCGCAGTGCCTATGTATAACCTCCCTGAAAGTGCAGATTCCCGTCATACAAAGGGCCGTGGCAATGGCTATGTCATCAACCTGGGTGGAAAAAACATCTACCTCTCCGGAGATACCGAAGACATCACCGAAATGAGGGCTTTGAAGGATATCGATGTGGCTTTTGTCTGCATGAACCTCCCCTATACCATGGACATAGATCAGGCTGCCAGTGCTGTTCTGGAATTCAAGCCGGCTGTGGTCTATCCCTTTCATTACCGTGGCCAGGCAGGCCTCAATGACGTAGAGGGGTTCAAAAAACTTGTGAGCGAGGGTAGCGATCAAATAGAAGTGCGCTTACGCAACTGGTACTCCGAGTAACCCTAAAAACCATTATTTCATAATAACGAGATCTGCACATTATTGCCATTTTACGCTTTGATGAAGTTGTAGTAATACGCTTTGATGTGTGAGGAGCCAGGTCTTCCTTTGACCTCCCAACCATCTGCTTATGAAATATTCATTCGTGCTATTCCTGTATGCCTCATATCTGGCATCCGCAGCTCAAACCTTCAATGCCAAGGCATCTACCTCAGGAGTAATCAAAACATCTGAGGGCAAATACGAAGGGATCATTGACATCAACACCACCTCAAATCAGGTACTCTGCCGTAGCGCTGAGAAAACCCAAATATTCAGTGCCCAGCAAATCAAAGAGGTGAGAGGTACCGGAGCCCAGGGAGAAGAAATCTATTACAAAGGCCATACACTCAATGGAGAAGCCCACCTCTTTGAAGTGCTCTCAGATGGCAAAATCACCCTACTCTTCAAGCCAGGAATTGTCAAAGATGAATTTACCAACAGTACTTATCCACCGTTTTTTACCGTGGGAAAAAAGAAAGAGCTCATCCCCCTGGAAAGAAAAAAAGACCTGATTTCCGCATTTGGCGGGGACTCCAAATGGATGGAGCAATTCATCAAGAACAACCAGCTGGATCTGGATCACAAAGAAGGTGTCTATCGGGCTTTCAGCTATTACAACCAGACTTTTGAGGCTACAAATCCCAGCCCTTGAATCGCTTTTGAAGGAAATCTGTTATCTTCATTTTCCCAAAAATGAAAATACATGAAGACCATCTTTCCAACCCTACTAATTCTACTCGTCGGTTGCTCTTCACCTTCCCCTACTGAGTCTTTTGAGGGGATACTCACCGATCTCCCATCAATGCCCGGAAAATCCGAGTACCTGGGCACTCCATATGTCACCGCTGGTGACCGGCTCTACTCAGTAGGGCATCAGGATGGGAGCTTTCCAGATCTGGGCTGGCATGTGACCGGAGAGATGGGTGGCATTTGGGATCACCCCATCAAGCTGATGGATGGCTTCACACTTGGGATCAGTGCGGGCTCCATGTACTACTGCCTCAACGACGCTCAGGAATTCATCAATTTTCCCATGGCCAACCAGCACCGATTTTATCCTTCGGAGGCCATAGCTGTCATTCGCACCCAATTTGTACCTGATCAAAAGGAAGGAATGATCATAGAGTACGTTCTGAAAAATACGGGTGATGAAGCATTGAATCTAAAAGTAGATTTCACCGGCATGGTAGACCTGAGACCCGTATGGCTCGCAGAAAGACTAAACCAGACAGATGGCCAAGATCTGGCTGATTTTGATGAAGTCAATGGCACCTGGGCCGCCCGTGATTCCCTAAACTCCTGGCATACGGTCTTTGGCTCGGATCAACAGGTTTCTGCATGGTCCCAACCCAAGACTGAATGCAGTGATGAACGTAAAGGCAAGGGAATTGACCTAACCCTTCAAAGCGAAATCACAATTCCACCAGGAGAGCAAAAGGTTCTGAAGTATTTCATTTCAGGGTCCTATAAGTCTCAGGCGCAGGCATTGGAAACTTACAAAGAACTTAAGCAGTCACCCAACAGCCTTCTTCAGCAAAAAATGGATCGTTACAGTGAGCTGGCCAATACCGCCAGACTCACTATTCCTGATCAGGAAATAGAAGCGATGTACACCTGGACCAAATACAATACTGATTGGCTTATGAGAGATGTAGCCAACCAGGGACGGGGACTCTCTGCCGGCATCCCGGATTACCCCTGGTGGTTTGGCACTGACAATACTTATGCACTGCAGGGTTTATTGGCCACTGGTGCTCACGAAGAAGTCAAAGCCACTATTGAACTCCTTCTGAAACTTTCTGAAAGTGTAAATGATAACGGAAGGATCATGCACGAAGCCTCCACTAACGGCGTGGTATTCAACCCTGGAAATCTCAATACGACACCTTATTTCATCCACCTATTGTGGAAGTACTACCAATGGACCGGAGACACCGACATGCTCCGCAAAACCTACCCAACTGTACAAAAAGGACTACAATGGCTGGAGCAGGAGGACAAAGACGGCAACGGATATCCAGATGGGGCAGGAATGATGGAAATCCACGGCCTACACTCAGAAATGATTGATGTGGTGGTGTATACCCAGGCGGCATACGATGCGGCATCCAAAATGGCCAATGCCCTGGGTGATAGTTCCGCTAGTAAGTCCTATCAGCAAAAAGCAGAGTTGCTGTCCAAAAAAATTAATGATGAGTGGTGGGTTCCTTCAGCAGGGTCATTTGCGGACTTTAGGGCTACCCGTGTGGAAACCCTCCAACTAATAGACGCTGCCATCGTGCGCGCAGACACCATCCAAAAACCCTGGGCCGTAGAGGAGCTGAAGCAACTCAAAGCACAGGTCGGCAGGCTGAGGGACAACAGAGTACAAAGCCAGGTGGTTCATCACAACTGGGTGGTAAACACTCCTATGGAGCTCGGTATTGCCGATGTGGACAAAGCAGAACAAGCTCTGGAAACCGCCAGAAAATACACCAACCCTTTTGGTATGTATGTGACTGGTATAGACAGGGATGAAAACCAGGGTAAGGCCTCCAAGTGGAAATCGTTTAGCTACGTGGGCGCAGTAATGACCCTGCCCACAGGTGTGCAAGCCATCAGCGAAGCCCGATACGGGCATCCGGATGCGTCTCTGGATTACCTGAAAAAATTGGCCAATGGCTTTGGCTATGCGCTGCCTGGCTCCATGTATGAGGTGAGCCCTGACTATGGCATGATCGTTCAGGCCTGGAACATTTACGCAGTAGCCACCCCCATTGTAGCGCATTACTTTGGCTTGAAACCTGAGGCATATAACCAAACGGTCACTTTCGAACCTCATTTCCCTACAGGATGGGATGACGTGAAGCTGGAGAATATCCTGGTGGGTGACAACCTGATCTCCTTTGAGAAAACAAAATCCGGTTTTACTATCACCCAAACCCAACCGGAGTGGAAGATTCTTTTGATTTCTCCTGAGCTGCAAAAGTCGACACTCGTCAATGGTCAACCCGCTGAGCTTTCTTCCACCACCCTTGTGCTGACAGGATTGCGCAATGAGATCACTTTATGACGAGACGTCACCTGGGATGTGTCCAAAATTGAGAAAAAAGTCTCATTTTGAAATAATTGCTTAGCACCCAAACCTCTCCTCAGGGCATATAACCGTATTTATCAATTCTGGAAAGACTTTTGAACCTCATAACACAACCAAACAAAAACAATTATGAGATCTTTACTATATCTAATTGCAGTCATACTGGTAATCGGATGGTTGCTCGGGTTCTTTGTTTACAGCCTAGGTGGTTTGATTCACATTCTGCTGATCATTGCCGTAATCTCTCTCCTTCTGGGAGTAATCAAGCGAGCGTGACAGCCAACTAACAATAGAAAAGGGCCGTCAACCAACTGACGGCCCCTCAACCTTTCACCTAACCTTAACTCAAACTTCTTTACTACTATTTCAATCTGATCTGGCTGCTACCCACGAAGGTGCTGTCAGAGAAGATATCGATCATGTACACTCCACCGGCCAGTTTCTGCTCGGGTTTGTAAGTGAGCACTACACGCTTCTTGTTTCTTTTGTCCGAAATGCTGGCATAAGTACCGTTTATACTGGCCATCACTTCTGAATCACTGAATTCAAAATCCTCTTTCACAGTATAAGTAATGGTCTTTGAGTTGTTGCTCGCCACTGCTTTACCATCGGGTGAGGTGATCTTGAACGAAAGCTTTTCGGTCATCTCCGTTGGCACATCAAAGCCCAACAGAATTTCCTTAGTTCTTTTAGAATTCACCGTCAGTTTGTTTCTTTTCTTATGAGCCTCCACACCATAGTTCTCTGAGATCAGCTGCGACAATACTGTGTTTCTGGTCACCAGGTCCTCATGGGTCTCCTCCATCATCGCGATGGTGTTTTTGAGGTTTCCATTCTCTTTTTGCAAAGCAACGAGTTGCTCATTTTGTCTGGCTATTTCCTCGTTCAGCTTGTTTCTGATGGCCTGCAGGTCAGCCAATTGCTTTTTGTAATCAGCGATGGTCGTCTCACCTTTTCTCGCCTGATTTTTCAACTCGCTCTCCTTCTGCTGAAGCTGAGTCTCTAAACTCATGAGTCTTTTATCCAAATCAGCACTTTTCCCTTTGTATCCAACAATCTCGCTTTTCAACTTCTCTATCTCTTTCGAAAGCGCCAGCTTTTCAGAAAGCATCTTCTCGGTTTTTACTTTCTCTGAAGTCAGTTCATCTTCAGCCAGACTCTTTAAAGAGAAAAAATAAACTGCAACACTACATGCAAGGACGAACAAGAGGGTCACTATCACTGCAGTAACGCTCTCTTTAGATTTTGTAATCATGGGTTTAATATTTTTCTTGGTTTAGGAGAGAAAACGGTCCGGGGATTAAGCCCTCCTAAGTGGGAGATTAAAAAAGAATTAAAAATCCGAGGTACTCAAAAACAATGCTCACCCGTGTGCCCTCCCCCATGCGCGAGTCCAGGGAAAAGGTTCCGTGGTGCAACTCCACGATCTTTTTAGAAAGGTTCAGACCTATCCCACTCCCTGAAAACCCCGAAGTGTTTTTCCCCCGGTAAAAAGGCTGACCAATCTCCGGAAGATCCTCGGGTGCAATGCCCACTCCCTGGTCCTCTACCTTAAGGCATAACCCTTCTGCGGCAAGCTCCACCAATACCCGCACATCCTTACCCTCGGAGTATTTACACGCATTCTCTATTAGGTTCTGCAATACACTTCTAATCAGCTGCTCATTGCCCATGATGGTAAAAAACTGCTCATCATCAATGTCAGAAGAAAAGTCGACAAGAATGTTATTCTTAAAATGTCTGGAGACCTCACTGATGGCCTGCCATAGGATAGAATCAACCCTGATAGGCTCAAAGGTCTCTCTGAATGCATCCACCCGAGCCAGTAGCAGCAACTTACCTGCCAGTGCAGAGAGCTCCTGGATATCGTCCCGTACGGATTGTAGCGTGCCCTTGTAATGCTTCGCATCTCTATCCTTAAGCAAGGCTACATCCACCTGAGATAGCACACTGGTCATGGGTGTTCTCAACTCATGGGAAGCGTTGGTGATGAAACTTTTCTGGCTTTCGAAAGCACTCTGTAGGCGATCGAGCATCCGGTTGAAGGTGATCCCCAGGGTAGCTATTTCATCTTTTCCATTTCCTTCTGAGACTCTTTTACCCAGGTTGCTAATACCGATCTGGTTGACCTCCTCCACCACTTCGGAAATCGGACGAAGTGCATTTCCGGCATACAACCGGGCTGCCATGGCAATGACAATGAGAGAAATAAAAAATACTGTGAGTAGGATGTTTCGGAGGTTATCCAGCTTTCTGAAACCATACACATCCTGGCCGGCAGCCACCACCACAAACCGCTCATACTGATCAGTATAGAGTAGGCCCAAAACTTCCACGCTGCCTTGCCTCCAGCGGTATTCCCCCTCCAGGCGAATATCATTGAACCGCTCCTCATCCATGCGAATGGAATCCTGAGTGTCAGTGCTGAAAATCTCCACATTGTTATAGTCATAAATAGTGATACGCTCCCCCGGCAGTTTGATGGGGTTAGCATCTTCTATTTTTCTAAGCAATGAGGCATCTACTTCCTCTACTTCTATAAGCAACTTGGCAGCTGTGCTGGCTCTGGTGTGCAGGCGCTGATAAAACTCATCGTGTCGAAACTGAGCCGAAGAATAATAGATGGAAAATGAAGCCAGTACCCACAGTACCCCAAAAATCAACACAAACCGGAGGACGAGTGCATCCTTGATGTTGATGGCCGGAGAGCGTAGTTTGATCTTAAGAAAGGTCATCCAGATAGTAGCCCATACCCACGCGGGTATGGATCAGTTTATTTTCAAATTGTTTGTCAATCTTCTTGCGCAAAATGTTCACGTAAACATCCACCACGTTGGTTCCCGGATCAAAATCCAGATCCCATACTTTCTCTGTGATTTCCATTCTGGAAAGCACCTTACCTTTATTTCTCATCAAAAACTCCAGAAGGGCATATTCCTTTGCTGTGAGGTCTATATTCACTCCTGCCCTATTGGCAGTCTTCCGCTCCATATCCAATAGTAGGTCCCCAATTTTTAAGCGCTCCTTCCCTGTATAAGGTAGGTTGCGCTTCAAAATGGCTCGTATCCTTGCCAGAAGTTCCCTGAAATCAAACGGCTTCACCATGTAATCATCCGCACCAGACTCCAGTCCTTCCACTTTATCATCGGTGGTTCCCAGTGCCGTAAGCATGATGATTTTCACTTCAGAATTTTGCACCCGGATTTCCCGACAGATTTCGAATCCATTCTTCCCAGGGAGAATCGCGTCTACAAGCACCATGTCAAATGCCTTCTGGCCAAAAAGCCTAAGTCCAACATTTCCATCATAGGCAATGTCCGCCGCAAAACCCTGCTCTTCCAGACCCATTTTCAGGTGGTTGGCTACCTTCACTTCGTCTTCAATGATCAGTATTTGCATCATGTTGATGCTGAGAACGGAAATAGCACAGATTGGTTGATCCGGTTAATTAAATTCCTGAAGTGAGTACTCCTCGGTCAAAAGTGATAATCACTTACCTTTGGCCCGCATGAATCAGCAACTCGCTCACTTACTCCAGCTAGGACTGGCCATTTTTATCATGTCCAGCTCCGGCACTCTTGGCAGATATATTGAACTTCCCCCACCGGTTACCATCTGGATGAGATGTATTATTGGCGCTGTTGCCCTCTTTATTGTGCTGAAAGTAGGGAAGTTTGACTTACGTATTGGCAATCGTAAGAACTTTTGGCTTCTTTTTGGCAGCTCCCTGCTTCTGGCTGGCCACTGGGTATCTTACTTCTACTCCCTGAAACTTTCCACCGTCGCAATAGGTATGCTTTCCTTGTTTACCTACCCTGTAATCACGGCATTTCTGGAGCCCGTCATGCTGAAAATTCCCTTTCAGAAAAGTAGTCTGGCTCTGGGAATACTGGCCTTTGTGGGTGTGGCATTATTAGCTCCTGAACTGAGTTTTGAAAATGAACACACTTTAGGGATTGCTATTGGGGTTTTTTCTGCCCTTTGTTACTCTATACGAAACATCCTCATGAAGAAGCGCGTGGCTCAGCAATCAGGCATTACCCTGATGTTTTATCAGCTGCTCTTTATTTCGTTATTCCTCTGGCCAGTTCTATTTGGTTTTGAATTTGAGCCTGCACAACTCTCTACAGACTGGGAAGCATTGTTGATTCTGGGCCTATTCACGACGGCTACAGGTCACACACTTCTTGTCCTTAGTTTCAAACATTTCACGGTGAGTACTGTGAGTGTGATCAGCGCACTCACCCCGCTGTTAGGCATCCTACTAGGTTTTCTGGTACTTAATGAGATTCCTGCTGGCCGCACTTATATAGGTGGATCACTGATCTTTCTGACCGTGGTGACCGAAAGCCTGAAATCAATATTTCAAAAGCGAAACTGACTATTCCCTCACAGTACCTATGAATACCTGTACATTCGGGTTCAAAGGATTGCCTGACGAACGCCTGAATGACACTACCTGTCCCACATGCCATAGCGCATCAGCAATCGGGCCATTGATCTGATTCCAAAAGGGGAAAATTGTTTGCGCTTCACCCCGTTGAAAAATAACCTGAAAGTCCTCCAACCTGGCTCCTTCACTTTTCAGGGTTTGGCTGGCTTCCGCAATATTGGCCAAGGTCTGGGCTCGCAGTTCTTCAAATGACAGATCCATAACCTCCTCTGAGCTATGCGGGATCATCCGAGTGGAATTCACTAACACCAGTGTGAGACCGAAAATATGCTCCAATGTTTCTCGTGTTGATCTGGCTTCATCACCAGGGCGAAAAGACAGGTCCTCAGACTGTAGACCTTCCGTAGCCCAATAGTACCTAAATCCCAAACCGTCAACCATTCGGGCCTCTACCGTCTCTGCTGTAAATTCGGCCGGGTAATCAGGAATTTCTTCATATGAAGTTGGCGGGGTCTCCTGAGCGGAAACCATGATCGCAAAAGCGATTGATACGAGAAGGGTAAAAGTGTATTTCATAAGCTTTTATTTAACAAACGATCCGGATTAGGCATCACCGGAGCAAATTTGACCAACGGTAAACAATCATACCATTGATTCTCCATTCAAGTCTGTGGTGAGGATTTCGCTCATATAATCCAAAAAAGGCCTCATCGCTCTGAATGCACTATTTATGGTTTCAGGAAAATCAGGTGACAGCACTTCCTCATCGGTGAAATAATGCTCTATCACAAACTGCTTTTGCCGGATGAGCATAATGGCCGGATCGTCAATAGAAAAACCCTTGGGTGAGGTCTTGACGGCATCTCCCTTTAAATCTCCGAAATATTGCTTGAACTCCCTCTGATTAAGCACCTCCCATAGTGGCTCCGGCTCCTGGCTGATTTGCTTCCTGATATGCAGCAAATCCGAGGGGTTCGGGCCGAAAAAACCACCGGCTACGAAGGATCTTCCCGGGGCAATCTCATAATAGTACCCGCCTCTTAGAAGTGCTGTGGACCTGCGAAAGCTCCCGGCCCAATAATCCTTGAAAGGTGTCTTGTCTTTTGAAAAACGCACGTCTCTGTATATCCGATAGACTCTGCCTCCAGCTAGTAAATCGTGCTCATTCATCAGCACTTCTACATCCTTTGCCAGGTTTTTCACTTCCTCATGGAAGACTTCATATTCGTGTTTATGCTCGGCAAACCACTCTCTGTTTTTGTGGAGACTCAGCTCATTCAGAAACCGGAAGTTGGCATTAGATATGGGCATTAGCGTTTTTCGTTTTTTGCTCCCCGAAGATATCCAAAAATCAATCACTACCTAAAAAAGAAAGCCGGCTCAAATGCTTGAGCCGGCTTTCTACCATTGTATTAAAGAAGTATTATCTCTTAATCAGTTTCTGGATATCATTTAATCCATTGCCATCACTCACTCTGACAAAATAGAGCCCTTTCTCCAGTGAACTTACGTCCACATCCAGCTTGGTCACACCTTCTAGTCCGTTCCATGCTTTTTTGAGAATCACTCTACCCTGTACATCATGAATGACCATGTGTACCTCCGCATCTTCATCCACATCCACCATCAGGGATATTCGGTCTACGGTGGGGTTAGGGTACATATTGAATCCGTCAATGTCAATGCCATTGTCTGCTTCAACCACTCTTCGCTCCATATCCAGAGCGGTTATGGAATTACCAGCAGACTTGGCACCACCACTGATACCTGTTACCGTCACAGCGTCAATGTAAATCTGATCGTTGTTGCCACTGGCATCACACTGGAATCTTATCTGCGCATTACTTGGGAAAGCATAGTTGGAAGCATCTATGGTCACCGTAGCCACATAAAAAGTGTTATTGTCAAAGTTGGTTCCACGGGCATAGGTCGCCACTGTGCTCCATGAGCTGCCGTTGTAATACCTCACCCAGAAGTCTTCACCATTTTCCATGCTATAGGCATAGAAATAAAACTCGACTGAAATCTGGTCATATGCGCTTACGTTCATTGCACCAGATGTCATTGCTGATGCGGCACCAGAGTTGTCTCTCAGTCGGATGCTATAAGAACCTTCATAGGACCTGGTACCTGAGTATCTGGCTACATCGCTGCCGCCATCAGACCATCCATCCCATCCTGATTCGAAATAGCTTGTCAGCAGTACGTTAGAGCCTCCGCCACCAGAAGATAGTGTAGTAGCCGAAACCGTACTGGAAGCTGACATGTTACCAGCAGCATCTTTTGCTTTCACAGAAAGGGAATAAGTAGTCGCGGATGATAATCCTGTTACGGAGTAGGACGTACCTGTGGTACTGCCATCCAAACTGCCATCTACAAATACATCGTAGCCAGTCACACCTACATTGTCCGATGAAGCACTCCAGCTCAAATCCACTGAGGTCTGAGTTTCATTAGATGCTGATAGGGATCCAGGTGCTGTTGGCGCCTGAGTATCAGGGGCAGGTCCTCCACCCTCTACACAATAGCTGGTATTCTCAGAACTTGAGAAATTCCCTCCTGATACAATCACAGTGCTATTGGCATCTGTCAATGAATAAGAACCGTTTCCGTACGAGCAGCAAATACCATCGCCGTAAGAATCATTGATGGTAAATGAATAGCTACCACTACCAAAGTCGAATACTTCAGTGACAGTCTGGCCGCTGGTACTATAACCGCTCCCTGAAGCCACAGTAGAACCATCTTTGCTAAGGGTCCAGCTAGTTTCAGAAGGGTAATTATCCAATGTAAGTGAAAGCGTTACTGGTCCGGTGCTGCAATTGCTGCCCGTGGTAGTTACCATCAGATTAGCAGAGTAAGCGCCGCTTCCGATGGCACACTTAGATCTTACTTTGGTGGTATACGTAGTGCCCGGAGTGAGGCCGGTAATGGTAGTAGAAGTACCGGATGTGCTGGTCACAGTCCCATCTACACTTACGTCGTACCCGGTAGCTCCGGAAACGCTGCTCCATGATAAGGTGAAGCTGTTGTCACCAATATTTGAAGACGATAATCCTGATGGAGCAGCTAATGTACAACCACCAGTAGAGGTCCCAAGTGTTTCTCTCGATCCTCCCGGCTCAAAAATGGCATCCATACGTGCTTTCTGTCCTGCAGAAAACATGTACATGCAGGCATCGTCTACATAGTCCATGTAGTTCATGAACATGTCGCTGGTATACCCTCCATTGTTGTTACATGACTTGGATGGGTAGCTCGGGCAACCGTAGTTGGCCCCACCTGCTGTTGGCGTATCCGTCACAAAATCATCTGCATTACAGTTACCATCACCCCAGATATGTCTCAGGTTCAGGTAATGCCCCACCTCGTGGGTGGCTGTTCTTCCCAGATCAAAAGGAGAACTAAGGTAAAAGTTTTCGCCAGCACCCTGTCGGTCAATACTTCCGAAATACTGTGGCGAAATGACCACTCCATCTGTGGAACTTGGGCCACCAGGAAACTGTGCGTAACCCAGGATACCTCCACCGATATTACATACCCAGATATTCAGGTATTCATCAGGGCTCACTACATCCACCCCGCCCTGAGCGGATGATTTCATAGCATCGTTAGTTCCCCAGGAAGTTTTGGAGCTTGACTTTCTGGTGATCTGTGCCAAAGAAAATTCTATTTCAATGTCAGATGCCAATGGTGCAAACTCTGAAGGAGTAAGACTCACATCAGCATTCATTTTTCTGAAATCCTCTGTAAGTACATCAATCTGAGACTGAATTTGGGCGTCAGAAATATTCTGCTGTGAGGTATTGTAAATAACATGCACGATAACCGGGATATTCAAAATTCCGGTGCGCTGGTTGGCTTTACCTCCCTTGGCCAGGAAGTTTCTGGTATGCTCCTCGACATTTTTACGAAGTTCGAGTGTCTTCGGATTGGCATTTTGCCTTTCAAAAACTTCATCTGAGGCGCATAACCTCTGATTCTGGGCGTTTACTGTAAACGCCATAAGCAGGACTGTACCCACTGTAAGTAATAGTTTTCGCATAATGAATTAGGTTTTAAATGTGAAAAACTCACAGATTCTGACTTGCGAAAATCAGTCACTGTGTCAACTTACTATGCTGGTTGGGTGGGTGCCGAAAGAGATTCGTCTGTCACAGATTGGTCACGTTCAAGCGCGCCAAAGAAACAGAATTTCCTTTCACAATACCAAAACTATCTCCATGTTTATGCCCATTTTTATATCGCTCACAATATATCCTTACATTTTTAACGATCATCTATAAAATTTACTTCGGAATATTGATAATTTTTGAAGAAGTGTAAATACCTCATTTAATCAGCAACTAACACGTGCATTTCAACCCCTCTTGACCAGATTGGTCAATAACAAAAAAAGCCCTTCACAAACTGTGAAGGGCCAAACGAGGACTGGAATATTTAGATTCTACTAGTTTACGCGGTTGCCTTGAGCACTTTACTCTTTACTGAAGTGATCTTATTAATAGCGTCGACATAGGCTTTGACTGACGCTATGATGATATCCTTATGAACACCAAATCCCATATAATGCTGATCCTGATATTTCACACGCAGGTGCACTTTGCCATCATCATTTCTATTGCCCATAGATTGCACCAAAAATTCATCCATATCGAACACCTCTCCCAATATTTCATCCACTGCCCTGAAAGCGGCATCAATGGATCCCGTACCTGTGGCCGAGGCATGAATGATCTCTTTATTAACCTCCAACTCTACTGTGGCTGAAGGAAACACAGACTCCCCACAAATGATCTGAACATTTTTCAGCTTAATACCCCCCTCTGGCAGCGATCCTTCTATTAAAATAATCAGATCATCATCAGTCACGTCTTTTTTGGCATCAGCCATTTTCAAGAAGTCATCGTAGACCTCTTCCACCCGAGCCTCTTCCAGAGAATAGCCCAGTCTGTCCAAATGATATTTCAATGCGGCCTTGCCACTTCTGGCGGTGAGAATAATGGATGACTGTGGGATACCCACGTCTTCAGGATCCAAAATTTCATAATTTTCTCGATGCTTAATCACGCCATCCTGGTGAATACCGGAAGAATGCGCGAAAGCATTTCTGCCCACAATGGCCTTATTTGGCTGCACCGGCATTCTCATCATTTTGCTCACCAGCAGACTCAACGCATAGATGTGTTTGCTGTCAATGTTGGTGTGCAGATCCACATCCTTATGCGTTTTCAGGATCATAGCCACCTCTTCCAAAGAAGTGTTACC
This sequence comes from Marinoscillum sp. 108, assembly GCF_902506655.1. NCBI lineage: Bacteria > Pseudomonadati > Bacteroidota > Cytophagia > Cytophagales > Reichenbachiellaceae > Marinoscillum > Marinoscillum sp. 108. The sequence goes on along the minus strand of NZ_LR734808.1, from coordinate 3,631,314 downwards.
TGCTCTCTCTCCGATACCATTGATGGTGACTTCCACTTGTCGGGCGCCATTCAGTACACCTGCCATGGTATTGGCAGTAGCCAGCCCCAGGTCATTATGACAATGACATGAAATAATCGCATTGTCAATCCCCTTCACGTTTTCTTTCAAAAATTTGATTTTGGCACCATACTCCTCTGGCAGACAATAGCCCGTGGTGTCAGGAATATTCACCACTGTAGCCCCGGCTTTGATCACCGCTTCCACCATTCGGGCCAGGTACTCATTGTCAGTACGTCCGGCATCCTCGCAGTAGAACTCTACATCCTCCACGTACTTTTTGGCATATTTGGTAGCAGCTACAGCTCGCTCCAATATCTTCTCTCTGTCACTCTTAAATTTGTATTTGATATGGTAATCGGAAGAGCCTATACCTGTGTGTATTCTTTTACGCTTGGCGTATTTCAAGGCGTCAGCCGCAAAGTCTATATCTTTCTCTACAGAGCGTGTGAGTGCACAAATAATAGGATCAGAAACGGCCTTGGAAATCTCGATGACCGAGTTAAAATCCATGGGGCTGGAAATCGGAAAGCCCGCCTCTATGATATCCACACCCAGGATCTCCAACTCCTTCGCCACTTCAATTTTCTCGGGAGTGGACAACTGACAACCAGGGACCTGCTCGCCATCTCTCAGGGTAGTATCAAACACATATACTTTATCACTCATGATATCTTATTTAAAAAGGCCTCAAGATGCTTTGAGGAAAGGTTTCCTCCGCTGGCCGTGCATTCACACATTGATTTAACTCCCCGAAAGTATAGGGGAACTGGTGAAGCCAAAAATCAAATAAATTTTTAATTACGATTTCTATTATACCAATTCAGATCAAATCAGCCTAAATTGCATATAAAACGTATTTTTAATTACTATGCCTAAAGAGCGATCAGATCACTTGTTCACCCTTATCCGATCCATGCGCAAAAATGAAAAGCGCTACTTCAAAGTCCGCAACAAAGGTCAAAATCAGGACGATGCGAAATACCTGATGTTATTCGATGCCCTGGACAAAATGGAAGCATTTGATGAAGATCTTATCATTCGGCAAAATGAATGGATCAACCCACGCCAGTTCAGTAACCTGAAGGCGCATCTATACAAGAAAATCCTCCAAAGCCTGAAAGAATACACTGCCTCCTCCAACGAGGACATTAACATTCGTGAGCAGATCGACTATATCCAGATTCTCTTTGACAGAAGCCTGTACCAGCAAAGCATGCAGCTCCTACAGAAAGCCAAGAAAGTAATCAAGAAAAGTGATAACCTGGAGCTCCAGCTGGAGGTCCTCAAGTGGGAGAAAAATCTGCTCCCCTACTCGATAGGCAAAGGCAATCAAAAACGCGTAAGTCAGGTGGTTGCCGAATCCAATGACATTAATGAAAAAATAACCAGGGTCAACCAGCTCACCAACCTCTCTGTGGAACTAAGCGCGATCTATCTAAAAACAGGATACATCAGAAACAAAGAGGACCATGACAGGATCAGCAACATCTTCTCCTCCCAAATTCCAGAATGGAATCAGTCGGAGTTTTCCTTTCGAGAACGGCTCCTCTGGTATGACATTCAACTCAGCTACTATAGTTTTATTCAGGATTTTGATGAGGTTTTTGAGTATGCCAAAAAATGGGTCAGCCTGTTTGATTACCCGCCCACCTCTGCCTATTATTTTGAAATGTACTTAAAAGGACTCAACCACCTGCTGAATGCACAGGCAAGACTACAGAAACATGAAGAATTTCAGGAAACTCACCGAAGACTCAGGGAGCTTGCCAACCACCGTTTAGTAAAACTGAATGAAAATCTGCAAATAAGGCTCTTTAAGTACAGCTATGCTCACCAGTTCAACGGCTACTTCATGGTAGGTGATTTTCAGCGTGGGGTCAATCTCCTACAACGGATAGAAAAGAGGCTGGAAGGGTATATCGGTATGCTGGACAAACACTCCGAGCTGGTGCTTTTCTACAAAATTGCCTGTCTTTATTTTGGAAACGCCAACTACCGGAAGGCCCTCAAATGGCTGAACCGAATCATCAATTCAGAAGATGAAGACATTCGTCAGGACGTGCACTCCTTTGCCAGAATCGTCAACCTCATCACCCACTATGAGCTGGGAAACCGCGACGTGATCGATTACTACATTCGATCTACTTATCGTTTTCTACTCAAAAAACACGATCTGCATTCATTTCAGCAGTATATCCTGGCTTTCCTGAAAAGCCTGAGCAGAGAGACCACCCAAAAGGAACTGATCCAGGGGTTTGTCGAGCTCAGAAATCAGCTGCTTAATTTGGCTCAAAGCAAATATGACAAGCGGGCGTTCGTCTATTTTGACATCATCTCCTGGCTGGAAAGCAAAATTGAAAATCGTCCTGTAGGAGAAATCATCAAAGAGAAAGCTATGGGTCAGATCAGCTAAGCCGTATCAGTCCTTTATTCTGCTAAATTTCAGCGCCTTCAGCATGAAATCTGGCAGAGGCTTCAAAGGATCACGCTTCTCTACATTCAGGAATACACCCAGCTTTTCGATGATCGGAATTTTATACACCTCGATCATTTCTATCAGCACGCCATCCGGATCATCTATGTATGTACAGTGCACACGGGTGGTTCCACCCATATCCAGGGTATCCCGGGTATCGCAGGTAAACCCAAAGCCCTTTGTGGCCAGCTCTTCACCCAGCGCCTTCATTCCACGAACATCCAACCCAACATGGACAAAGCCAATATCTCCCCAGATTCGACCTTTATAAATTTTTCTCGGCTGATAGTCCTGAGCCTGAATCAATTCGATGTAAGTATCAGCAGACACTTTGGCAAAACCTCCGCCGGGAGGATTGGATTGTGTTAGCCGGATTCTTCGGAAAGATTTCTCGCCCCCAGGAAGTGACTTGAAATCATCGAAAACACGAGTTTCATCATAAACAACCTGATCATACCCCAATACATCGGCGTACAACTTCAGTGAATTGTCAATGTTTGAAACACCAATCACACAGCCATTTGGCCCACCGGTGATGTGATGCCCCTTCGTGTAGAAGTTGCGCCCTGGAAGAATCTGAAATAACAACCCATTGGGATCTTCTACATAAAAAGTCTTACCTCCATCCGGCATGTCCACAATACCCGAGCGCAGGATGGCTCCGTGTTTCTCAAAATGAGCATAGGCAGCCTCCACATCAAATGCTTTTATCTGATTGATATAGATCCCAATATCACCTAGCTGAGTCTCAAAATCGGGCTGACGTGGAGTAAATGAAGTAGGATTGACCACTTCCATAGCGCATCCACCCTGAAGATTCAAAATCATGGTAGCTCGCTTGGTAATAGTTTCGTTTTTTGTGTACACGTCCATCAATGGAGCTGGAGCTACTCCATCAAAAATAGGAATGTCCATTCCTATGAATTTCCGATACCATTTTTGTGAAACCTCAGAGTCGGATACACCTACTCCGATGTGCTGGATGCCATTGATGCGCTTGTACATATCGATTTAATAATTCAGGTGGCTAAAATAACAGAATTTGTTGGTTTGATGAGCGGAATCCTCTCATGGCTGGAGTCACTTTTTTAACATTTTCTCGATCTCCAGCATCTCATCCCTAAGTCTGGCAGCTTCCATAAAGTCGAGATCCTTGGCTGCCTTCTCCATCTGCTTACGGGTATCTGAAGCCAGCTTTATCAACTGGTCCTTATTCATATATGCAACTACCGGGTCCGCTGCCACGGTCAGCTCCACTTCATCTCCTGTATAATATTTCTTGGCGCCCTTCTTCTTATCCGCCGCAGAGGTTTGCCCCAAGATGGCTTCCCTGTTTTTAATGATGGTTTTAGGTACTATTCCGTGTTCCTCGTTGTAGGCCTGCTGGATACTTCGCCGCCTGTTAGTCTCGTCGATGGATCTCTGCATGGAATCCGTAATCTTATCTGCATACATGATTACCATCCCATTCTCATTCCTGGCAGCCCGACCAATGGTTTGAACCAAAGAGCGTTCATTCCTCAAAAACCCTTCTTTATCGGCATCAATGATAGTGACCAGGGAAACCTCAGGCAAGTCGAGTCCTTCCCTGAGCAGATTTACCCCCACAAGTACATCAAAAACCCCCAGACGCAGCTCACGCAATATCTCCACCCGATCCAGTGTATCCACTTCTGAATGAATGTAGCGGGTCTTCACGCCCGCATTGCTCATATACTTCGTCAGCTCCTCGGCCATTCGCTTGGTAAGTGTGGTCACCAGCACCCGCTCTTTTCGCTCCACCCGCAGCCATATTTCCTCCAGCAAGTCATCGATCTGATTCACGCTGGGCCGCACTTCAATGATAGGATCCAAAAGTCCTGTGGGCCTGATGAGCTGCTCCACGATAATCCCTTCAGACTTGATTAACTCATACTCACTAGGAGTAGCGCTCACAAACACCACCTGATTCAGCATGCTTTCAAATTCATTGAAAGTAAGCGGTCGGTTGTCCAAAGCAGAAGGCAGTCTGAAACCATAGTCCACCAGATTTACCTTCCTACTCCGATCACCTCCCCACATCCCCCTGATCTGAGGGATTGTAACATGGCTCTCGTCCACGATCATCAGGTAGTCATCCGGGAAGTAATCCAATAAACAGAAAGGTCGTGCGCCAGCTGTACGGCGGTCAAAATACCTCGAGTAATTTTCCACACCGGAGCAGTATCCGATCTCACGGATCATCTCCAGGTCAAACTCGGTTCTTTCTTTCAGACGTTTGGCTTCCAAAAAACGACGCTCCTCTTCGAAAAACTGAACCTGCGCTACCATGTCATCCTGAATCTCCCTGATGGCCACCTGAAGCAACTCTTTTCCTGTAACAAAAAGGTTGGCCGGGAATATGCTCACTATGCGCTCTTCTGAAAGCTTCTCGCCCGTCTGAGGGTCTATCCGCTGAATAGATTCCACATCATCGCCCCAAAAAATAAAGCGATAAGCAAAATCTGCATAGGCAATGAAGACGTCCACAGTGTCACCTTTTACCCGAAAGGTGCCCCTTTTAAACTCCACCTCCGTGCGGCTGTACAGTATATCCACCAGCTGGAATAAAAATTGGTTTCTAGGAATGGTATCCCCCTCCTGAACCTTAATGACGTTTTTTCCAAACTCCTCGGGGTTGCCGATACCATAAATACAGGAAACTGAAGCGACCACTATAACATCCCTGCGTCCTGAAAGGAGCGCAGATGTAGCACTAAGTCTGAGTTTTTCGATTTCCTCGTTAATAGAAAGGTCTTTTTCTATGTAGAGGTTGGTGGTAGGCAAAAATGCCTCCGGCTGGTAATAGTCGTAGTAGGAAATGAAGTATTCTACGGAGTTGTCCGGGAAGAAACTTTTGAACTCCCCATACAGCTGGGCTGCCAGGGTCTTATTATGGCAAAGCACCAGTGTAGGCTTCTGTACCTGCTCGATGACATTGGCCACCGTGAAGGTTTTTCCGGAGCCCGTTACCCCCAGTAGGGTCTGAGCACCTTCTCCATTGTTGATTCCTTCTGTAAGCTGAGCAATAGCCTTGGGCTGGTCGCCGGTAGGCACATATTCTGAACTGATCTTAAAATCCATGTAGATTTAGGAATTCCAAATTTCCCAGGCTCGATCGGCCTGTACATACAGCATTTCCAATCCATTTTTGGTGCGCGCTCCCCTGCGTCTTCCCTCCTTCATAAATGCCGTTTCTTCCGGGTTATAAACGAGATCATACAAGTATTGTTCGGCCCGAATGACATCATAAGGAATATCAGGTTTGCTCTCCAGATTGGGATGCATGCCTAGTGGCGTGGTATTAACAATCATGTCCACCTTTGAAACGTAAGTGGGGTCGTCTTTCAGATCCTGGTACACCAGATCACCTCTGTGCTTATCCCTGGAAACGACCATGTACTTAATACCTAAATCCAAAAAAGCGGCTTCTACAGCTTTGGAAGCACCGCCACCGCCCAAAATCAATGCTTTCTCACAGGTCACGTTACCCTGAAAATAATTAATCATGGACTGTCTGAATCCAAAAAAATCACTGTTGTAGCCGACTAATTTGTTTCCCTCCTTCTTGACCACATTCACTGCCTCCACTTTATGGGCACTGCTATCCAGCCGATCCAGAAACCGACGTATATTTTCCTTGTGCGGAACCGTGACATTCACCCCTACAAGATCAGGATATCGCTCCCAGAGTGCAGGAAAATCTTTGAGGTATTCTATTTCAAAAAGGTCGTACTTGTGACTTTCAGTAAGCCCCAGTCGGGTGAACTTCTCCTGAAAATATCCACGGGAAAAGGAGTGACCTAGCGGAAACCCGATTAAACCATATCTTTTCATTATTAAGCTAGTTTTTTTCCTAACCACTCCAAACCACCTACAATGATGATTCCAAGGGAAAAGAATATAATAGCTAAATATAGTTGATTTGGTTGATCTGTGACCGTTGTGAAGTCATTGGGGCTCAAATTCACGAAAACATCTCCGGATTCATCTTTCCAGGGCCATATTTTATTGAGTGACCCGACCATGAAGCCGGCCAGAAGGGATAATGTGACTCCTTTATGATGAAGCAGAAGCCAGTGAATAACCTTTGAGAAGGAAATAATCCCGACAGCACAACCAGCAGCGAACACCACAATAATGGATAGATCAAATGTTTTAACTGCACCCAATACAAACTCATACTTCCCCAGCAGGAGAAGGATAAACGAGCCGGAGATTCCCGGCAGGATCATGGCGCATATGGCAATGGCCCCAGAAATAAAAATAAACCACAGTTCCTCCGGTGTATCACCTGGTGTGAGTGAGGTAATCAGATAAGCCAGAACAGCCCCTACAAAAAGTGAAAGGTAGTCCGCCCAACCACGTGTGCGGGGCATGACAAAGTATGCCGAAATCAAAATAAGCCCAAAAAAGAAGGACCAAACAGGGATAGGATGAACCTCCAGCAAATAGGTAATGAGCTTGGCCAATGAAAAAATGCTGATCAGAACACCAGCAAACACATTCACCAAAAATGCACCATTGATGCGCTGCCACAAACCCTTAATATCCAACTTCAGGAGTAGTTTCAACGCCACAGCATCCACCGATTTGATAGAGTGGATTAATTCTTCATAGATGCCCGTGATCAGAGCAATCGTACCACCAGACACACCAGGAATCACATCGGCACCACCCATGGCCATGCCTTTCAGGAGTAGAACAATTCTTTTCATACCATCAAAAAAGCCACCTAGGGGTGGCTAATATTTCTTATTTAAGACTATCGAGAAAATAATCAAACGTATCACCCCTAAGCCCTAGTCGGATCGTCTCCAAAGGAATCACCTCATTCGGGGCAATATTTCCCAGATTTACATTGGTACCAATCAACTTGATAAACCACACCTGCTGAGCCTTCTGGGGAGCTTCCCATAAAATCTTGTCCTCTGGTATCTTGGTAAGTATCTCCTCCACCAAACCTTGTCTTACCTCTCCTGAATCCCTAAAAAGCCCTACATTCCCGCTCTCTCTGGCCTCACCGATTACTTTCCAGGCGCCTGCGTCCAGCTCTGTCTGCATTTGCTCTATCCACTTATAAGGAGGGATGATTTTTGCTGCATCCTTCGATCCCACTTCACTCAGCACAGTCACCTGCTTTGCCAGCGTACTGATGTAGCCACACTTCTCATCATGATTCATCTCTATGGAACCATCAGAAACCTCTGCATACTCTAAACCAAACTGATCCAGCACTTTCTGGTAGTCTGAGAACTGATTTCTGACAATAAAGGCTTCAAAAAGGGTCCCACCGAGGTAAACCGGAAGCCCTGCCGACTTATAGACAGCCAGCTTCTCCTTTAAATTCTTGGTAACATAAGATGTAGCCCAGCCCAACTTCACGATATCGATAAAATCCCCGGATATGTCAATCATATCCTCCACCTCTCTGATACTGAGGCCTTTATCCATAATCATTGTATAACCAGTATTACGTGGCTTGCTCGTACGGTAGGGTATTTGATTTAAATGGTAATTCATAAAAGATGTTTTGACAGGGGATTTTTTAGAAGGCACAAAAATCAGAAATTCTGCTCAAAATGACCTACCGATCCACTAATTGTTTTTTCGGTATTGTTCGATGATTTTGTACAGTGCTTTCTGAGTGTGCAAGTTGGGGAAATAATCAAACAACTGTAGGTGGCCTTCAAAGTCTAAAATAAGGGCAGTTTCGAGGCGATTGATGGCCATCTTGTATTTCCCTCCCTCAATAAGGTACACTACACTCCTGTAAAACAAATCTGCATCATCAGGGCATTCGGCCAGTCCCTCCTCTACGGTGTCCTGAGCCAGTTGAAAGTCACCCTGCTCATAATAAACATTGGACCAATCCAGCCATACCTGAGGGTTTTCAGGATCCATCTCACTCGCTTCCGCATAAGCTTCCAAAGCAGACACTATATTGCCCATCTTCGCTTCGGCATCAGCCACAGCCTTCCAGTAAATGCCATTTTCCACATCGAGCTTCAGTGCTTTATTCAGAAAGTGAATGGCCTCATACCACTTTTCCTGAAGGCCCAGGCAAATACCCAGACCATACCATGCCTCATGATAAAGGTGGTCGAGCTTTGTAGCTTTTTGATAGTTTTTTACGGCCAATTCGAGCTGCTCCATTTTTTCGTATGCAGCACCTATGTGACAATATGTTTCCGAGGTAGGCCCCTCAATGTCCATGGTTTTGGTATACGCATTTAGTGCTTTGTCATACTGCTCCAGACTCATGTAGGCATTGCCCATATTAAAGTGCGCACTGCTGAAATCATCGTCAATAGCCACCGCATATTCGTAGGCATCTATCGATTTTTCAAACTGCTCGAGTTTGTTATAGACTATACCCAGATTGTACCAGGCATATTCAGAATAGGGATCCTGATCAATGAATTTATGATAGTAATCAAGGCTACTTTCGAGTTCGCCTGACACGTCCAGGCAGTAGGCGAGTTCATACAGCGCGTTTTCATTGAGCATATTAAACTCAATGGCTTGTTTGTAGTTTTCCGCAGCGGCCTCATAATTGCCCATCCCCTGAAAGGCCAATCCGATGCTGTAATACACCTCATCTTTATCCTCAGCAAAATCCAGGGTCTTCTGATAGCATTCCACCGCATCCTGATATTCCGAGAGTAAAGAATGAATGGTTCCCTTTTGCATTAGCAACTCAGGGTCATTTGGATGATAGTTAAGCGCCTCCTCCAGCTTTTCTATCGCATCATCCTGTCTATCCAGCTTTACCAGCACATCCGCCAGCTCCATCAGCATATCCACGGAGTATGGATACTGCTCCAAAGCCACTTCACATGCCTTTAACGCCTGATTGTATTTCTCATGATTCTGATAATAAGAGATGACCTGAAGAAAGGTCTCTTCGTCGAAGTAAAATGGCTCCTTGTTTTTAAGGAACGCTTCAAACTTTCTCACCAACTCTCTCTCTTCCTTGCGCTTATACTCTTCTTGCATATAAAAAAGTTAAAAGGGCCTGTTTGTAGTTAAAACAATATACTTTAAAATTCAGTGCGGTTTATCAACACATATCGAAAAGTTATCCACAATCAAACCATCAAATAAGTTCATTGTTCAGCACATTTTGAGGTGAAATTTTTATCCCCAATGACTTCTCGAAACCCTCCATCTGGCTCTTCCTGTGTAGGTCTGACCCAAAAAAATCCACCATTCCTTCTTTGAGCAGTTTCATCGCCATCCTCTTAGGGTTTGAACCGTAAAATCCGTTTAGTGATGGTATTGATACCTGCAACCTCACACCCTTTTCACGAATCTGCCTTAACCATGACAGATCATCCTCCAAATACATGTAGCGCTCTGGGTGGGCTAAGACGGGTACGTAATTAAGGGACTTGAGTTTGAATATGACCTCATCAAAAATGATGGGCTTGGTATGAAATCCGGTTTCCACCAGTACATATCGCGGGGTTCCAAAACTCAGGATTGGCGCTTTTCCGTCTAATAGATCAATCAGGTGAGAATCTATGTAATACTCTGCAGCCGCTTCCACCTCTATGCTCAGCCTCTCCTGCCTCAGTAATTCCTTTAATTGATCAAGGGCCCCCAGAATGGTCTCACGGTTATTTGGGTAGTGATCTGAATAAATGTGTGGAGTAGTTATGAGTTTTTTGAAGCCAAGTCTGGAAAATCCACGAATAATTTCGAGTGATTCATCGAAATCACGCACCCCATCGTCAAGATTTGGCAACAGGTGACTATGAATATCAACCCGGATATCAATCCCTACTTTCTTAGAAAACCATCCAAACATATATTCCCCGAACTGGCCACAAAGGTAGGGCTATTATTTAGATTCTTCGTAGTAGCCATAGCCGTAACCATAACCATAGCCGTAACCATATCCCCTTCCGCCAGCCTTCACGGAATTAAAGATTACAGTAAGGTTGTTGAAGCGGTTCATCTTCTTGAGATTCTCTATGGATTTAACAAATGACCGCTTAGAGTAATCAGACCTTACGACATAAAGCTGAAGATCTGACTTTTTCATGCTCAGTACTGCATCTGTCACCAGCCCTACGGGTGGCGTATCCAAGATCACCAGGTCGTAGCGTGTTTTTAGCTCTTCCAGTATGTTGTCATACTCATCATTCAGAATGAGTTCCGATGGATTGGGAGGATTAGGGCCAGCGGGGATATAGTCTAAATTCTGGATGGAAGTATTGGTTATGCACTCATCCAATGAGTTTTTGCCAATAAGCAACGTACTCATTCCCTTGAAATGAGCTTCATCACCAAAGGCCAGGTGCACCTTTGGCTTACGCATATCCATGTCCACGACACACACTCGCTGCTTGGAGAAAGCCATCACTGCCCCCAAGTTGACCGCAACGAACGTCTTTCCTTCCCCGGAAATTGTAGAGGTGATGGTAATGGTTTTTGTCACCTTGTTTCCATTCAGAAACTCCATGTTGGTCCGGATAGTCCTCAGCGCTTCACTTATGGCTGACTTTGAGCTCGGCATAATTACCAGCTTGGTCAATGGCAGCTTGTGAGTAGTAAACTCAGGAACAGACCCAAGGATCGGCACATTCACCAACTTTTCCAGTTCATGATAACTGGAAATGCTATTGTGCAACAAATACCTAATCAGAAGGAATACAAAAGAAATCAGAAACCCAGCAGCCAATGATATACCATAAATAATAGTGGGTTGGGGTTTGATAGGGGATGCTGGAATTGATGCGGGTGAAAGAATTACGAAATCCGTAACAGTTCCTGCCCTTGTAATTTCCAAATCCATTTTAGTCCGCCATAGTGACATCAAGTAACTTTCATGGAGGTTGTAAAATCGCTTGTTTCTATCAAAACTTGTCCTCATCGATGGGAGTTCGGCAAACAATTTTTCAAGGGATGCGCTCTGTGCACCAAGTTTTTTACTCCGCTCCTTTAGGTATTCGATATGCTTTGGAATCAGAGACTCGATGGATTGTCTAAAAACTTCAAGTTTCTCATCGATCCCCTTAATTACATATGTATTCTCATTGTAATGTCTTAGTTTTTCCTTACGTTGATTTAACAATTCTCTGTATTCTATCAGAAATCCGTTCAAAGACATTGGCATGCCCGGAACAGCTGACTCGGAGAGTAAAGAATCATAGTTATCATAGTTACTATTAAACTCAAGAGCTTCTGAAAGTTGACTATCCAATCGATGCTGAGCAGAATCTAATTTTATAAGATTCTCAATCACACGTTGAATATCAGCCATTAAATTTAGGGTACGATGCTCTATTATGAAGTTTTCAAAGTATGAATCATAAGTTTCAAGCGTATCTTCAGTAACCAGGATTTGAGAGTTCAAAAATTTTATCTTCTGTTCAAGTGCTTGATTTTTGGCTTGTTTGGTATAATCCAGATATAATGTATCAACAGCCATGAGCAGATCACGTGCTTTATACCGATTATAATCCACCAGTGAGATCCGAATGGTGCGTGCAGTAATATTCTCAGGACTCACTGTAATCTTTCCTTGCAAATAGCTAATAAGGGCATCTTTACTATTTACAGTGAAGTAATACTTTCCTGTAGACTCGGGATATTTAAACTGATCCGTTTTATGCAGAATGAAATTAAAATCCTCTGTGATAATGTCCTCGCCAAACTTGTAAGTATGACTTTGTTCAATTCCATTTTGTACATAAATCAATTCGAAGGAATCTTCCGAATTTAGAACGACATCAAACGGCCGGTTATAGAACGAAAGATTTTTGATTTTGTAAGAAACTACAAAAGGACTATTGCGATAGCGCTCATCTGTCAGATACCTACCATAATAATAGTATGAAACATCCAGATCCACTACATCTACGACCTTTGCAAAGAAAAGCTTTGATCTTAAAAGTTCAATCTCTCCGGACAGTCCGGTACCCATTGTGCCTTTAAATCCTGAAGTTAACCCAAGTGTCGTTGCTTCACTTTCAAAATCTAATTTGAGTAGCGAAGTGGACTGAAAAACAGGTTTTGTGTATCTCACATACACAAAGGCCAGAGAGACCGAGGCTGCTATGAATAAAAATATCCATAACAAACTCTTTCTCAGAATGAACAGAAACTTCTCCAGGTCAAAGGAATTGAATATTTCATCTCCTCCTTGCGTATTTTCTATTTGATCGAAATCCTTCACCTCGTGATACTCTGAATTAGGAGAAAAAATGCGATCACACTGGAAGTAATACTAAGAATTGGGGACACGTCCCTCAAACCAGCCAGCCAGGGCCTTCTCCAGGGCTCAACATAAATGATGTCTCCCGGCTCCACTTTGATGATCGTGGATCTCATACCGTCAATTGTTGTTAAATCCATCTGATAGACCATAGGGTTGGATAGGTCGCCGCGGATCAATTTAATATTGTTTGCCTTCGCTCCAAGACTGAGTCCTCCGTATAAGGCCAGTACCTCAGCCAATGTAACATTTTCATTTTCCAGAAGTATCACCTGCCCCCCATTCGCTCCCAAAAGTACCACTCGCCTATTGTTTACTTTGATCTTTACAAAACAGTCTTTATAGAACTCATTGTATGCGCTTTGTAGCACTATTTCCGCCTCGTTGACTGTAAGTCCGGCCAAGTTTACCCGGTCCACCACAGGTAACTTGACTACACCATCTACCTGAACCAAATACTCAAACTGCTGACGTGAATTTAAGCGATTGTTCAGATTATTGTTTCCACTAAATATCTCAGGATTGGGATCAATAATTCGCTCCCCATCATTGGTAAATAAGTTTAACTCAATATAGTCATTCACCTGAATCAGATAGTTCTCCTCAGCCTTCTTCACTGGTTCAGACAAATCCTCTTCTGTGAAATTGTCGTCAAGCCGGAACATAATGTCCTGCTTGTAAACCTTACAACTACTTAAAAAAACCACGCACCCAAGGAAAAGCCACCGTATCGTGGAAATATTGAAAATCATATAGAACAACTGAGTTTGATGGCGAAGATAAGCCAAAACCTAAAAATAGCCTTGATACTGTTCATTATAAGCCCGAAACGAATTCATCCATCTTGTCACTATAAAGCTTGATGACCAGTCGCTCATCAAACCGCTCTACAATGCTCTGGCGAGCGTTTTGAGCCATTTGAAATTGCTCCTCATCATTAAGGGAAAGAAACAAGCTCATCTTAGCAGCAAGGTCATTGGGATTTTTGACTTTGCACAGGAATCCATTGTATCCATCAATGAGTACATGATTGCACCCTGGTACATCCGTAGCTATCAATGGCTTCCCCATGGCGCCGGCCTCCAGCAAGGTACGCGGTGTACCCTCCCTGTAAGAAGGTAAAACCACCACATCAGCCTGCGCAATAGCCACCCTCACATCCTCAATATGTTCCTGATAGCTGATCAATCCCTCTTCTATCCACTCTTCCAACTCACTTCTGGAAACCGCTCGTGAATGCTCTTCATCCAATCCACCAATCAAATGAAACTCGGCCTTCCTCCCCTTCCTTCTTAAAATCCTGATGGCTTCAATGAAATCGTATATTCCTTTCTCCACCAAAAGCCTACTAATCATTAAAAAGACAGGAATGGAGTTCTCTGGAGGTGAGCCCGGCTTAAAGTGATCAACATCTACCCCTGAGCCAGGAAGAAGACTCGTTTTGCTCATATCAATCCTCACAAACCTGCCAAATTCTTCACGATCATCCGTGTTCTGAAAAAACACCCAACTATTGAACCGAAACGCAAATGAATAGAGTGTTGTGGCCATTTTCTTTACCCATCCTTTCCATAAAAAAGTAGTCCCCAATCCACTCACATTACAGATACAGGGGATTCCAAGCCACCCGGCTGCTAACGAACCATAGATGTTGGGCTTGATGGTGTAGGTCAGCACCACGTCGGGTCTTTCTTCCTTCAGAATGCCTCGCAATTTCAGGAGCAAGACAAAATCAGTGAAGGGGTTCATACCACTGGCAGACATGGGCAGGTCAATCAATCGACATCCAAGGTCCTGAAGCTTTTTCGAGTATGCATCCCCCGGAGCGATGGCAATCACCTCATCTCCACGATCAAGAAAACACCTCACAAGACCCCTGCGAAAATTATAAATATTCCAGCTGGTATTAATGATAATCGCAATTTTCATGGATGATACTGAGCAGCCTCCTGATTTTAGTTAATTTTGAACTTCCTGATAACAATATATGTAGTGAAGCACAATATCAGGGAATTTTTATGATAGAAACTAAAAAAGAACAAGAATACGGCGTGTTGGTAGCTGTCACCCCAAAGTTTCAGGCTGACGATAAAACCATTGAGTTTCTTGAAGAACTGGAATTTCTGGTGCAAACACTGGACATCAAAGTAGAGAAGACTTACGCTCAAAAGCTGGAGCGTCCTGACACCAAAACTTTTGTTGGCAAAGGGAAACTGGAAGAAATCAAGGAGTTTGTCAAGGCCAAAAACATTGGCAACGTTATTTTTGATGATGACCTCACGCCTTCTCAACTGCGCAACCTCGAAAAGGAGCTGAAAGTAAAAATATACGACAGAAGTTTACTGATTCTTGATATTTTCCTCAAAAGAGCCCAAACCACACAGGCCAAAACGCAAGTGGAGCTGGCCAGGTATCAATACCTGCTGCCTCGTCTGACCCGCATGTGGACTCACCTGGAACGCCAAAGGGGAGGCACTGGCACACGTGGTGGAGCCGGAGAAAAAGAGATAGAAACTGACAGAAGGAATATCCGAAATCAGATCAATGTCCTCCGTAAAAAGCTGGACAAAATAGAAACTCAGGCTGCCACCAGGCGAAAATCAAGAGATGGAATCGTGCGCGTAGCGCTGGTAGGTTATACCAACGCGGGGAAATCCTCCCTGATGAACCTCATTAGCAAAGAGCAGGTGTATGCCAAAGACGAACTCTTCGCGACGGTGGACTCCACCGTCCGCAAGGTGGTGATTAATCAGATTCCTTTTTTGCTGTCCGATACTGTTGGTTTTATTCGTAAACTCCCACACAACCTGATCGAGTCGTTCAAATCTACTCTGGAAGAGGTAAAGGAAGCGGACTTCCTGCTCCATGTTATCGATGTGTCCAACCCGGCTTATGAAGATCACATACAGGTGGTGGAAAAGACCCTGGAGGAGATTGGTGCTGCTGATATTAAGACCATTAGGATTTACAATAAAGTAGATAAAGTGGAGGACATTGCCGAGCTTCATTTGAACGAGAACGGAGCAAATGACCAAGCGATGTTTGTCTCTGCCAAAACAAAATACCATTTGACGGAGATGCGTGAGCTCCTCGCCAAAGAAGTAAAAAAAGAGCACATCAAGATTTATCCCAATTACCTGGAACCGGAAACTTATTGACATTAAGGTGATGTTGGTCTTGCCAAAGGCATCAAGCCTCTGAGTATTTCAGATTCTGAAGAATTATGATTAAAATGGGTAGCTGAAACCTCATCAACATGCCCATTAACACTACTTTTCAGATTGGAGAAAAAGCGGATGCCTATGATGCCATAGTCATTGGCTCCGGTGTCTCCGGCGGCTGGGCCGCCAAAGAACTTACCGAAAAAGGCCTAAAAACCCTGGTGCTCGAAAGAGGTCGCCCGGTGGAGCATCGAAAAGACTACATCACCGAACACAAAGCTCCGTGGGAATTTGACCTGAGGGGGCAACTCACCCAAGAGGAGAAAAAGGAATATTCACAGGCTGTAAGAATCGGTTACCTGGACAAAACTGCGTTGCATTTCTTCTCAAAGGACTCAGAAAGCCCATATGTAGAAGAAAAACCATTTGTCTGGGCACGGGGATATCAGGTGGGTGGCAAATCCATCACCTGGGGACGCTATACTTTCCGCATTTCTGATCTGGATTTTGAAGCCAACCAAAAAGAAGGTGTGGGTGTGGACTGGCCTATCAGGTATAAGGACATAGCTCCCTGGTATGACTATGTAGAGCAATTCGCGGGAATTTCCGGCGAAAAGCTGGGACTCGACTATCTCCCTGACGGCAACTTTCAAAAGCCTATGGAGCTGAATGTGGTCGAAAAGCATTTGAGAAAGCGAATCCGCGAACTCTATCCTGAAAGATACCTCACCATCGCCAGAGCGGCTGTTTTGACAGAGCCCATTGGCGAGCGTGCACCCTGCCACTACTGTGGGCCGTGCTGGCGCGGTTGCAGTACGGGCTCTTATTTCAGTTCATTGTCTTCTACTCTGCCTGCGGCAGCTGCTACGGGCAACCTTACCATCCGCCCTTTCAGCGTAGTACACAGCATCATTTACGACCCGGAAACCCGAAAAGCATCAGGCGTACGAGTGATTGACAGTGAGACCAAAGAAACCATAGAGTTTAAGGCCAAAGTGATTTTTGTATGCGCCTCGGCAATGGCCTCCACCCAGATCCTGCTCAATTCCAGATCTGAAGAATTTCCTGACGGTATTGGCAATACCAGTGGCGTGCTGGGCCATTACCTGATGGATCATCACCTGGGTATGGATGTCAACGCCACAGTCCCTGGTTTTCTGGATAGAACCACCCGTGGTAACCGGCCCATTGGCTTTTATATCCCGCGGTATAGAAACATAGGAGGAGCGTCAGATATGCCCGATTTCTCCAGGGGATATGGCTTTGAAGGGTCTGCCTATCGTGAGGGATGGTCAAAAGCCTTTGGTATGGAGGGCTTTGGTGCAGACTTTAAAAACAAAGTAAAGGAGGCTGGTGAATGGAGGGTAGGCATGTGGGGATTTGGAGAAACCCTGCCTTACTACGACAATCACGCCCGGCTACACCCGACGGAAACAGATGAGTTTGGCATCCCGAAGATGGTTTTCAACGCAGAAATTAAAGACAACGAAAAACGTATGCGGCAGGATTGTCTGGACTCTATGGCCGAGATGCTGGAAAACGTAGGATGTACCAATATCACGGCTGAAGACAATGCCGCCGGGGCGGTACCAGGGTTTGGTATACACGAAATGGGCACTGCCAGGATGGGAAGAGACCCCAAGACTTCATTTCTCAATGGCAACAACCAAGCGCATGAAGTACCGAATCTATTCGTCACGGATGGGGCCTGTATGACCTCCTCTCCTTGTCAAAACCCCTCTATTACCTATATGGCCCTCACAGCGCGAGCTGCTGATTTTGCTGTGAAACAATTAAAATCCGGAAACCTCTAATCGACATGGACAGACGAAAAGCATTGATCAATATGTCGCTAAGTGCGGCGGGCATCAGCCTCTCAGCATCACTCATTGCCGCACTTGGTAGTTGTGAATCGAAAAAACAGCTTTCCTACCAAGCACTGACATTCTCTACTGATCAGGATGCGCTGCTACAGGAGCTGGTGGAGCTGATTATCCCCACTACTGACACCCCTGGGGCAAAGGCCGCTGGTGTCAACCAATACATCGACAGGGTACTGGCCATGGTGAGCGATGTTCCAGAAAAGGAGAGGTTCATTGCTGGTCTGGAGAATATGGATAGACTAAGCCAAAAGCAGTTTGGGAATGCATTCCTCAAACTATCCCAGAAAGATCAGATCACGCTACTCCAACAAATGGAATCCGAAGGCCGAAGCACACCGGGAGGCTCTTTTTTCTCCCTACTGAAGAGCATGACCATATACGGGTACTACACTTCCGAAATTGGCGCCAGCCAGGAGCTTATGTATGTGCACGCTGCCGGTGTGTATGATGGTGACATCCCTTATGCCGAGGTTGGGAAAAACTATTATTAAAGCGTCATCGGAGGTAATTCTGGATAAGGCACTATTGCCTCGATGAGCAGCATCACCCCATCTCTGGTGAAAAGCGTGAGCGTGATCAGTATGCTACCAATAACCAGTGCTACCCCAATGTTATTTTCCCTGATCTCCTTAAACTCATCGATGGGTGTGAGCTTGCTGTACAAGAAAGTACTGATCAGCCCAATAGAAATAGCCGCCGCGTAGGCAATGGCAATATAAACACCGCCAATACCAATGTACTTCAATGCCACTATGAAGCTTTCGCTTTGCTTATCCAACAGCCTGAATGAAGACATCAGCGGCTGGATGATTCCACTCACCATAATGCCAACAGATAAGATAATGGAGGCCATGAAAATACTGTAGGCCACGTTAAAGGACTCAATACCATAATATCTTCTACCCACCCACTGCACGATTTTGTAGGTCAATACCAGAATAAACACGCCAATGGTGATGGCAGAAAAAATTTCGATAAGGCCAAGAATGGCGATGTTATAGTTCATGAGCGAGTACGGATTTCCAATAATTCACATTGCCTGTGTTGGGTGGCAGCATGCCCAGTGGCCAGCCCTTCGCAGTAGTTTCCCAAAAGTAATATTTCTCCCCCTGATGTAGCAGGTAATCACCAGTAGCTGGGGCTTTCAGGGCTA
Organism: Marinoscillum sp. 108; assembly: GCF_902506655.1. Lineage (NCBI taxonomy): Bacteria > Pseudomonadati > Bacteroidota > Cytophagia > Cytophagales > Reichenbachiellaceae > Marinoscillum > Marinoscillum sp. 108. Next base: position 3,612,356 of record NZ_LR734808.1, on the reverse strand, counting down.
GCATTGCATGAGCGTATTCATTGCTTACCACAATCATCGGATCAAAATCCAATTCTTCCAATATGGTATAGATGAGAACTGCCCGGGTGTCACAGTCTCCATAAAGAGAATGAATAAATTCATAAGGGGATAATATCCCCAAAGGAATGTTACCTGCACATGGTTTGCCATCTGTCTGTATTTCCTTACAATCCTCGGGAACCACGAAGCTATACGGGATGTCCTGCACAAAGCTTACAATCAATTCTGCCAATTCTAACCTGGAGAGCTTATCACGGTCCCCGATGGCCGCCAGTGAATCCACCAAAAAACCAATGTCTGATTTACTGTCTGTCACCAGATTGGCATATACGTGCGACCAAAATTCTAAATAGCTGTCCCCTCGGAGATTCATGGTCAGACGCTTTTTGGCCAAACGATCACTGGTAGCTCCCTTCGAACGATAGGCTCCACAAAAACTTCTGGATTGATCAATTGAATTCCAGCCACGGGTGTGCAGGCGGTCGTTATCGGTATTGATTACATCAAACCCATCCGGGCATCTTTCCTCCGTGTCCGTCTCTTTGATGGTTTGAATTAAAATATTCAGGATGAAAAAAATGGCCACAAAATAGCCTACCACCCTTAAAAATTTCTTCATGCACTAAAGATGCAAAACATCTTTAATTTTCAACCACAGGGTGCGCCTAATTAATGCCGGCAAACGTCTTATTACATCTCTTTTTTGATAAACTCATAGGAAGAACCGATCAGTCTGGCAGTATCGTGGTAGATAGCCACAGGTGTTCGGATCAAATCAGTATGTTTTCTGATGGCTTTCAGTGCATCCTCCCTGCTCAACTCCACGCCCACATACTCCTCCAGATAAACCGCAGATCGCTGGTTGATCAAATCATCAGGCTCCATTTCCAGTCGCTCCAGAATCTCCTCCAACTGCCACTCTGTGAAGGTATGCTTTCTCACATCCAGCGCTTTCACATGATAATGTTTCAAACTTTTAGCATAGGCGAGTGCCTCTCTATCCTGAAGATCATTGGAGTCATAGATGAAAAGCATTTCGTTTTCGGCTATTTCCATTTTTCTTTCTTTTTTACCCCTCAACCAGACAAACGCGGTATTGTTTGATAAGAATCAGGATCCGAAACCACTCATAAGGCTCTCCAAAGGCTTTAAAATACCCTACAGATGAATTGAATTAGATCAATAATTTCCTACTTTTGCTACCCGAAATTTTAAGGTCTCATAGTTCAACGGATAGAATAGAAGTTTCCTAAACTTTAGATCCAGGTTCGATTCCTGGTGAGACCACAGAAAAGCCTCCTGATTGAGTTTAGGGGGCTTTTTTAATATAGGACCGAAATAAAATCATTCCTTCACACACCTACATGCCGTTCGCAGGGACAGGGACGCAGGTCTTATGTTTACCGCTCCATTCTCCGGGTTCAACTCTACCGCAAGGGGCATGTTTAAGGAATCATCGAGGGTTGAGGTCCAGTAGACCGCTTGTTTTCCGAAGCCCGAAAAACGACCTGCTTCCAGAAAACCAGTAGGTTTTGGTTGGATTCGGTTTGCCTGATTTCCCAGCGCCTGCCATTCATCCAGGGTAGGCACCCGCCATCCTTTGGGGCACAGGCTATCACTGGCAATGGCATTGCCCTCATAATACACCTCTCTCCCGCTGAGGTAGTAAAAGTGGCTATGGTTACTATTGAATCGGAGATTTTCGGCCATCCAGATTTTAGAATCAATGGCGACTGTTTGATATTGCCCATTGTCACGAAGATCGCGAAGGCCACTTTGTGCAGTCACATATTGGCCAGAAGCCATCATCAGAAGGGTAATCGCAATCCATTTCATCAGTTAGGGGTATAATGGAGTCGATCATAAAGGCGGATCATAAAAGTAAACCAATGAGAGGCTCAATCCAATTTTTTCAGGAAATATTACTACGAAGTATGACTTTGGATGATGGATAAGATATTTCCGGAAGGATCCTTAAACCAGGCGATTGCCGGCCCATGTTTACTTCGGCTAATTCCCTGAGTATCCGTAGCTATTGCGCCCTTATATTGTTCAAAAGTGACACCTTGTCGGGTCAAATCGCCCACTGTTTGCTCAATATCTGCCACTACAAAGTTATAGATGGTGAAGGATGCAGGCTGATGATCAGACTTAGGATAGACAATAACCGGACGGTTTCCCGAAATGTGGAGCTCCAGAAACCCCATTGAATTGTTTCGTACATCCAGGCCAAGATTCTCCTTGTAAAACTTCCTGGCCAGGTTCAAATCACCAACAGAAAACCCACTAAACGCTTCTAAATAGTCCATATCATGAATGTTTAAGGTAATTGTTTCAGTCTATCTACAGGGTGTTCCACCACATCTGGTAGCACCTCCGCACAAAACCCCTGTTTTTCCAGCATCCGAATTACGATTTGAGGCTCAACCTCACCCGCGGAGTTGACCACCCGCAATATGTGATCGCAATCCTGAAGGTCGAAATTGGCCATATAACCCAATTGATGATTTAGCTGCCCAACCAGTAGATAGGCATCTTCTGTACTCATCACATCCGTTTTGAAAATCTCAATCACCGTTTTCGTTTTTAATAAAAAAACAATTCTCAGACCCTAGCCCCCAGGGTCATCGAACTTCTCTCAAAGCTAACAAGGCCTGTTTTGATTATGAATGTGCTTATCCGACAATCCTGTGGGTGGATTGCGACATTACCCGAAATCTTACATCCTTTGATCCGCTTACTCCGAAATGGAATACGTAAACCATTGACTGAGCGTTGAATAGATATAAAAAAGCCCCGACATCAATTGCCGGGGCTCTCACAAAAGATGTAACAAGCAGTTATTGAATGATCACTTTCCTGGAAAGCACTCCATTTTCAGTGCTGATCCTAAGCATATATACCCCGGACTTCAAGTCGCCGCGAACGATTTCCATTCTCGGAGCAGTCATCCTTCGCTTCATGATCAAACTACCGGACAAATCATAGAGGGCCCATACGGTCTCTGTATCAATACTCCCACTAAAATCAATGGTGAGTTTGTCCGTTACAGGATTGGGGTAGATATCCAGTACTGTTTTTATCTCATTTTGCTCAATGAAAAACTCAGACAACACCCTGGCTCCACTCACTGGCTCCAGCACCCACTTGGCACTGGCCCATGCCGGGTAAATGGTTCCATACTGGGCATGGCCCTGGAGATTCTCCACATGGATATAGTCATTGCTCTGCCATACGTTTTTGATTCTGGACTCTCCATTTCCGGCATCCTCTATTACCCACTGCGCACTGCCCCATCCTGGGGTGATCGCTGTGCATTGTACATATCCGGTGATGTTCTGCACATGCATATATTCTCCGGTTGCCACATTTTTCAACTCCTTGTTGCCGCCTGTATCTACCAACTCCCACTCATATGCAGCCCCTGATGCCGATGTGCTGTAAGTCACCCTGTCGCCTCCATCGGCGAGGAATGTATTTTGCCAAACATTCCTGATTTTATAAACAGCGCCGGTAGGATTTCCTCCTCCTCCTCCAACACTGGAGACACTCCACCAGTTGATGTTCCAGCCACCTGATGCTGCTGTCAATCGAATGGTCTGCACCCCGGCGGTAAGGCTCACTGTAGTACTCACAGTCGTCCAGGTTTGCCAGCTGCCAGTGTTGGGAATGTTTGTGGTCGACAGGTTGGCGCCATTCTGAGCCAGCGAAACACTGCCTCCTCCAGGCGCACTGGCCACTCTATATTCAATGTTATATGATCCTGTGGTGGGTACCTGCACGAGATACTCCATCCAATCTCCTGCATCGATCCAACCTACATTTTCTCCACCTCCTGTATCGGAGGTGGTTTCTGTCAGCACTCCATTCATGGCAGACCAGGCTTCCGCCTGCACAGTACCCCAAACAGGGTTAGGGCCTCCGCCGCCTCCGTCCGCTGCCAGCGAAATCCAGTTGATGTTGTACCCACCACTGGTCGCCACAATGGCAATCTCCTGCTGGCCAGCAGTGAGCTGTACCGTGTGAGAAATAGTGGTCCAGTTTTGCCATCCACCTGTAGACGGAACCCCTATGGTGCCAAATGTCTGACCACCACCGGCCCGCTCCAGTCGAATGCCACCGCCACCATTACCACTGGCCACTCGATAATTCACCACATAACTACCAGAAGTTGGTACGCTCACCTGATAAGTCAGCCAATCACCAGCATCAATCCATCCCACATTTTGACCACCACCGGCATCAGTCGTATTTTCCAACTGGATGCCTGACATACCGCAGTAGCCCTCTGCCTGAAGGGTTCCCGGAATATTCACCACATCACAACTAGGTGGTGGTGGGGTACCCCCGTCCACAGCATTCAATACCGATACTGCATCGTTCACCCGTAGCGCCACAAAATGGTCATACGCCTGATTCAGTTGAGATTGAATACTGCCGTTTCCTGCATGTTGCTTTCGCAGGTTATATAATCTGTAAATCTGCTGAAGTTCGTATTCGCCATATGATACGCCCAAAAATTGTTGGAGGGTGGTCAGAAAACTAAACCCAAACTCGAAAGTGGGTTCGAAAATCGTCCCTTCTCCGAAATCGTTCCAGGTAGCCAACTGAAGAATATCAATGTTCGATCCATATTGATTGACCAAGCCCAACGTTTGGCTTAAAGTCCCGGTGCCATTGTGAGGAATGTGGAAATAGCTGGATCCGGCCCCACCTTCAGCATAGAAATCGTGGAATCCAGGATAAGCCACACCCATCACCGTTTTCATAGAACCGGCACGGTTTTGATAATAGGTCTGCATTCGACTGTAATAGTCATCATTTTCCTCGTAGATCCAGACGTATTCTCCATCTGAGTTGGATCCTCCATCCCCGGCTTCATACCAAAGGGGAAGAAACTCTACGTCTTCGTTAGCCGCAGAAAGGATGGTCGTCCAGTCCCCTGGATTTTGAAATGTTATGGGTCCGAATACCCCCACTAACGGGTCATTGCCGGCACCATGTCGGTAGTAGTTGTTTCTATTGAAATAGTTATCTCTGGCATAGGCGATATTGCCCTGAGCCTGAGAGATGGAACCCGAAAAGCGATCCTCCAAAATGAGGGCAAATTTCATTCCGGCTTCATCCGTTTGATCAATAAGGGCATTAGAGTTGGTCAGGAGGCTACCCACATCCCCATTTGTGCCCTGAGAACCGTACCAATCTACCAGAACCCCGTCGATCCCGGCATATTTCATAAGAAGTAAGTGGTATTCGATCACATCAGGATCCTGACAATCATATGGCCCGATCATCGGGTAGTAGTGCGAAGCAATTTGTCTTTTACCCGTGGAGCCATCCACTATCACATCCGGGTTTTTATTGGCCATGGTCCAGTGATAGCCCCATCCACCCCCATACTGCGGTGTATCAAACCATGGCATGTAATGCATGAAAACAGGTTTTCCATAAGATTTTGTGACTTGTACCGGCTGTGAAAAGCTGACTACACTCAAAAACAGGAGCAGCCACAAGGAGGTAAAAATTTTGGTTTGCATATTAGATTTTTTTTTTGGTTGGTTGCTGGTGTGTCTCATCCATTTTGATGAGAAAATAATGAGGAGAAGCCCCATTCGGGTCCTCTCCTCATTCATAGGTTATCTGCGCATGGCAGGGCTATTTAATCACCACTTTTCTGGTGTGTCTTTCTCCCTGGGAGTTGATCTGGAGCATATAAACTCCTGATTTGAGCTCACCACGAAGAATTTCCATTCTCGGAGCGGTCATCTTTCGCTTCATGATCAAACTACCGGACAAATCATAGAGGGCCCATACGGTCTCTGTGTCGATACTCCCACTAAAACCAATGGTGAGTTTGTCCGTTACCGGATTGGGGTAGATATCCAGTACTGTTTTTATCTCATTTTGCTCAATGAAAGACTCAGATAACACCCTGGCTCCACTCACTGGCTCCAATACCCACTTGGCACTGGCCCATGCAGTATAAATCGTTCCATGCTGAGCATGACCCTGCAGATTTTCTACGTGAATGTAGTTGTCACCCTGCCAGGCATTTCTGATTCTGCTCTCTCCATTTCCGGCATCCTCTATCACCCAGCGGCTGCTATACCAACCAAATGTTCGGGTGGTACACTGTACATAGCCGGTCAGGTTTTCAATGTGCATGTACTCACCCGTGGCTACATTTTTGATTTCCACATGGCCTCCACCCACATCTTCCAACTCCCACTCATAGCTGCTGCCAGATGGAGTGGCTCCATAGGTCACCCGATCGCCACCATCAGCCAGGTAGGTGTTTTGCCATGCATTTTTGATCCGGTAGCCACTACCTCCGCCTCCATCTGATGTCACGGTAATGGTGCTCGTGGCAGTGTAATTACCATCCTGAGTAGTCACTGTAATCGTAGCTGTTCCGGCAGCTACCCCCGTGACCAGACCAGAACCATTGACAGTAGCCACACCAGTGTTTCCGGAGCTCCAACTCACACTCTGGTTCGTAGCATTGGCAGGTGTGACGGTTGCTGTCAGTTGCTGGGTATTACCTGCTGTGATGCTCGCAGAAGATGGTGATACACTCACACCTGTCACCGGCACATTGCCCGTAGCACTGGTGATAATCACTTTGTCGATGTTGTGATTTGGGTTATCCAAAGCGATCCGCATAATCTGTTGACCAGCACTTAGGGAAACTCCCATTACATTCACGCTGGTCCATGTTTGCCAGGCCCCAGTGTTCACACTGGTTACAGTTCCTGTTTTGTTTACCCCGTCAAACTCTACATGGAATGTACCTCCAGAGTTGATGGAAGCCACCCGGAAGTTGAAGTCATACGTTCCGGCAGAGGCTACATTCACAGTGTATTCGAGCCATTCACCAGCACTCGTCCAGCCAACATTCAGGCCACCCGCGCTACAGTTTTCGGTGTCTACTCCATCACCTGTACGCCCCTGTCCGCCATTGTTGTTGGCATCTGCATCGTGGTAGGCAATCCCTTCGCCTCCATTGTCAAAGTTCTCTGCTTCAATGGTGCCCGGTATGGCCCATGGGGTGCCGCCATAAGGGGTTTGGGTTGGGGATGCGGTGTTTACGTTGATCACCACATCATCTGTAGCACTCAAGGAACCGTCGCTCACCGTCAATCGGAAAATGTAGCTGTTTCCATCGGCAAGACCCGATACAGAAGCACTGGCACTGCTGCCATTATTGATGGTAGCCGAAGGGCCACTGACCTGACTCCAGCTATAGGTGATCGGATCATTATCCGGGTCTGAGCCTGAGCCATTCAGGTTGGCGGTGGAGATTCCAGACGCCAATGTCTGATCTGTACCGGCATTGGCCAAAGGTGACTGATTACCGGGAGCACCATTGCAATCAGTCAGGTAAATGGATCCAAAAATACTGGGGTTGCTCCATCCTGCATCCGTAGTAGCAATCGATACTACCTGAGCATCACGGGTGCCGCCATTGTCATCATCATCTACTGCCACATCAAAACCTATGACACTTCCGATAGAAGGTGTTACACCTATAGTAGACCATGGGATGGCCGCTTCCAGAACATAACCACTGCCGGATGCATACATGCTAAAATTGATGCCAGTGGTGTTCTGTACAGAATTGCCACCGGCATGCACCGTGGCATCATTCCATCGGAAGCCCAACTGAAAATCATTGATGCCATCGTAAGACGTGCCTTTACTGTTGTTTCCATCTATGAAGATTTCCACCACGTCATCTTCCCACCAGTTTCCGCCGCTATCATTGGTGCGGGTGGCATCACCCACTTCCACCAGCACATACAGGTTGCTGGCGTCATAGAGTGCTCGCCACTGACCCGAATAGTCACCAGGGATACCACCAATAGTGGAATTACTAATCCCTTTTGCAGGCGCGGTACTCCACACAGACTCTATGATCTGGTTGATAGTCGGGCCACCCGAGGTATAACCAATGACTGGCGCCGTACAAGGAGGGTTTTCATTGTCACCAATGGTAATGGAGGCGCTGGTACCTCCGCCCAGCTGGTAGCCACTGCCTGACTGAAGTGTCACGGTCAGAGTCTCATCTCCTTCAAATTCATTGTCATCAGTAGGGGTGATAGTAATCACCTGAGAAGGATTACCCGGTGTGAGGGTAACAGAGCCATTCAATGCCGGATTTGCGGAATAATCCCCTGCTGATACGGATCCACCGACCGAATAGTTAACAGTGATGTTTTGATTGATCTCACTGATGGCAATGGTAAAGCTCCCGGTGCCACCATTTTCATCCGCCTGATCATCACTGGCGGTGATATTCACTGCGGCATTCACTGTCACTGTACACTGCGCGGTATAGTTACCTTCCTGAGAGGTCACAGTGATCGTGGCTGTTCCGGTTCCTTGCCCTACCACTTTGCCTTCTATTTCGTCATAGGTAGCAATGGCCGCATTGGAGGTCGTCCAGGTTACCGTTTTGTTGGTGGCATTGGCCGGGCTGTAGTTCACATAAAGTGGTTCCGCCTCGCCTACTGCCATATCGATCTGACTTTCCGAAAGTGAAATTCCGGTCAGTGGTACGTTCAGGTTCTGAATGATCAGATTGTAGTTCTCATTGGCTTTGTAAGTAGGAGGATCCAACTCAATATTCTCCAATGAGAGGTTATTGAAAACAGCTGTACCATTACCCCCAAAGGCCATTACGGCAGCTCCTTCCAAAGCCACTGTATAATAGGAATAGGTATAAGGATCGATCCCGGTACCGTTAATACTGATGTTGTCAAACTGCAGATCAGTGCCATTACCACCTATCTGAACACCGTGACGCTGAGCATTGATTATGTCAATGTTTTCAAAAAAGATATTCTGAATACCTCCACCGGTTGCATTGATCTCGATGGCTCCCCGATGAAACCCCCAGAGGTCTTTACTGGTACCGCAAGCCTCAATGGTATTTTCGAAATACCTGATTTGTGTGGTATTTTCGAAATGATACCCCGGAAAATCTGTGGTCAGACGAATTCCACTGCCCGCATGACCATCTCTGATGATACAATGGTGCACCTGGTGCCCGTTTCCTCCGAAGATTGCTGATCCCGCTGCCCGATAGGTATGCTCTACAGTATTGTATCTGAAAATATTGTTGACCGCTTCTGGCGCTCCGAAATCGCTATTGGGCCATACAGCCATGGCATCATCTCCATTACTTCGGAAGTTACAATGTGAAACATCTGTACCGGAGGTTCCCTGACAAAGGTTGATCCCATCGGCGTAGTTGTTCCTGATTCTGTTTCTGGTAAACTCCAGGTTATAGGTGATGTCAATGGGGTACGGCGGGTCATAACCCGCAATCCAGGCCCCACACTCAAAGTGCGTCACCCATACATCGTGGATACTGGAGTTGTTTCCGTAGGTACCCATAAAACCCTTGTAAATCACATACTGGCCATTCAGAAAGCGTTGATTATTGATGGTATTCATATAAAAATGACCAATCTCAATGTCTGAGGCTCTGGCCAGGATCCCACCGCTGAAAACGGCTTCAGTGGAAAAAAACAGCTCAGTGTACCACATGCCGGCACCCAGGATTCCTATGTTATTTTCCTCTACACTCCATTTGTCAGAAAGTTCAAATCTACCCGCAGGAATGTAAACACCCGTACCGGCACTACCGGCCGCAGCGAGGGCTGCATTGAAAGCAGCAAAATCGTCATTGCCATCATCAGGCACCGCTCCATAATCCGTCACCGAGAAATATCCGGAAGGTTTGGAAAGTGGGGCACCTACATTTTCAATTTCTATAAAGTCTACCCCGTACTCAAAGGAATCTCCGGCACCTTTTTGAATTTTGAGTACATCACCCGGGCCAACAGGCGTATTGAGGAGGAAATGCACCTCATCAAATCTCATTCTCGGCCGGTCTCCGGGATGGTTCTCCGGCTCCGAACCCGGGAAGTACTGCCAGGCCCAATAGGAGGTGAGATTAATGGTTTTGACAAATGCATTGTTCACATAAAGATCCAGGGAACCGGATTCTCCTTCTCCGTCTGCCGCATCAGGCATGGTGAACCGCAGGGTAATTCCATTCGCTGTATTGTTAATGTTCCATTCCACATAAGCTCCATTGTTGGGCAGGCCTACGTATTTCTGATCTGAAGCTTCGGCTGCAGTCAGCAGTTCATCGAAAAAGGGATTTTCATACAAGATGGCTCCTCCGCCACGGTTGGCATCTTCGGATTCATATCGTACATAGGGCATTTGATAGGCTCCACGAGGAAGCCCGTCACTTTGTGCATTTAGCTGGAATGCCAAAGAGAGGATGAGCAGAAATGTGAGTCCATTTCTAAAAACTGAATTCGAAAGAATCCAGCTTAATTTTCCATTGGTTTTCATAGGTTGTTCTTTAAGGTTTAGTCAGAGTAAATCCTTATCTCCCCCTCTATCAGTCACAACTCTGAGAATATTTTTTCAATCAAATGGAAGGTCTAAATCATATCGTATTGGTTTGCTGGTTAATAACATAGATGGTTCGGGAAGATGCCAGAGAATTATGACAAATAATGGTTTTACAAAACCTACTTCTCCATGCAACGAATCCCCGTTCTCACATCAGTGAGCCGGGTAGTTGGTAATAGTTTAGTAAACACCCTGCACCAAGTTGGTGCAGGGTGTAAGAGGATAATGAAGTCTCCTTACATTGATACTACTTCTTCATACTACTACTTACATAAACTTCATCTCAGCCATTGGCTGGTCCTAATTTTATTTACTGGGCCGGAACAATATTCAATATTCGCCCCTCATCTTCGGCATTGATGGTGAAGGTGATGTCATAGTTTCCTCCTGTGGCCACATAATAGTTGTCCTGTCCGTCTTCTTTGATGATCAGCTCGCTTTCGAAAGCCTCCCCGATCTTGGCTGCACCACCATAAGTCACCCATTCGCCGTTTTCAGCATTTTCTCTGAAGACAAAAGACCGGCCTTCGATCAACTCCAGGGTCCAGGTCCAGTTGTATTTGTTGCCATCTTTCTCTGGAGTTTTGATGTGATGAATGGCCTCCCAGGCACCTTCGGTAGTGCCCTCCACGTAGTAGGCATTGCCAAATATTCCGTATTCTTTATCCGAGTAATCAGGAAACTGAGTGGTGCGCTCCATTGTCAACGTCCTGCCATCGTCTTCAGAGTTGATGGTAAATGTGACCTCATAAATCCCCGGAGTAACTACAAAATAATTGTCTTGCCCCTCTTCCTTGATGATATCACCATCATCGAAGGCTCCACCTACTTTAGCTGCTCCGCCGTGGGTAATCCACACAGTACCATCAGGATCTCTGAGTACAAACGATCTGTCTTCTATCAATTCGATGGTCCAGGTCCAGTTGTAAAGTTTTAGGTCCTTGGTAGGTGTTTTCACCAGGTGAACTGTCCCCCACTGCTCTGAAGGCTCTGCTCCATCGATGAGGTAGGCATTTCCAAACCATCCGATCTCAAGGCTTGAGTAATCGTTTTCCAGGTCTCCGGTTTTGGTTTTCACCTCTTCCCACTCTCCCGTACTTGCTGTGTAGGTCAGTGTGACTGTAAAGATTCCGGTCTCTTTATGCGGAATATTGTCTAAATAAAACCCCAGATCATTGATGCCTGAATCCCAGGCGTCCCCATAGCTTGGCACCCCAAGACTGGAAAGCGTCACGATGGTTTCATCAGAATAGACATGCCAGCCATCATTAAAGCGGTAGCGATAGCCTGTGGCTCCGGTCAGTGCCAACCCTGTGCCCTCAAAGACGGTTTTGTCATTGTCCGAAGACTTCAGTGCCAGGGCTGTGCCTGCAGACCACTGAAGTTCGGTCGCATCACCAATCATGTTGGCTTTCACTTCCATCAGGGTGAAACTCTCCGTGTTGATATTCACAAAGACATAGTATAATCCTGCATTAGTTACGTTGATGGGGTCAGCATCCTGCACCAAGGTGCCATGGATTACTTTATCGTTGATAACCCCTCCCACGGTATTGGCGCTATCCAGCGAGCCACCTCCATCGGCACCATACACTACACCTTCACCACCTGATACATAGGCAAAGCTGATGGTGCTGTTCGCTCCAATGTGTATGAATTTACCAAACACCCCGTCCATACTTTCTACCTGTGCGCCCTGTCCGGGATCTAGAATGGCCAGATTGATTTTGGATGCAGCACCACCCGGCTCAGCGGCCACTGTGCTCGTTCCGTAGACGTAAAGACCATCCAGATTAGGTAAAAGCACCTCAGGTTCCTTTGGGCCGTCATCCTCACCACAGGAGATCAGCAAGGATGAAAACAGCACCATGGCCAGTAACATCAATCTCTTGAAATAAATCGTTCTCATAATATTTAGGATTAAGTGATACATTTTGGTTTATAGATTTTTTAAAATTTGTTCAGCTTTGGCGGGCTCCAGCTCATTGAGCAGGGTAAAAATTTCCCGAAGTTTGAGCGCTGCATCAGGGTCTCCTTTGTGCGCTTTCTTTTTCAGATAGTAGGTGTGCACCAATTCAAGCTCAGCTTTGGTGTAGGGCACTCCTGAAAACTCCTGAATGAGCTCCAAAAAGAGGAATTCATATTCCTGAGTGGGTTCAATCATGGTGCCCTCTCCGAAATCATTCCAGGTAATGAGTTGTAAAAATTGGAGGTTGGAGTCTTTGGCCAAATCAAAAGTGCTACGCATGGTCATACCATCTAGATGCCGTACATAGCCATAGCTTTCTCCCCAACCCCCTTCTTTATAGTAATCATGAAATCCCGGATAAATAGACCCTACAGTGACTCCCTGATTGGTTTTTGCATAAAACTTATCCAGCTCGGAGAGTGTATAATTGAAATCTATCCAGGAAAATTCACCGGCAGTATTCGCAGCGCCTACTAGGTTCCCGTGGTTCCACAAAGGGAGGAATTTTAGTTTTTTCTCCATGACGGAGAATATCTCTGTCCATTCATCGGCCTTTCTAAAAAATCTTGGGCCGAAGGTGAGTACCAATGGTTCTTCTTCGATGGTGATATATCTGTCATTGGAAAAGTAATTTTCTTCCATGTACAAAAGATCTGTCTGCGCAGCTTCTATGGCAGTGATCCCTTTTCTGGTTTCCACTTTTTCAGCAGTATATTCCTCATAAACAATCCCAAAATTCAACCCTATAGTATCCAGTGCAGCAATTAGCGCATTGGAATTGTCCAGATTAGCAGCATAGTCCAGCACTTTATGGCTGCCGTACCAGTCGATCAGTACTCCATCTATCCCGGCATACTTCATCAAGAGTAAATGATACGCTATCACATCAGGATCTCCCGAATCATACGGACCGATCAAGGGATAATAATGGGCAGCAATCTCACGCTTACCCTCACTATCCATATTATCAGGGTTCTTATTGGCCATCCGCCAGTGACTACCCCAGTAGCCAGAGTATTCCTTTCCCTCAAACCAAGGCATGTAGTGCATATACAGTTTGGTGGCATTTGTTTTCGACACCTTTACGGGTTCGTACACATCTGCTTTGATCTCCTCTTCACCTCCACTCGTATCACAACCAAATAGCCCAGCGCAAAGCATCACGCATAACCACATTACTGAAGTACTCATTTTCATTCCGTTCATTTTGTATTGATTCCCTACTTCCGCTCCGACTTAATCGTATTATTCATAGCCTGTACTAGGCGTCATGTTGGTATTATTGTCCACTTCCTGAAGGGGAATGGGGTAGTAATAATCGCGATCCTGATAGATGATCTCACCCTGAGTCACCCTGAAATCATTGTATTTGGTTACCTCCTCTTCTACAATCTTCCACCTGGTGATATCATACCAGCGATGACCCTCTGCGAAGAGTTCTCTGAATCGCTCCTCACGGATAGAATCCTGTAGCTGCACACCCCCCAGGCCAGTATAATCCACAGTGGGTTCGGGAGTTTCGGGATCTAAACTGTAAGCCCGTCGGCGCACTTTATTCATATACTCAGACGCCAGTACATCATTGCCCGTATGATTGAGCACCTCAGCATACATGAGGTAGACATCCGAGAGCCTCATGATGATGAAGTTGATGCCGCTGTTGCGGTTGGTAGAGTACACTGAATAGTCCTCCGGCACATACTTGCGAAAGCTATGTCCGGTATAATTAAACTCACTTTTGCCCACGGGCTCCATGATACCATCCACGTTAGCAGCAGAATCCTCGGGAGCATAGGTGCATATTTTCAACCTTGGGTCATCTCCAAACCGGAATATATTTACCCCATGTGGCGTACAGTTGCTCCAACCTCTGCCGGGAGGAGCCAGTGTAAGCGCTATGCCCGATCCTAGTCCATTTTCCCAGATATTTTGCTGCATATCTATACCATAGTTGAGCTCGAAAATGGTCTCAGGCCCAAACTCCAACTTACCCTGAAACATCTGATCATACTCCTCAAATGATCCCAGAGCGAATGCAGAAGAACCGATAACCTCTTCGAAATAAGTTTTCGCGGTGGCATAATCCTGCATATAGAGATGCACTTTGCCCAGGAAGCCCTTGGCTGCATAGGAGGTAGCCCGAGCGATATTATCATCATTCCAAGAGGTTGGGAGCAGCGATTCGGCTATTTCGAAATCCGCCACAATCTGTCGGTAAACCTGGCCCACAGTGGCCCTTGGCTTCATCATTTCATCTCTTGTCGTGGGCACTTTCAGGTGGAGTGGTACCGCCAGTCGGGTACTATCCTCAGCGTATCCTGCCTCTCCCCACAACCTCACCAGATGAAAATAAGCAAAGGCCCGAAAGAAGTGCGCTTGCCCTACGATCTGGGCCAACTCTGCTTTTTGAGCTTCGTTGGGCGACTCATTCTCCAGATAGATCGGTGCGTTCTCCAATAGGTCATTGGCTCGTGATACCACCCGATACCACCCACGCCAGGCGATGTACATATTGCCATCTCCGGAGGTCACTTCATTGCGACACTGAGCATTCCAATAGTCCGAGGTATGTGGCAGCGCCAGCAAAGTCTGGATATAAAAGGCCTGGCCGAATAAATCCAGGCTCTTTGTTGCAGAATAAACACCATTCAGCGCGTTATTGAAGTTGGTGATGTTGGTGTAAAAATTTTCCGCTACCAGTTCATTCTGATTGGTGATGTCCAGAAATTTATCTTCATCACATGCCACCAAAACTGTGGTGATGATGCTTAATAAAAGTATTTTTCTCATTGTCTTCATCGCTCTCAAGGTCATTTTCCTTTAAAACTGAACTTCCAACCCTCCTCCAAATGTGCGCGTATGAGGGTAGAGGCCATAGTCCACTCCTCTGCTCACATTGGAACCAGCGATCTCCGGATCCATGCCGGAATACTTTCTGATCGTCAGGAGATTGTTAGCATTCACATAAACTCTGATTTTGCCGATGCCCATTTTTTCCAACATTTGTGGGGGCATGTTGATCCCTATCTGGGCATTTCTCAGCTTCAGATAAGAGCCGTCCTCTATGAAATAAGTAGAAGGTCTACCGAAATTCCCGTTCGGGTCATTCGCTATGTTTCTGGGATGACTGGTGTGGGCCTCTGCGGTCCAGGCTTCAAAAATGTCTGTGGTGGTGTTGTTGTCTCCAAAGAAATTGCGCGTGTACGCCTTATTGGCATTGAAAATATCTACATCATGCACTCCCTGAAACTGTAGCATCACATCGATCAGCTGCTTATAACCCCCGGTGATGTTCAGTCCATACATCATCTTTGGCCATGGATTGCCAATAAATGTACGGTCATATTCTGCGGTGATCTGCCCATCCGGTACGCCATTGGGTCCGCTGATGTCTTTGTACATAAAATCCCCGGGGCCCGTGCCCGCTTCCTGATAGATGCCGTCTGGCGCCCAGCTGTTCACTGCATAGACGTCTGCTTCAGAATTGAGCATTTGCTGAACCACATACCCATAAAAGCTTGATATTGGCATTCCGGCCTGCGTTCTGGTCATACCACCAATCTGACCGCCCCCATTGCCACTAGTGATGTACTCATCTCCGTTCAGGCGCAACACTTCATTTTTCATGAAGGAGGTGTTTCCATTGACTTTCAGGTTAAAGACCCCAAAATGATCCCGGTAAGCCAGGTCCAGATCCAATCCACTGTTTCGCATGGTTCCAACATTGATTTCGGGGTTTCGGGCATCAAAATTATGGGTGGAGATCCCCGAAGATGATGGGATAGGCACGGCATACAGCAGGTCCTTCGTGTCTTTGATGTAATAATCTGCAGACAATAAAATTTTATCATCAAAGAGACCTACATCTAACCCAATGTTATGCATGTTTACTTCCTCCCATTTCACATCGGCATTGGGAAACTTGCTGATGTAGAAACCCGACTGCTTATTCTGCGCCGCTGCATCATAGGCGTAGGTGGAAAACTGTGAAGTATAGGTTTTCGCATAGATGAAACTCCCAATGTTATCAGATCCGAGCCGTCCGGTGCTGGCCCGGACCTTCAGGTTAGAGAGGACGTCCACATTTTGCATGAATGATTCTTCGGAGATTCTCCAGGCAGCGGAGTAAGAGGGGAAAATCCCCCAAATATTTTTAGGTCCGAAAATAGGTGCAGAGGCATCGCGTCTCACATTCGCCTCCAGAAGGTAGCGATCGTCGAAATTATAATTGATCCTGCCAAACTGCGAAAGGAGACGACTTTCGTAAAGGGTTTGTCTGTTGGTGGTATTGAAAGTGCCGGTGGCAAGATTGAAACTCCAGGCTATATCAAGCGGTAAATCGGTGGCAGTGACATTATAGGACACATTCTCCACTTTCGAAGCTTCATAGCCCCCCATGATTTTAAAAGAATGCTTCCCGAATGATTTTTCGTAGGTGGTCACAAAGTTTCCCGTGATGTTCTCGTAGTTTCCATCTGAGTAAGTCAGAGAGTTGATGGGGTTGGCAAAAGCCCCGTAATCGAACGCCTCTTTAAATGCACGGCCCAAAAAAGAGGTATAGTTATAGCCTACCCTTGCCCGAATGGTCAGGCCCTTGAGCGGAGTGGCCTGAATGTACATATTGCCATCCAGGCGATTGTTTACTTGTTTTTCGTGCTGCTGATACTGGCTCGCCACAGGATTTGGCCCCTGAAAATATACCGGTGCCCGCCCCCAACCTCCATAAGGGTTGGACTCATCATAGATCGGCATGATGGGGATGGAGCGGTAGGGGATAGATCCCTGATAATCTTCATTGAAATTATCGATCGGATTTTCTCCTACCCGGGAAAGAAGTATGCTCTCTCCTATTTTCAACCACTTGGCCAGCTCAAAATCTGAATTGAAACGGAGGCTAAACCGCTGAAAGCTGTTGTCAATGAGGATACCCTCTTCATCATCATAGCCAAGGGATAGGTAATAATTGGAGCGCTCAGTCCCTTTAGAAATGGAAAAATCATGATAGTGAGAAAAACCGCTCCCCGCATAATAGGCATCGATCCAGTCAGTATCATACTCCCAGTTGTCCCAGGCGGGTTCAGGATTCTGACCTGCATTGAGCCGAGCTTGTCTTTTGTAATTCACAAAGTCCTCGCTACCCAGAAGCTCCGGCAGCCGAATAGGATTTACCTTGGCAAAAGAGCTCTTGTAGCTGATTTGTGTTTGTCCCTCTTTCCCGCGCTTGGTAGTGACTAATATCACTCCGTGGGCAGCCTCTGCACCATAGATGGCTGCTGAAGCAGCATCTTTCAGGATTTCAATGGACTCCACATCATCGAGGTTGAAGTGGTTGCCTGGCGACATCTTGATGCCATCTACAATCCACAAGGGATCCGTATTGTTGATAGAACCCACTCCACGAATGTGAATGGTAGGACTGGCACCAGGTGCACCGCCACCTTTAGAGACGAAAACACCTGAAGACATGCCCTGCAAGGCCTGATCCAGTCGAATAATAGGCTTATTCTCCAGGTCTTTCACTTTCACCGAAGAAATGGAGCCTGTGAGGTTGGAGCGTTTCTGCTCACCATAACCTACCACGACTATCTCATCCAGTGCGGCTATATCCGCACTGAGTGTGACTTTGATAAAGCTCTCAGCTGTAACGGCAATCTCCTGACTTTTGTAGCCAACAAAGGAAATCGCCAGCACCACAGGGAAAGTACTGCCCGCAATGTCCAATTTAAAATTTCCATCAATATCCGTAATGGTACCATCATTCGTGCCTTTGACAATGATGGTGGCACCCGGCAGGGTTTCCCCATTTTCATCTGTAACCTTGCCTTCCAGCGTGGTTCCCTTTCTGTCTATGCGTCCAAGTCCTTTTTTAATGTCCTGTGTTTCCCTGATGGATTGCTCCTCCTCCGGATTGTCCTCCTTGTCAGGTGCGCTTCGCGATGATTTTCTGGTTTTTCTGTAAATGATGTAGGTGGTATCGGTGAGCTTCTCATACTCCAAGTCATAATTACTGAACAGCTTACCCAAAAACACATCCAGATCAGCCTTGCTTTCAGGAATGGTCACTTCCTCCTGAAGCGTGATCTGGTTCAGCAGATCATCATCGTAGTTAAAGAAGACTTCAAATGTTTTCTCAATTTTGAAAAGTACGTCCTTCACGGAATCCGAATCACTTGGCACCCTTTCTCTGGCATCGCGCGTGTCAAGGCGAGCAACCGCCTGCGATTGAGCATGGAGAGTGGTCAGAACCAACAGTATCGATAGGCAGACAAGCTTTCTCATTTCTTATTATTTGGGCTGATGATCACTGTTTTTTCCTTTCTTTCAACGTGGAGATCGAAAGATTTTGAGATCGTTTTAAGCAAAAGATCTATGTCGTCTGCAGGTGTGGTCCCCGTGAAATAATGATCCGAGGAAGCTCCACCGGTGAAGAAAACATCTATGTCGTAATTGGTCTTGAGAAGGTCGCTGATGTCTTCAAGAGAGGTTCTTCTGAAAATGAGAAGATTTTTTTTCCAAGATGAAACTTCGGCCGGATCAAAAGAATCCTTGACAGGTTTCTGATACACCGACTCGTAAACAACACGATCACCAGGCTTCATTTCCAGCTCTTGCTTGGAAGCAGTATTGGCCAACCGAACTTTACCAGAAGCCAATGCCACTTCGGCTTTTTTGCCACGAGCGTATACATTGAACTCCGTTCCCAGAACATTCACATCGAGCTTATTGGCATGTACGATAAATGCCTGATCTGTCTGTGTGTGCGTTACATCAAAAAAGGCTTCACCTTCCAACCAAACCTCCCTGGCCTGCCCCTCTGCTCCCAACTCACCAATATAAATTTTTGAGTTGGCATTGAGGGTCACCATGGTGCCATCACTGAGTTTCACCTCTTTGGTCTCGCCAAAATCCGTATGATATGCCAACTGACCAAACCTGGAATCCTGAACCAACAACATGACCAGCCAGGCCACTCCGATGATCAACGAAGCAGCTACGCCAAACCGAAGCGCCCACCTAGGGGACTTGCCCTGATAGCCGTCCACATCCAGGTACCGCATTTTCACTTCAGATGAGTCTGCCCCTGAGATTCGTCCAGAAATACCCTCAAACAAATCCTCTTTTTCGGACGGAGTAAGTTTGTATGCAGGAAAGTTCAGGTTTTTGAGAATTCGCCTCGCTTCCTGAATCTCAGAAAGTTTGCCCGGGTTCCTTTTCACCCAGTCGTTCCAGAAAGTATTCACCGCCTCATCTTCGGTGTGTACCCACTTTCTGAATTCCTTGTCCAGGACAAAATCCTCAATCGAATATTTCTTGTAATCCATTCTTAATCATTCGTTCCTGCTGCTAGAAAGAATGAAAGGCGGGATTTTTCTACTCCAAACCTGAAGAATATTTTAATTTTTATAAAATTAACAGAATAAAACACAATCAAAGACGTGAATATTCAAGCAATTGTATGTTTCGTTAAGAATTTTCCAACAGATCAGCTGAAAGTTTCAATGCGGAAATCGCAAGAATGGGAGATACGTAAAAAATGGAGACCTTGGACAGGTTTTTCCTGAGGCCCTCAATGCCCCGCCAGGCCAGATTATACACTGTCTTGATATTGACGTTCATCAATGCGGCTACTTCTTCATAAGACAGGTCCTCATAGTAGATGTGGTACAGCGCTTCCCGTTGGCGCAGTGGCAACCGCTCCATGGCTAGCTTGAGCTTCTCTGCGACCTCTTTTTCAGAAACATTCGACTTATTGAACTGCTCGAAAGATTTTTTGCTCAGCAACTGAGCCAGGCCAAATTTATCCTCACTGGCGTCAGACTCCCACTTTTTCTGGTCTTTGTGAAAAACGGAAATCTTTCTGCGCAAGGCCCGCATTAGGTAAAAACGGATGTTGCTCGTCTGTCCCAACTGACCTCTGGTACTCCAAATGGTCACAAACAAATCCTGAATGACTTCCTTCACCAGAAAAGAATCTTTGGTGAAATTCATTCCATAGTTGTACAAACCATCTACATGGGCATCATAGATTTTGGAAAATGCTTCCTGGTCCCCTGACCGAAACAAATCCCAAAGCTGCTCATCCGAAGAATGATCAGCGTGCTCATAATGCCCAATGAAATGAGTATTCAAAATATATCAATTAATAGCATTCGAAATTTTGAATAATTAAAAGAGTGGTGGTTTCTTCCTTTTATAATTATCAAAATCTAAATTTAAAAGAAAAAGAATCGTAAAAACAAATCCGACACTCGGCGGGATGTTGTGAAAACATGGACACTCAGAAGTGTTTTTCCCGACTTCATAATGACCATTTTCACCTTTGAACTAACGAAATTACAACTGACATTAGCACCAAAAAAATCACTTTAAGACATGGAAGACCTGATCGTTTTTTTTGAAAATGTACCCACCTGGTTTCGCTCACTGATTCTCATTGGCGGCATTGTGATATTTTGGGTTTTTGAAGGTGTTTTGCCGCTTTTCTCTTTTCAGTACAAAAAAATAAGACATGCAGGTCTGAATCTTTTTTTCACCTTCACCACTGCCATAATCGGCTTTGGTCTCGCGGGTGTTTTGCTGATGGCCTCAGACTATGTCACCACCCATCAAATCGGCCTCCTCTACCTGATAGAAATGCCCCTTTGGCTGCAGGTAGTTGCCGGAATTTTACTCCTGGATATGATTGGTGCCTATTTCATTCATTGGACCGAACACAAGGTGAAATGGATGTGGAAATTTCATTTGGTACACCACAGCGACACCACCGTGGACGTCACCACAGGCCTGAGGCATCACCCCGGAGAAACGGTTTTTCGCATCGCATTTACCATCCTGGCGGTGATGGTGGTGGGCGCACCTATGGGCATCGTGATGCTCTATCAGTCTCTTTCCGTCTTGTTTGCGCACATCACACATGCCAATATCAACATGCCTGCCCGGGTAGACAAACTGCTCTCGTTTGTATTTGTGACCCCAAACATGCACAAAGTGCACCATCATTTCACCCAGCCCCTGACCGACACCAACTATGGGAACATCTTTTCTTTCTGGGATCGCATCTTTGGTACCTATGCGAGCGTAGAAGATACGAGGAGTCTGAAGTATGGCATAGATACCCATATGAAGCCAGAAGAAAATGACCGCCTGGGCAACTTGCTGGGCATTCCTTTTCAGGCTTACCGCACTCCGTCGGGGAAGTTTTCTGACCCGAACCTGAAAGAGCAAAAAGCATAATCAACTCGATGAAATACCTTCTTTTACTTTTCGTTTTTCCTGGGATGGGTTTGCCCATGCAGGAAAAAGGTGTGACCGTATTTCATGAACAGCTCCCGGATAAGTCTATCCGCATTTTTGCGAAAAACCTTACCGAAGTGCCCCAAAGTGTGAAAATAGAAGGCACCATTAAAGGAATGGAATCTTCCGAATCGCTACCCATGGTCCTGCTGGTGGCACCCGGCGAAACCAAATATGCCTTTTTGCTCACCCCGGAAAAAGGCACTTCTTATTCTTACAACTACAAGTACACTTATATCCAGGGGGACGTAACTGCCGTACATAACGACGACTATGTCTATCAGCTCCCTTTCCGAAGAGGAGAATCTTACCTGGTGGGACAGGGGTACAACGAGCGCCCCACACATATGGACCAATATGCCGTAGATTTCAACATGGACGAAGGCACCACCATCTGCGCCATACGAGACGGTGTGGTGATGCAGGCCGTAGACAACAACTCAAAAGGATGCCCAAAAGAAGAATGCACACAGTATAATAATTTCATACTGGTGCGCCATGAGGACGGCAGCATCGCTGACTATTCGCACCTGAAGAAGCGCGGTGCTCTGGTAACCATCGGGCAGGAAGTAAAGGCCGGACAGCCCATAGGCCTGAGTGGCTCCACCGGCTGGGCCAGCGGCCCACACCTACATCTGGAAGTATATGTGATGCGCTTCACGGGCCAGCAATCCGTCAAAGTGGAATACCACCTAAACAAAGGTACCATCGGTATCCCCAGAAGTATGGAGTCCTATACCCAGGAGCTTTAGAATCAGTCGTAAACCGGCTTTCTGAACCACACGTCCCGCATACTCACATTGAGGGTAAAGGTGTGGGTCTGCTCATAGATCAATTGATTGGATCGGGTACCCATGCTACTATACTGGTAGCCGAGATTGATCATCCCATAGCCTCTGTTGACAGGTAGACCAAGCCCTATGGAGGTGGCAGCATTGGTATAATTGGTGTTTCGTACCACCGTATAGTTGGTTTTCCACTCATACCCCGCACGCCATGAGATTCGGTTGAAGTAGGATACTGAAGCAGGATTGTTAACAAATTCAGCCCCCAGGCCAAAAGAGAGCTGATCCCGATATTCAAAGCCTTCGCCTCCTTCATTCACACCCCATTTTTCCACTTGTGATTCGCCGGAAATACGCCATGACCCTAGCTGATACTCTATGCCCAAGCCCCATTTTTCTGGTAGGGTGAGCTGCTCCTGCCCCACAGTGGTGAGGCTATCGTAAGTGGCCCTGATCACCTTATTTTCTGTATCAAACGTCATCTGGTATGCAGGCCTATAGGTGGCACCAATGGTCAATCGCTGACCGTCGGGCACCGGTATGGTATACTGGCCTCCAAATTCGGCAATGAATTTCCGAACGGTCCTGTTTTGCTCCACTTCCAGGCCACTCACAAGGCTATTTCCAGAAATCGTCTGCAATGAAGACAAGTTGCCCAACAAGAAGCTCCCTTTGACACCCAGATTGAGCCTTTTCGTCACCCGCTGACTCGCACCCAAATAAAACCTGGTGATCCCACCGGTTCCCTGATAGCGAACACTATAGCTATTGATCAGCGAGGACAGCACGTAGGAGTCTGTCACATCATACCGCCCATCACTGAAAGCCGCAGCTCCCAGGGTTATGGCTGACCCCTTGCCTGTTCTGAGCCACAGGTTCATCCCTTCCAGGCCTCCCAACATGGTAGAGAAGGACTCTCCGCCAGCGGATTGGTGCAGATTTTTGAGTGAAAGATCTATGTCAAATATCTGCGTGGGGCCTGAGATGGCATTGAGCGCTGCGGGGTTCTCCAGGTTGACATAAGAAGTCGACCTGGAGCCAATCCCGGCATTGCCCATGGTGCGGTATCCACCAATTCCCTCGCCTACCAGCGTACCAAGTCCAAAAATGTTATACGCCGAACCTGTGGTAGACTGCCCCTTCGTCTGCAGAAATAAAACCAAAAGCAGCAGCACCAACCAGGTGCCCTTCTTGTCAGTCATATTCGTCATATTCTGCTAAAGGATCAAATGACCAAATGTCATCAAAACGCTGACTACTGTTTCTGCCGGTGGCTATATAGGCTTTATTAGACACTACAAATGCCACAGCATTGGACCTGGAAGAACCTTCAAAAGCTGTGATGTCGTCCTCCCACTCATTGGCGTCAGGGTCATAGCTATAAACACTCGATGTGTATGAATCTGAAATCCCCGTGGCCAGATAGCCCAGACCATCCACCGAAAAGGAGACACCGTTGTACCGGCTAATCGCGCTTAGGTATGTCTCATAAGTATCGTCCTCATCATAGAGGGTAAGGTCAGTCCAGCTCTCATCAGACGGATCAAATCTCCAAAAATCATAAAGATACACTCCGTTGTTTCTGCCCGTAGCAATGTACGCCTGGCCATTGATGACAAAAGCCGTGGCACTTTCTCTTTTGGATCCGTATAAGCTCACGACCTGCGTCCATGAGTCACTCGTGGGGTCGTATCTCCAGAAATCCTTCAGGTAGTTTCCGTCATACCCCGTGCCAATGTAACCATTGCCCTCCAGTGCAAACCCCACCGCGGCATAGCGCTTGCTTCCCGGGAAATCAGCCTTTTGAGTCCACGTGTCCGTATCCGGATCATACTCCCAGAAGTCATTCAGCTCTTCTTCGTCCAGATCATCATTGTATCCGGTGCCCAGGTAGCCTTTACCATCCAGGCTAAAAGACACAGTAGACAACCGTCCCACACCGGGAAAAGAAGCCATCTTCTGCCAGAAGTTTTTGGATGGATCAAACCTCCAAAAATCAGTGAGGTAGTCATCTCCGTCTGAGCCTAGCCCCACGTAGGCATAGTTACCAATAGAAAAGCTGATCGCTCCGGATCTGGTAACTCCCTCAAAATCTGATTGCTTGACCCAATTGCCATATTCAGAGGTATCAGTACTTTCATCACAACTGGTGATCGAGAGTAACAAAATGGCCGATAAAAAGCCCAATAATTTAGTTCGCATGGTTTATTTTGTTGAAATGGTATATAGAATTAATTCGCTTTGCAGGGATGCGTCCCCAAGAGCCAATGAATTAATGGACGTATTGAGATAATCATCGTCCATGGTAATTAAAATCGCATATTGGTTAATCACGAGCGGTTCCAGCAGGTTTTCTACCAGTGTGCTCACATCCAGAGTATAGTAAGTATCTCTACCAAACTCATCATCATTGTGCAGGGTAGCATAGGTGAGGTCTTCTGTCACCGTTACATTATAATCGTTCACATAAAAAGCCTTTAACCGCTCCGGAAAGGGCGTATCCTCCGAATTTTTAGCAGTAGGATACAAGCGCAGCTCTGCGGAGGCAATAAGATAGTCGTCTCCCTCGAGCAGGAGATTTCTGATCGATGGGAAATCCACCCGAATGGCATACCCGAGGCCCCCTACCACCAGCCCTACGTGCCCGGTCTCATCAGATGATACCTCATCTTCCAGGGTTTTGAGTGCTGCAAAAGCCTCGTCTACATTGGTTTGCTCAAGGCGTGTGTAGTGGGGTGCTCCATCAATAGAAAACTCAAAATACTTCTGCGTGATTGGTAGCTCATCAGGATTTGAATAATAAAGCCTCATACTGACTCCCTCCGTATCGAATCCGAGAAAGGGTGACAGCTCAGTACTATCAAATCGTACCCGGAGTCCGTTGAGGTATTGTTGAAATTCTGAATCGGAATAGTAGATCTCATCCTTTTCCCGGATTTTTTCGAAAAGGCTTTCCCCAAAATCTGCATTCAGCGTAATTTCAATTTCCTCCAACCGGTCTTGCGAAAGTCTGACCCGCTTCCGCCCCAGCTCAAACAGGTCTCCCAGTGTGGCCTTCTGTTCGGAAATATTATAGAGCTGGCCATCACTTCGGTAAGCCAGGTCAGCACTCAATCGCTCCACCACCATCCATCGATAGACATCCTCATCCAACCCATAAGTGTAACCATCTGGAGTAAGCACGAGTGTAACCGAATCAAACAACTCCCGGTCCTCTAAATCATAAATGGAGTAATCGGATGCCGGCAAGAGCAAAAAGTAAGATTCAGCTATGACGTCCCCCACATAGTCATAGGATCCCCTTCCTACCATCAGGCGGCCAGTACCGCTGGTGGGTAGGGAGTCAAACTTCACGGTATACATCTGAAGACTCACTGAATCCACGTAGGAAACCTGAAAATTTTCATCTCCGAAAAACTCATCTCCAATCAGTGACGACTCTGAACACCCCCACACGAGGGCCAGAATAAACATTCCCAATAGACTATTTTTACTTCTTCTGATCATTCAATCGCCGCTTTGTACCAAAAATTTATTTTATCTGTACGCCGATAACCGGGTGCCAGCATTGGGCCTATGCCCCGACCACTGTCTTCCACCTCAAACCCGACAGCCAGGCTTTCCAATCCTTTTTTACTTTTCATCTCAAGAAACTTCAAGGGTATTTTAAATTCATAAATCAGGTTGTTACTCAAACTATCTAACCCCATCACCACATCCAGGTCCAGCTGGAGCCGTGATTTCTGCACGACCAACATTTGGTTGGAAATGACTCCCTTCAACCCAAAATCATCCAACCCGGGTTTTGGGACTCTGAAATACCTGGTGTATCCAGGCGAAGGATCAGGTTTACTCCGATCGATCACCGGGTAGCGAATCCCAATACTTTTCACCTTTTTCCCATCAGGATTTAGCCAGAGGGTAAGTCCCCAATCAAACATCAAGCGTTTGGTCTTCTCACCAATTCCCTCCACCAGCACATAGGCGAAATACTGATCCATGGCCAGCGCGTAGACCAGCTCCCCAAATTCCGTTCGATCAAAATCCTCAGACCAATCATTCGCTTTGCCATCGATGGTCACAGGATCATTGATGAAAGGCACCACACCAGCAGGAGCACAGGCCCCCAGGCCCAAAATCAATATGGCCGCCGCTGACTTCATCCCCTAGTTGGCATTTCGGAAATTGTAAGAAAAATTGACCATGAAGTAAGTCCCCAAAACCTCTGTCTGGGTATCCTGAACGTATGTCTCTGTCACCTCACGGGAAATGCTCGTATTTTGACCAAGCAGGTCGAATATGCTCACACCAATTTCTCCCCGGTCTTCCAAAAATATCTTTTTCCCAATGGAAGCATTCCAAAGAGCATATTGCTGATTGTACGAATCTGAGAGACCAGCATAAAGCTGATGACTAAAGTCTGTCCTGAAAACGATCTGCGCAGGAAGGATCAGGTTTAGCCTGGCTGAAGCCACCTGATAGTAATAATTATTATTTAGCTGCGGCTGAAAGGTGTTTTTGACGATATAATAGCTCCCATCATACGAAAGGGTAAAATCTACCTTCTCACTGATGTTGCTGGAAAGCACCAACCCCTGCCCCAGGCCCGTAGACCGTGATTTATTGACCTGACCATTCACCTGTCCCGGGGTGAGTGTGTAACTAAACGTGGTGTTGAAGTTGAGCCCTGAGGACAAAAAACTCAATGGCAGGCCGTAGGTCGTAAACACCTTGCTGTTCAGGTATCCATTCATATTCACGGGTTGGGTAAACTGTCCTCCGGACAGCAACCGGATCCCATTCTCCAGAGTAGTATCCTGAGCGGCTGTGAAAGTAGAACTGGTGATATAATGATTCGTCTGGGTGGTAGAAACCATGGCAAAAAAGCTTGTTCCCCGCTGGCTATTGGCTGCCCCATATCTGGACATTAGCGTGTGCGAATAGCTCTGTCTCAAATTGGAATTGCCAGACTCCAGAGACAATGGGTTGCTATTATCCACCACATCCTGCAGGTCTGTGACCGAAGGCTCCTGAGTATTGGTCCGGTAGAAGAGTCGGATGTTCTTACTATCGTCAAACTCATACCTGAGCATCACTGATGGCAGTACGTTTTGGAAACTTCGGCCCAGGTCCTCACTCGTAGGAAAAGTGCTTTGGCCGGAGAGCAGGGCATACTCGTAAGCCAGGCTTGCCCTGAGCATCATCGAAGATTTACGATACATGTACCCGGTACTCCATTGATGGGTCTGGTATTGACTTTCGAATACACTGGACAAAGTGGTATCCAGTTGGGCATTTTGCTCAACATCAAGGCCGAAAGTTTCCTTGTTCGAATCATTATAGGTGATGCCTGCGGCATAGCCCAGCTCCAGCATAGACGCATCGCCTACCCGCTCCGTAAACCGGAGGTTTGCAGAGTATGTGGCAGTATTCACTTCTGCATCTGTTCGCTGGTTGGTGGTGTCACTGGTTCCTTCCTTGCTGGTATAGCTCGTGAGGGCATTCAGCAGCGTTTCCTGCTGCACATGATTGACAGTAGACCTTAGTCCCAGGGAGATGGTTCTGCCGGGGGTGTTCATCCGATGCCTGATCAATAGGTCATTGGACAAATTATAAGCGCCACTCTCAGTGGTGCTTTGAGTCTGTGTGGTACTGAGTCGGCTACCATCTGCGGCATCAAACATCCCCTGTAGGTCTGTCTCTGACAGGTTTTGCTGAAAGCTGATCCGTGGCGTAAACAAGATGGAGGTCTTATCATTGAGGGAATAGTCCATCCGGAGGTTAATCCGATGGTTATCATTCTCACTATCAAAATTATACGTCTCCTCATACCGCTGGTCCTCGGCGCTACTTAAGAAATATTCCTGATGAGTGAGCTGATCATTGGAGTTGTCACTGCTGTTGTAGAAATAGCTGGTGTTTAGCTTTAAACGCTCTCCGACATCATCGGTAAAGTTGACCCCAAAAGACTCGGTCTGAGAAATTCCGCTTTGCTGTCCGGTGAGAAAATCTGACGAACTGCTCCCGGAGCCCACACCTCGACCCGGAGGCCGTCCTCCACCTGGTCTTCCCCGCTCTGCTCCACTTGATACACCGACCAGGTCTTCGGACGAGAAATTCTGCACATTGATGTTATTGCTAAGACCAACCAATGTTATCCTTTGATCCGCATTAAAAAAATTGACATTCCCGCCTCCATTGTATTTTTCATCTGGCCCTGCTCCGATGTAGGCTTTCCCAAACTGTCCATTCTGAAACTCACGTTTGGTGATGATGTTGATGGTTTTGGTGGTATTACCGTCATTGAAGCCTGTAAACCTTGACTGTTCGCTCAATTGATCGAATACCTCTATCCGGTCTATCACCTGCGCGGGGATGGTCTTCAGGGCTATCGAGGGATCATCTCCAAAAAACACTTTCCCATCTACCAATATCCTCTTGACGGATTCCCCCTCAGCCTGTACTCCGTCACCATCCACTATCATTCCCGGCATCTTCCTGATCAGATCTTCAGCACTGGCATCAGGGTTGGTCTTGTACGCATTGGACAAATACGCCGTGGTATCCCCACTGATGATCACCCCCACAGTCTGTCCCCTCACCTCCACAGCATCCAGCTCCATGGTGTCATAGGCCAGCTTGATCACACCCAGTTCCAGTGAACCCTGAATCCTGATGATCTTTTCATAGGCCTGATAGCCTACACTTCTGACCTCCAACTTGTAAAAAGCCGGGGAAATGCCTGAAAGCTGAAAGTAGCCATCAGCATCTGTCAGATCAAAGTGCTGAACTGTGGAGTCCTTAATACTTGCAATGGCCGCAGTTGCGGCCATTACGGGTTCACCATCCCCTTCACTCAAAACCCTCCCTGCTACTTTCAGACCCTGCCCGGTAACCATCACAGTTCCAAAACAGAAAAATGCCATCAGGAGCTTCTTCATTTGCCACGTGGGCCTCTCCCTTTTCTGGCAATGAGTTGCTCGTATTTCGCATACTGCTCATCAGAAAGCACATCTTTCATCAGCTCATTCTTCTCCTTGTTAATCACCATCATTTTTTCCCTGACCTCAGGTGACGGCCCATCCGTTGAAGCGGTTATTTCCTGCACCTTTTCAAGGTGGTTTTCATAGATCTGATCTATAACCACCTGCTGATCCTCCGTCAGGTCTTCCATACTTTCCAGAACATTTTGTTTTTCCTGAGACACCCTCTCTGCCGGATCAAACGAACCACGCTGAGCCATACCTTGGTAGCCCAGACAAATAAGTGCGGCGAACATTGTTACTTTTAATGCATTCATATTGTGCCAGTTTTAATGTGTCATCGAAAGTAGGTGTGGGGAAAATCCTGTTCAAAAGATTTCAACCAACCAGGTCAAAATCTCAATCAACCATCTGAAAAGCTCAAAAAGAGGGTTGAAAGAGCGGTTTGTTGAATAAAATGATGTGTTGATTGAATACACACGGGAGTTGGTAGAAATCCTCCAAAAAAGACGAGTGAATAGGGTACTATTACGCTATACTATAATTTTACACCCAGATGAGACTTAAAGAAGTAAGTATTCATATTATTTCCTGGCTGGCATTTTCGCTCATTGTTTTCTACTGGCAGACGAATATGTTTGAGGACTCCGATGCCCTGATCCAAACCGCACGGATGATCAGCGTTGGCATGGCACTTTTCTATCTTAATCTCTACGTGCTCCTACCCAGGTTTTTTGAATCCAATCAATTCATCAAGTACTCACTTTCGGTACTCGTCATTCTGGCAGTCGCCTATTTTCTTTTCTTTCTGACCAATGACCTCTCCCCGCGACCAGAAATGAGAATACCTCGTGGCATGAAGGAGGGTGTGGAAATGCGTGACAGACCACCTATGCCTCCCCGAAACATGAGCCGTATGGTGATTTTTACCATCATCAATGGTATCCCCATGCTTTTCTTCTCTACCATCATCTGGCTATCAGATGAAAATCGAAAAAGAAAGCAGCGCGAAGCAGCACTCATCAATGAAAATCTGGAATCAGAAATGCGCTTTTTGAAGTCCCAGATTAATCCCCACTTTCTTTTCAATGCGCTGAATAACATCTATTCACTTTCCCTCACCCAGTCCGAAAAAGCTCCCCAGCTGATCATCAAGTTATCAGAGATGCTGAGACATGTGGTCTACCATAACACCAGCCCCGTGAAGCTTGAAAATGAGATTGGCTACATTCAAAACTTTATAGACTTTCAGAACCTTAAAATAGGGGAACCCATAGACGTGTCTTTTCACCATGAGGAAGCTGATAAACACCTCATCATCGAACCCATGCTGCTTATCCCCTTTGTGGAAAATGCCTTTAAACACAGCAACATCGAAAACGACCCGAAGGGATTCATTCATATTGCCATCACCACCCAACATAATAAGGTAATCTTTGACATCCGGAACTCCATACCAACGATGCAGCACACCAAAGACAAGACTTCAGGCATTGGTATAGAAAATGTGACCAAAAGACTGGCAATGGGATATCCGGGAAAATTTCAATTTCTCAAGGAGATCGAGCAAAATGTATTTCACGTAAACCTTCAGATTGATTGTAAATGAACTTCAACTGCCTCATCATAGATGACGAACAGCCTGCCCGGGCCCTTATCCGCACTTATGTGGAAAAAATACCCGGACTCAACATCCTTGGTGAGTTCAAAAATCCCATGGAGGCCATTTCCACAATCTCCTCCAAACGGGTTGACATCCTTTTTCTGGACATACAAATGCCCGGACTGACCGGACTGGAGTTTATCAGAACCCTCAGCCACAAGCCAGACATCATTCTCACGACGGCCTATTCTGAATATGCACTGGAGGGCTACGAGCTGGAAGTAACGGACTACCTGATGAAACCTATAGCTTTCGATCGGTTTCTGCGTGCGGTCAACAAAGTCATCCAGAAAAAGCAAGCACCCTCAGAAACTCCACCTACGAATACTTCGGAGCATTTTCTCATCAAATCCGACGGTCAGACCCACAGAATTACCCTAACGGATATCCTTTACATAGAAGGACTCAAGGAGTATGTCACCTTTGTGCTCACCGACAAAAAAATCATTGTACTGGAGTCGCTGCGAAAATTGGAAACCGAGCTACCTCAGGAAGCTTTCATGAGGGTGCACAAGTCTTTCATTGTGAACAGCCATCGAGTAGACAGCCACTCCGGCCATGATCTCACTATCGGGTCAAAAAAAATCCCGATAGGTGCCAGCTATCGGGATGAAGTCCTGAATAAACTTTTTTAAAACTCGCAGTTGCCAGGTGTACGTGGGAAGGGGATCACATCCCGGATATTGCCCATGCCTGTGACAAACTGGATCATCCGCTCAAAGCCCAGACCATAGCCACTATGTGGCACCGATCCAAACCGGCGGGTATCCATATACCACGACATCTCCTCCACAGGGATGCCCATGGCTTTCATTCTTTCGGTGAGCTTATCCATCCGCTCCTCACGCTGCGACCCACCGATGATTTCTCCGATACCCGGAAAAAGGATGTCCATGGCGCCTACGGTCTTCCCATCGTCATTTTGGCGCATGTAGAAAGCCTTAATGTCTCGTGGGTAGTTATAGAGGATCACAGGTTTTTTGAAGTGCTTCTCCACCAGGAAGCGCTCATGCTCTGACTGCAGGTCTGCCCCCCACTCTTCTATGAGGTACTGAAATTTCTTTTTCTGATTCGGTTTTGACCGCTTCAGGATCTCGATGGCCTCTGTGTATGTCACCCGTTCGAAATCATTCTCCAACACAAACTTCAACCGTTCAGTGAGGGTCATCTCTGCACGCTCTGTCTGAGGTTTGTTTTTATCTTCCTCCTCTGCTCTTTTCTCCAAAAATGCCAGGTCGTCCGCACAGTTGTCCAGCGCATATTTCACCAGGTACTTTAGCATCTCCTCGGCCAGGTCCATGTTGTCCTTCAGGTCGTAAAACGCCATCTCCGGCTCGATCATCCAAAACTCCGCCAGGTGTCTGGTGGTGTTGGAGTTTTCTGCCCGAAAGGTTGGCCCAAAAGTGTAAATTTCGGCCAGGGCCATAGCTGCCAGCTCTCCTTCCAGCTGACCAGACACCGTGAGGTTGGCTTCTTTTTCGAAAAAGTCCTTCTTAAAATCTATTCCGCCTTCCTCATTCCTGGGGATGGCATCCAGCTCAAAGTTGGTCACCTTAAAAGCCTCACCCGCACCTTCAGCATCCGATGACGTGATGATGGGAGTGTTGATGTAGAAAAATCCTTTATCATTGAAAAACTGATGCACCGCAAAAGCCATGGAATGGCGAACCCGCATGATAGCGCTGAAAGTATTCGTGCGCAGACGCAAATGAGCGATCTCACGCAAAAATTCAAGGCTGTGCTTTTTGGGCTGCAGCGGATACTTCTCCGGATCTGCTTCCCCGAAAACCTCAATACTTTCGGCAATCAGCTCACACGACTGACCAGCACCCTGAGAAGCCACGAGTTTCCCGGTGGCAGCAATACTGGCTCCTGTGGTCACTTTTTTCAGCACCTCCTCACCAAACTGCTCCACGTCCGCTACTACCTGAATGTTATTGATCGTAGAGCCATCATTCAGCGCTATAAACGCCACATTTTTGCTGGCTCGCTTGGTCCTCACCCAACCCATCAGGGTCAATTCCTCACCTATTGGCTCTCTGGCCAAAACTTCCTGGATTTTCGTACGTTTTTCTCTCACGGGATCAATAACTTAAGTCTGTTAAAAACAGGGCAAAAAAACGATAATTTACCGTTTTAATCAAAGAATCCTTTAAATATGAATAATTTTGGTTTTGAGCTAAACTGAACAATGCAAAAACTCAACCTTACCCAATCATTATCCCAAAAACTGTCTCCGCAGCAGATACAGTTTATAAAGCTCCTGCAGGTGCCCACAGCAGAGCTGGATACCCGCATAGAGGAAGAGCTGGAGATCAATCCTGCACTGGAAGAAGGCTTACCTGAAAAGGAAGATGACTATGCGGATGATGCCCCGGACGAGTTTGACAACTCTGAGCCCACCATCGAAGAGTACCTGCATGATGACTTCTCAGGTTACAAAATGCAGGGGGACGGCCGCAATCCGGATGAGGATGATAAAGAGATGCCCATCTCTGTGGGCAGCACCCTCCATGAGCAG
Organism: Marinoscillum sp. 108; assembly: GCF_902506655.1. Taxonomy (NCBI): domain Bacteria; kingdom Pseudomonadati; phylum Bacteroidota; class Cytophagia; order Cytophagales; family Reichenbachiellaceae; genus Marinoscillum; species Marinoscillum sp. 108. Next base: position 3,578,686 of record NZ_LR734808.1, on the reverse strand, counting down.
CTCATGACCCAGTTTGGTTACCTCCGGCTGGACGAGCGCCAGCATGTGATCGGTGAGCAGCTCATAGGGAGCATAGATGCAGATGGCTACATCCGCAGGGAGCTGGAGGCCATCGTCAATGACCTGGCTTTCGCCCAAAACATAGAAACAGATGTGGAGGAGCTGGAGAGCATCCTCTATAAGATTCAAAATTTTGACCCTCCGGGAGTCGGTGCTCGAAACCTCCAGGAGTGTCTCCTACTCCAGCTAGAGCGCAAGGATGAGGAGCTGGAATACCTGGAAATCGCCAGGCTCATCGTGGACAAGTGCTTCAATGAATTTTCTAAAAAACACTACGACAAGATTGCCAAAAAGCTGGGCATCGAAAGCGAAGAGGCACTGAAAGACGCCATCGCCATGATCACCAAGCTCAACCCCAAGCCAGGCGGAAGCGGCGAAGATTTGGTGAAAACCCAGTACCTGATCCCTGACTTTATGCTCACCAACAACAATGGTAAGCTGGAGCTCACCCTCAACTCACGCAACGCCCCGCAGTTGCAGATCAGTAGATCCTATTCCGACATGCTGCATGCTTATGACAAGAGTGACAAGCGCGACAAAAAGCTCAAGGAAACCGTCACGTTCATTAAGCAAAAACTGGATTCGGCCAAGTGGTTTATCGATGCCATCAAACAGCGACAAAACACCCTGCTGAATACCATGCAAGCGATTATCGACTTTCAGTACGAGTATTTTCTGGAAGGTGATGAGGCCAAACTCAGACCCATGATTCTGAAGGACATTGCCGATACCATCAACATGGACATCTCTACAGTGTCTCGGGTAGCCAACAGCAAAGCCATTCAAACCGAATTCGGGATTTATCCTTTGAAATATTTCTTCTCTGAGGGCATCGCTACGGACTCCGGTGAGGATGTGAGTAGCCGTGAGGTGAAACACAAGCTGAAAGGAATCATAGAAGGGGAAGACAAAGCCAAACCACTCTCCGATGACAAACTCGAAAAAATGCTCCGTGCCGAGGGCTACAACATCGCAAGACGAACCGTAGCTAAATACCGCGAGCAATTGAATATTCCGGTGGCCAGACTGAGAAAACAACTCTAGGTGACGGGCTTTTTAATGAAAATCATCTCGGCCCTTTTTCATCCGCTGCTCATGGCCACCTACTGTAGCGTACTGTTTTACCTGATGGTACCAGAAATCTACAGTCCTATACCCCTGCAGTCGGTGCCTTATTTCATCGGTGCCATATTCATGACTACCAGCGTGGTTCCTGCCATGAGTATTCTTTTTCTCAAGCTCACTAAAAAGGTTTCTAACCTGGAAATCACTAAACTGGAAGAAAGGTCGCTCCCTTTCCTCTCTATCGGGGCATTTTATGGGGTGACCACTTATATGTTTTACACCAAAATGAGGCTCCCGATCACCCTCCTGGTGATTATGATCGCCGTGACGGCCATGATTTTCGCCATTTTTCTGATTAGCCTCAGGTTCAAGATTAGTGTGCATTCCGCAGCTGTTTGGGGGGTAGCCGGGCTGTTCTCGGCATTCAGCATGAAGTACCTCTCCACAGACCTCATCATGCCGCTGGCCGGCCTCTTTCTGATCGCCGGCCTTACCACTACTTCACGCCTCTACCTCAACAGGCACACGCCTGGTGAAAGCTGGACCGGGGCTATTTTTGGTTTTGTTTTCTGTTTTGCAGCACTTTTCTTCTTTGGTTAGAAACCGCTGAAGGTCACCCCGAGGGTGTAGGTCTGAGGGTTTTTGGTGCCGTCAGGAGAACTGGTAAAAACGTTATTGAGATAGGTCTTGTAGTACACATGAAAGGTCTTGAAACCAAATCTTGCCTGAAGACCATATCTGAACCTATTGACGTTGAAGTCGTCGTAGAGTTTTTCCTTAATCGAATTATCCCCCTCATTATACTTGATCTTGGTATGTGGAGAGCCCACACGAATGCCACCGATGGCTCCAAGGCCGATAAACCAGCCCTCGCCGCCTACCGTACCCAGTGGGTGAATCCTGAATTCCACCGGCACTTCAAAATAGTTGGCCACCAGCTTATTCTTGGTAAGCGTGACACCACCAATAGAGTCCAGAGATATATCGCCATTTGAATCCCGCAGCCAGGTTTGATTGTCATCAAAACCGTACTTTTCGAACGTAAACCCTACACTTGGGTAAAAAGAAATGTAGTCGTTGAAACGAACCCGAGAGTTATAATAGATGCCAAATGAATTGGAGCTCCACATGCGGGTGGGCAATGCATCAGGTTTTTGTGTCCAAAAGTTGAACCCATAGTCCAGCATCAGATCGCCGGGAAGGTCAGGCTGCTTTGGTCGTGAATTGTCCTGTGAAAACGCTGTGAAAGTAAGTGTCAGTAGAAAGGCAACTCCGCAAATTCGCTTCATATTCATTTTTAATTTCGCGCAAAGATAGAATCTATTTTAAAACCTACAGGATTAACGATGATTTATACCACAAATTATTAACTTTGTGCTCGATTTGATTCGGACGAAAAAATACATGAATCTCTGCGGGGTTTTGTGTTGTTGATCGGACGAAGATACTTTTAGAGGAATGATTTCACAGAGATCGTTGTTATAAAAAGTGTTAAAATCGAAAATGGCTTCCTAGCTCTCCCGATAGCTATCGGGAGAATACCTGCCTTGCCAGCAGGCAGGGAGCACCTGATTACGGCAATTAAAATATGGCTTCCTAGCTCAACTGAATAGAGCACCTGATTACGGCTCAGGAGGTTGCAGGTTTGAATCCTGCGGAGGTCACTAAGAGAGCAAAACCTGTCGCGCATGCGACAGGTTTTTGTGTTTCAGAGGCGATTTGAATTTATTCAAGGGAGCCTTTGAAATACAAAATCCACTTGAATCGCAGATTCAATGGTTTTGCTATCGGAATTCGGAACGATTACAGGATCTCGGAAAGTAATCCTGCGGAGGTCACTAAGGGTCAAGCAGAATTTCTGTGGGGAGATTGCATTAAGGATGGATGGAGAAGTTGTGATCTGATACCTTATATACCTCAATCTAGTTGATTGGCCACTTACCCTTCATTTTCTTTGCTTGCCTAAAGAAAACGAAGCAAAAGAAAAGGCACCAACGCAAAAAATCATTTTGACTCATGGTGTTTAGGCTTTTTTAGGAATTGTTAGAGTCAAAATGATTCACGCTTGCCTTGGATGCCCCGCCCTCCTTTGCGTCCCTCCATTTCTGAATCCGCAGTGAATTAATTCGTCTTTACAAAATATAACTATATAGTGATGCCCCACAATTTTATTGCTTGATGCATCAAGGATCAAGGAGTAAAGTTGTGGGAAGATTGCATTAAAAGTTGATGGTGAGGTAGTGAACTGATAACTTAGTTTGCCTCAATCAGATAGCCTGGCTACTTACCCTTCATTTTCTTTGCTTGCCCCGGGCCGCGTAGGCAAAGAAAACAATTGGTGATCCCACAAAATGGCACCAACCTAGCCAGTCGCATGCAAAAAATCATTTTGACTCATCTCGTTTGCACTTTTCGCGTTCTTTAGCATATCCGCTTTTTGAGTTCTTCTACCGCAAAGTTTCGCTCGCGAGCTCTGCCTACTCTGAGCGCATCACACAGGGCCATTACTTCATAAAAAACCGGATCTTTGAGGCAGGCAGCCGGCACACTTGGATAAAGAGGCTCTACGGCCTGACCTCTTACTGTTCCATCGTAATAGGGCCAAACATAAGGTGCGTCGCTCATAATCTCATTGTCCAGAGGTGGTGCACTATGTGCGGTAGGCATGCCTCTCACCAATGCACCGGGTTGCTGTGGATACACGTACCGAAGACCGTATTGCAAAAAATCCATTAGGGCTTGGCGCATGAGCTGCTTCTTATCCTGAAACAGTAGTCCCGCAAAAGACGAGCGGTTGAGGCTCTCACTGACTTCACTGGCGCTAATCTCCAATTCTTGAGAAAGCGCTTTCATGTTCCAGGACTGCTCCCCTTTGATGGCAATTTTGAGCAGGATGACAATGTCCTGCGGCCGCATACCGCTGTGCTTTTTCATTTGATAGAGTTTCCTTTCAAGTAAAGGTAGCATTTTAATTCGCGAATCGCGAATTAGGAATCATTACACATTCTCTTGAGGAGATTAATAATGAGCATAAAATGCCCTCCACAAATTCAAAGTATAGAGCACAATAGTTCATTTTCTACCAACTATCCTCTTCCACCTCTTCTTCAATTTTCGTTGAAAGCCTGAAATACTCCTTGAATATGTTGAGACTTGGCTTCAAATTATCATATTCTGGCAAATCCGATAACTCATCATCGATGATGTCAAAAACTTTATAATTAGCAATAACAATACACTTCTTCTTACCTCTTGTAATAGCCACATTCAATCGATTAGGGCTATAAAAAAAATCCAATCTTCTTTTCGATTCCAGTGGATGCGAGTTTGACATACTATAGAGGATATAATCCCTCTCTTGCCCCTGCATGCGATCAACGGTATCGATAAAAAGTGATTCAGTTCGTTCTGTGTCAATTCCTTTTACAACCCGATTTAGTGCTTTTTTGATTTCACGCACCTGAGCTCTGTAAGGTGTTATAATACCTATATCCCTTAACTCAGCACCGTGTTCTACTAGATCTTTGAGAATACCAGCAACAATACTTGCTTCGTGTGGGGATCTCCCTTGAGAATCAAACACCTTGTGCAAATACAAGACTTTTGGGTCTTCATTATTCAATACTTCTGAATAATGATTGCTTGGTATTTGACTATTTTCAATATTCGGCGAAACTCCTGAAGTTAACTGATCACTATAAAAAAGCTTATTAGGTATGCGAATAAGTTTGTCATTCAATCTGTACGAAATATTCAAAAGCGTTTTATCGTTTGGATAAAGCCTAACCAACCTCCGAAAGACCGATTCTGAAAACATGGACACTCCAGTTCCTGAGGGCATAATAGGATCAAGCTGTTCATGATCACCAACAAAGACAAACTTGTTGGTTTTTGACATAACCGAAACGGCGAGAGGAATGCTCATTTGTGCCGCTTCGTCTATTAGTGCCACATCAAATTCCCAATTATTTAGACGCTTGGATGCTGGGTAGCATAGAGAATATGGAGTGCCTCCTATGACAATTCCCTCCTTGCTCATCTCATTAACAGACTCAAAACTTTCTAAGGACAACCTTGTCTTTCTTTTAATATGCGGGTTAGTTAGTATCTCTGCCGCTTGATACTTCTCTCCAATCTTTACCACCTTGCTATCTTCTTTTACCCTATTAGCAATGGCATTCAAACAATTGTTGATGGCTGTGTGGGTAGGGGCAGTAACAAATACTTTTTTGCCAGAACGTAAGTACAGCGCCGCAATGTGCGCTATGGTTTCTGTTTTTCCCGTTCCGGGAGGCCCCTGAATCAAATGGAAATTAGGAGACAAAACCGCCTTGGTGACAGCTGTGTTTTGTGAGTCATTTAAGCCATTATAGCATTTATCTGAGTTGATCGGATTAGTCAATGCTCCAGAAAAAAGACGCTCAATTTTATTAAGTCGAGCACTATCAGACTCCAGATTACCCGCTGTGGCTGAAAGTAGTTTTAAGGTGAGATCGGTTTTTACCACATTGATCTCCCAATTATTTTGGTTATAACTTTTTGAGTCTAAATAACATGCTTTCACATCATAGTCATTTGGAGCCAAAACAAATCTTTCAAGTGTATCTTCCAGTATATCCATTTTAAACTCATGACTACCATTGCTCAACACCACCTGTGCGCCTTCCCGGAACTTTGAGATATTATTATCACTAAAAATTTCAGCTGAGCGAAGGAACTTATATGGGTAATTCAAATGTGGACACCATTGGTTAGGCGCTTCCTCGTAAAAATCAAATATGACCTTGAGATTGGTCATCGTCACACCCTTGGCAACACGTTCGTCAAGAGGTAAGGCTATTTGCTCTTCATAGGCCTCATCATCCTTTTGTTGTTGAATGACTATTGCCTGCTTAAAATCATCTAATACGGACATATCTATATTTTGTGGTTGATTGAGTCCAAGATGATCCTAACCTCTTTTCCCATCTCAGCTAGATTGATTCTATAATAATCGTCATATTTTTCGTGAAGCACGATCAAATTCATAGACGAGATGGGAAACCCATACTTCTTCTCCAAAATGTATTTATAAATATTCTGCTGCAGAGAGTATTTGTTATAGCTTGAATTATCTAGGTTACCCAATTCCGACAAAGCATAACCATAACCAAACTTTCTGGGGTAACCATCAATTACTAACTTTTTACTTCGTTTCCAGTCAATAATGACATAATCGTTCGAATCCGGTTTCTTGAACAAAGCATCTACAGTACCAGCAACATTGTATTCTTCCAGTAGTACTTTTTTTTCAGCCTCAACAAATTGAAACCCCTTGTCAACAATTACATGATTATAGAATCTTCTAAAGTGGGCAAATTCTTTAGTACACTCATCATATGACTCTCCCTTTAAGAATCTCTCTATTTGCTCGTGGAGATAGGTGCCCTTTTCTGCAGCCTCATCTCTATTTCTAAGAAATTCTTCCAATACCTCCTCTTCGCTAAGTCCTTCCTTTTTGACTTTCCCCTGAATGAATCGGTCAATATCAAATGGAAAGAATCGATCAATTAAGGTGGTAACTGATATATACTCTGCGTTTCCAGTTTCATCCTTTGGATGATGATATGTATGCGTTTCATCCTCAAAGGCAACATTACCTTGCAAGGCTTCCGATTTAGACCTTTTCGTTCTATTCAGACTTCTTTCAATGCTCTCATTTTCGTTAAAATCAACAATGATCTCTGAGGTTGCTTTTTGCTTACCAAATTTTTCAATACCTAAATATTTCTCTCTATAATGTGATTTCTCCCACCGAACAGCTTGCTGGTAGTCCCATTGAGGTTCCAAAGTGCAATTGGAAGATTCATCCAGTCGATACGTATAGATTGAATTCAGTACATCCTTAATATAGGCAATACATTGCTTCTCTTGGAGATGTACTTGATACTCAGTAAATCGAATAACCACCCATCCACTTTCTGTGAAAAACAAATCCCTGATATTATCTTTTTTAACAATCACATCTTTTTCGTCCCTGATAAATTCATGAGTTGGAAATCGATAATAGCCATCATAAGGTTCATCTATTTCTATATCTATGTATAAGTTAAGTTCCCGATCTATTAAAACAATGTCTGGCTCATAGGGCCTGCTATAGTGTGGGATAGCCATGTGCAAATCAACATCAACTTCCACTTCAGGTATATTGGCAATTATGGCTTTATAAAAATCGGCCTCTTTATATCCTTTACCCATTGCACGACGTTTTCTTGGAAGCTTTAAATATGACTCCTCTCTAGGCATTTTCACTACCGGATAGGTATACATCAAATCATCTTGCTCAAAAAACTGGTTGGGATGATACTTAATTTTTAAATCATCTGTTTGTTCGGGATTTTCTTCAGAAAGGATTTTTACAGTAACCTCCTCAGTTTTACTTGGGAGAGTTTGTCCGTATGCTGCCTTTGGCTCTAGTGCTATTAAAGACTCTGAAACTTTAACCTTTGCGTACTGGAATTTCTTTGAAAGAGGCGTTGTCCTTACTTTTGCTTTAGCTAATGCTGCCGTTTTTACTTTCCAACCTTCTTTTATCCTTGTAAAGAATTCTCTCTTCTGAAAATGACTCAGTTTTGCGGGTGAGTCCAGCTCATATTCAGCAAGCAAGGCAAGAAAAAATTCCTTGTACATTTTTTGTAATATGGATAACTCACGTTTTGCCATTTGCTTCTTTTTTTGATCACCCTACTCAGCTGGTGGATGTGATGCACTACGCTATTGAGCTCGTTGAATACCATCTCCTAAAAAATCTATTGATTAAACTCTTCCTCGAGATATGCAAAGTTTGAATGTGTCAATCAGATTATGGTTGGGTTCCATAAATCTAACTCTTTACCGTTAAAAGACATACAGGTTCATGGCATGAAAACACCACAAAAAATAGCACCAGGGTTGCCCCTGATGCTATTGGATGTTTTGCCTGATGGTGATTAGGAGCCGGTCCCTACCTCAGCACCGGATAGGGGTTGGGTGTGGTGGAGGGTCCATCCACTACCAACTGACCATTTTCTTCTATGCGCAGCTCGTCTATGAACAGCACCCTGTTGTCCCCACTGGCAGTAGTGCGGCCGTGATAAACGCAATACATCTTTGAGCTGTCGGGCGAAAACAAGACCATATTGTGCCCGGTGCCTGTCACATCGCCGCCCTGCTCCACATTCTTTTGCAGCACGGGATTGTTAGCTGCCTTTTGGAAAGGTCCAAGTGGCCCTGCACCAGTGGCATAGCCCACGGCATAGTTTTTCCCTGCATAGTAGTTGGCCGAATACATGATGTAGTAAGTGCCATTCTTTTTGAAAGTAAAAGACCCCTCCGTCCAGCGGCGGTTGATCTCCCGTGCGGTAACTGATCGGCTCTCCCACTCGGCTTGCTGATCATCCATTGTCACAGGTGGGTGCAGCAACAGCACCGGCTCACCGATCACTCCGCTGAAGTCCGGCTTGAGCTCTACACCGTAGACCCAGCTTTCTTCCACCTCCTCATACCAGCCTTTCTCCCGGGCCCAGTCGGCTACTTCACTCTCCACCGGATGCTTGTAGCAGGCACGGGAATAGTACAGGTAGTTTTTTCCATCGTCGTCCACAAAGACATTGGCATCAATGATCGGATAGCCAGGATTGAAAATAGGACGATCATACAAATCCACAAAAGGTCCTGTGGGGCTGTCCGCTACCGCCACACCGATCATGAAGTTTTCCTCTTCATTGGTGGGATTTTCCTTCCACTGAGCACTGAAGAAGATATAGTACTTGTCGCTGCGCTTGTAAACCTCTGGAGCCCAAAACCACTTCTCATTCCACGAACTGTCGGTATTACCATAGTACACCTGCCCTTCAAACTTCCAATTGACCAGATCGGTGGAAGAGTACGTGGCAAAGCCATCTTTCGCTCCTCCACCGGTGCCGTACATATAGTAGGTGCCGTCTCCATTGTCCAGAATATAAGGGTCGCCAAACTCTACATTGATGGGGTTGCTGTAGGTTTTGGTAGTGGCCTCTTGTTTGGGAGGCGTGGAGCAGCTCAGGCCTAAGGCCAAAACCGCCGCAATGGTGATATGGTGTAAATGTTTCATTCTTAGCTTATTTCTGTATCGCATTGATCACTGCCTGATTGGCTTTTCTAACTTCTTTTTCGTCCAGCTTGATCACCTTCCTGTCGTAGGTCATGAAGCCATTGACCTCCACTTCCACATCGGTCGTTTGGGTATAAATAGCAGCAGAAAACCCGGTTTTCGCCATGTCAGCCAGCTGTTGCGCATACTCCACATATTTTTCTGTTACCTCTTTGGAGGTTTTAAACTGCACGTAGCCCCAGTTTCTATCAGGCTCCCAAAGGTGATCTTTCAAGGGCAGCCCAATGCCGCCATATTCGCCCAGCACCGTCGGACGTTGTGCATCGTACAGGTACATTTCCGGTCCCGGGTAATTATGGAGGTCTAGCATAGAGCCTACCTGAAAATGATTACCCCCACTTGCCGGGTTCACGAGTCTGGAAGGATCATAGGCCATATTCCACTCCACGATCTCCTGAGTTTTAAACTGACCCCAACCTTCATTGAAGGGCACCCAGCACACGATACTCGGATAAGAATAAAGATAATCCATGATTTCTTTCCATTCCTTGCGGTAAATCGCTTCCGATTCTGCCGTACGTTGCAATTCGGTGCCAGTGAAATACTGGCGATTTTGCCAGATAGGCTGATCATCACCATTGGGCATGTCCTGCCACACCAGCACACCCATCCTGTCACAGTGAGTATACCATCTGGCTGGTTCTACTTTCACATGTTTACGGATCATATTGAAACCAAAATCTTTGGTCTTTTGAATGTCATAAATGAGCGCCTCCTCCGTAGGAGCCGTGTAGAGACCATCGGGCCACCAACCCTGATCCAACGGGCCAAACTGGAAATAATCCTTGTTGTTCAACTGAAGTCTGACAATACCCTTTGTATCTCGCTGAGTAGAGATCTTTCGCATGGCGAAATAGCTTTTCACCTGATCCCTGGCCACTCCATCACGGATAAGCGCAACTTCCAGATCATAAAGGAATGGTGACTCAGGTGACCATAGTTTGGGTGATGGTATCGTAATGACTGCCTCCTGTCCTACGGCGGTCTTCACCGTTTTGATCACATTCGCACCATCTTGTACTTTGATCTCAATCAGGTCTCCATAAGAGCTGCCTCGGGTCGCTACTTGCACGCTGAGGGTATTGTCATCAATGTTGGGATTGGTTCGGATATCTACTATGGACGTAGCATCCACTGGCTCTAACCATACGGTTTGCCAGATCCCGGTGACTGGTGTGTACCAGATGCCACCGGGCTTGTTCACCTGCTTGCCTCGGGGCTGCGGGCCAGCATCTGTGGGATCCCACACTTTCACGGTCAGTTTTTGTACCCCATCTTTCAGGTACGGAGTAATGTCAAATGAAAACGGCGTGTACCCACCTTCATGCGTACCTATTTTAATGTCATTGACAAACACCTCCGTGCGCCAGTCCACAGCGCCAAAGTGGAGCAAAGTATTTTTGCCCTCCCAGGCAGCTGGCACCTCAAAGGTGCGGCGGTACCAAACTACATTTTCTGCACCTACCATTTTCTGCACTCCGGAAAGGCTAGACTCCACTGGAAAGGGCACCAGAATTTGCTCACTGTATGCCTGAGGTTCGGTGGCATTGCGCTTGACCATCGCAAAGTCCCACAACCCATTCAGATTTTTCCAGTTGGCTCTGGTCATGATCGGACGCGGGTACTCGGGTAGCACATTGTCGGGATCCACTTCGGTAGCCCATTTGGTTTTGATTTTGTCACCTGCAGGCTTCCACTGTGCGCTTGCACTACAAAGGCCCAAGGCCAGTATTAAGGTTAGTACGTTTTTCATGATCATCGTATCCATTCTCTATTCTAAGGTAATAAGCGAACCCCTTTGCTACCTGTGGTGCAAAGGGGTTCGCGAGTTTGTATTCTATTTCACAATAAATGTATCCCCACCGAGTAGTTGTCCACGGTCGTTGGTCACACGCAGCATATACTGCCCTGCACGAAGGCCAGACCGATCAAGCTGATAGGAGTTGACACCCATCTCAACATTCTCCTTGATCACCTGCAGCACAAGTGCTCCACTGAGATCATAAATATCAATCTGTGCAGAGGTGGCTACTTCACGCGCATTGAATGCGATGAAAAACTCAGTGCCTTGTACTGGATTGGGATATATTTTAAAGTCACTCGGTTTCATTTCACCAAAATCGGCGACCACATTCACGTCCGTGAGGTCTTCGATCACCACAGTAAGTACCATCCCCTCGGTATCAGCGCCAGGGTCACCACTCACACGATTACCTTCCAGGTATCCCCCCTGCAAAGAGAGTTGACCAATGGCAATCCTGCGAACCGGCGTTCCTGCCCGATTGCTATTCACGGCGATGTAATCGTTTACCGTAGAGGCATGGCCTAATCTGAACAAATACTGGTCAGCATTGGGGAAATTGACTTGCCCCTGATAGGTCCAGTTCTGGCCATCACCCGTGGCCCAGTTGGTGCCATAGGAATCATTATAATAAAAACCGCGGGCATACAGCATCACTTTACCTACTCCGGTGACATACCCTACGAAAGGCGCCTCAGAGTAATTGGTGAGCCCGTTGACCATTCTGTGATTGGCAGAACTGCGTCCATTGTTGGTAAGGTCTGCCATGAAGGCACCACCCCCCACGGAGCCACCATAGTAGATAATGTTTCCATCAATGCCAGCGTCGATCACATCGGTGCAGCCGCCGGCTCCATCATGCACCACCTCCACTTCATTGGCAAAGCCGGAGTTGGGATTATTGGAAAAGGCCACGTAGATGTTATTATCATCCGGCCCTCTGGTGTCAATGGCATTGAAATACATGCGATACTCACTGCCTACTTTCACCACTGCCGGGGCCCAGCCATTTATCAGGTGTGGGGGCATGGTGAAAGCCGTGGTAGCATACCAGCTACCTTTTAGATTATTGTTGTCGTAAGGCCTCATACATCGGATCACCCCACCCTGATTGGTGACGTAGATGCGATAGTTTCCATCGAAGTTGGTGATCTCAGGATCGGCCCCCTCAAAAGCATCGACCATGGCACCACCCCCCACAGGTCGTTCATGAAAAGTGGCGTCAGCCGGTAAACCCCCGGGACTTTCGCTGTACAACAGCCCATTTCTATGACGAATGTAATTGCCCCAAAAATTGTAAGACTCAAATGACACGCCACCACCGGCAAGACCGCTTCGCATCCACCAGGTGGCATCCTGATGAAAAATACCCGAACCGTCATTCGGCTCCAGCCAGATTTCGCCATTTTTATGACGTAAAAAGCTCCCCGGGAAATTTACGGACTCCAACGAAATGGCCGCACCATTGGCCAGGCCTGGAACAATTCTAAACTCCGAATCCTGAAACGGACTCACATTGGCATCTATTCGCCCCCGGCTGTAAGCGTGTCGGATATAGTTGCCCGGAAAGTTGTGCGACTCAAACCGAGTGGTTTGAGCATGTAAGTCAGCGCCAAAAGCACCCATAACGATCATCATTATGACGATGATTCTGATTTGTAATTTCTTAAGTTTCATAGCGTTCGTTTTGAAATGAAAAATCTTTCTGGCGCATAACACAGAAACAAAAATTTGCGATAATAATGGGCGGCCCCTTGGGCCGCCCGTGGATTTCACTTTTTAAGCAAAATCCTGCCTTAGTATCTTTTTTTACTGCCTCACTATCTCACCCGTCACCCAATGAACTTCCGTATGACCATCCGCAAAATATCGACTGCCCAAAGCGATCACAGTATCCTCATCGAGGACGTGTAGTGCATTAAAAAAGGCTCCTTCATCTGCCGGCAGATCTGGAAAAGGATAGGAAACATTGGAGAAGTTGTTGGCTTCAGCATCTCCGATCAGTACGTACATGGTATTTCGTTTCCAGTCTGGCCCAATGTCCCTGTCGCCTGTATCATGACATGAAAGGATGGTCTCTCCAGTGGGCAGCTGTACCAGATAGGGGCCTCCGCCAAAGTTGACTGTGGTTTTAGGTGCCGCCAGCCTTTTACTAATGTCACCAGGGGTTTGGAAGCGTGCAGACAAAGAGGAGCGTAGTATCCATGGAGAATCTCTGTTGTTCACAGACTCAATGGCAAAAGCAATCCCTTTACCATCTTTCAGTACCAAAGGCACTGGCATGCCATCGCGCATTCCGGAGGTGTAGGCCACAGACTTGGGCAGGCTCCACGAGCCCCCATCATTTTTCGAGGTGACCATGAGTATCTCCTGCTGAGTCTGATCGGCAGGAACCACCTGCCACCACCGGGCTTCGCTGGAGTAGAAAAGCAGTACGTCCCCATTGGGGTGCTGCACCATGGCAGGCTCCCACGATCGCCCAAGGGCCACAATTCTCGGGGCACTCCATGTAGTGCCCCGATCATCGCTGTACATGAACTGGATATTGTCATGCTGGTTATCATCTGGCCTGCCGCGTCCGGTAAAGGCCATCAAGATCCGACCGCTCCTGAGCTCTAAAAACTCCGGGTTGGCAAAGCCCCAATAATTGGGATCATTGTCAGCCATTAGAACTTCCTCTTCACTCCACGTGGCTCCCCGGTCGAAGCTTTTTCTCAGGTAAATATTGTCCCAGGCGTTTTGCTCATCACCTCCATGGTAAGCCAAAAACAAAGTGTCCTCACCCAGCTGCAGCATCCTTGGATATTCGGCTCCAAACACTTCGTGAGAGACTTTCACGGGTTCCCCCCACCTGATGTGTGAGATGGGTGCTCCCGGCTGAGCATGCTCTATCACCCAGGCGGTGGTATCCTCCTCCACCATCGGAGGCTGCTCGGAGGGCTCCTCGCCTGGCTTGCAATAACAGAGAACCATTATCATCCAAAGCAAAACCATGCTTTTAAGAATCTGTTGATGATGCTTCATTTAGCGCTTTACGTTCGGCCTGAGTCATGATTGATTACTTTACTATTACTTTATCTGAAGTGGAATGTCCATCGGCACGAAGAGCCCTCACCAGGTAAATACCAGCCGCCATGGGAATCTGAACACTTTTGGCACCCGCTTCCACATTCAGAGACCTTACCAGCTTCCCATCCATGGTCAAAATACTGAGCTGTCGGATTTGATTATTCACCCTGACCTGTATCTGGCCCTGATTTGGATTTGGATAGATAAGTGCGTCGCTCTCCAATGAAGTAGCCAGTGGGCCTCCTTCCAAATGGCTGAAGTTGTCTTTGGCGAAAGTCGACCCTGCAAAACTGTGATCGATGGCCTGGACTCCCCATCTGTATTCCCCGTAAGGGAGCCCCTTAACAGTCCAGGCGTTATTCAGCTGCATGTTGCCTTTCTCCTGCACCATGAGTTTACCAGAGGTGGTATCTGCCACGGGGTAGAAGAAATAGTTTCCATCGGAATCCACCAAAAACAGATTGTAGCTCAGAGACGCTGCCGGAGTAGAATCATCCGTTGCTTCATCCCAGCTAAAGGTCACAGCTTTTCCATTGGCTTTGGCCGAAAGGTTGGCCGGTGGGGCTGGCGCGGCATTGGTACCCGCCGTGGTGTTTTCTATTACCAGCGCCACATTCCGGTTGTAAGCTGAACCCTCGCCATTCCACTCATTTCCAGAGTAACCGTTGATGATCAGATCCAGATCTCCATCATCATCCAGATCGGAAATAGCCACGGCACTCTCGGAAATACCGGGAAGGGTGGCATTGTAGTCCGCAGCTGCAAATGTTCCCGAAGTATTGATGAAAAAAGCCGTTCGCTGGCCCCCTTCATCTGGATTCCACCCGGTCAGGATCACATCCAGATCACCGTCATTGTCCCAGTCTGCAAATCGGGAAGCATCAGATGGACTAAAGGCCCCGAAGGGCTGGAATACCGCTGCTTCTGTGAAGGTTCCGCCTGTGTTTTTATAGATTCGGTAGATCATGTCATTGTCTTCTCCTGAATTGACATAACCCCAGCCGCCAATCAGCAAATCAAGGTCACCATCGCCATCATAATCTCCCCAGTCCGATGAACCGGGCCCTTTGGCGATGATTCCAGGATCAGTTTCTGTGAATGTGCCACCGTCGTTGATAAATAAGCGGGCAAAACGGGCATCGATGCCTTCTTCATAGCCAGCCATCACCCATAGGTCCAGATCACCATCAGTATCAACATCCACAGTGCTCACTTTGGGGTCTATAAATTTGTAGGTGTCAAATGGCGACTCGGAAGTGAACCCACCTGTACCATCTCCAAAGTAGATTTTAGGTCGTTGGTCTTCAATGTTGTGATTTCCAAAAATCAAGATATCCGCATGACCATCATTGTTGAGATCAGCGATAGCCGAAGAAGGCGCGATATGCGCCAAACTGCTGTAGAAATCATCCAAAGCAAGGTCACCTGATTCATTGGTAGTATAAAGATTGACAATGACCGAATCCGCAAATCCGGACTGAAGGGCATCTAGCTGACCATCACCATTCACGTCTCCAAAAGTCACCGAAGTAATGGCTGAAGGAGCAAAAGGTGAAGCCACTTTTTCAAAACTCATCTCGCCATTGTTGCGAAATAGTTGTGCAAATTTCCCGTTAGGGTTTTCACCGATGATCAGAATATCCCGATCTCCATCGGCATCAATATCCACTGCTGAAATGCTTGATTTCTGCACATCGAAATCCAGATCATGAATGGCATCCTGAGCCCTTAGGCCCGTGCCAATGATCATTAATGTTATCACTATTATCAACTTAGCTTTCATTGCTTTTTAGGTTTAGTTAGTAATTGATCTAATACTCACCAGAAGGCCTGGTAAGCTTCTGATAGAGGGGATGGGGTGTCCCAAAATCGGGATAGCCCTGCTGATCCCAGGTAAAAGGCTGAATACGGATGGATCTTGCTCCACCACAGCCTTGCCCCTCGAAGGGGTTGGCATGGTAGATAATCCAATCCTCCGTGCCATCCAGCGATTTGAAAAATCCATTGTGACCCGGCCCAAAGGCATTGCCTGATGGATTTTGACTAAATACAGGATTTGGTGACTTCACCCAGGACTCAGCAGTCATCAGGTCCGCATCTGCCGCAGCAGTCAACATCCCCAAAGAATAGCCATCCGTCCAGCAGCCTCCTGCCGAGTATATCATAAACAGTTTATCGCCATTTTTCAATACCTGTGGCCCTTCCACCACTGTGGGGTTGGTGCCATTGGTCTCCCACGAGAGTTCAGGCTTGGTCAATAACACCCTATCTCCCTCCGCGGTATAGGGATCGGTCATCTTACAGATATAGAGATCCTGCCGACCATTGGTGGCTCCTGACCACCCCGACCAGAGGTAATAGAGCTGATCTGCATGCTCAAAAATGGTCCCATCAATGGCCCACCGATCGCCTGGGAGCTTTAGCTCCCCCTTATCCACCCACTGACCAACGGTAGGGTCGGCACTGGAATTTTCAAGGACGAACATCCGGTGATTGTCATTGTTGCCATCATCAGCCGCGTAGTAGATGTACCATTTGTCCCGTATGAAGTGAATCTCCGGTGCCCAGATGTTACGCGAATTTGGTCCACTGGCTGGCGGAGTCCACACCACCCGCTGATAGGCCTTTGATAAGTCCGACATCACATCTGTCTTGTAGAGTGTTACATTGATCCCGGTAGTAAATGTGAGGTAGTAATGGTCATCTTTTTGGAAAACCCAGGGATCGGGACCACTTGTGTGAACAGGATTAAGAAATAAAGAATCCACTGTGGGCTCTTCCTTTGGAGGATTCTTGTCAATTTTTGGTGATCCTTCTTCCGCACAGGCAGTAAGCCCAAACAATAGGATTCCTACGAGATGAACCAAAACGGCTCTCAGCATTTGCATGATGTCATTGATTTTGTTTAGAAAAAGAAATACGCCCGGGCAATAATGCCCGGGGCATTATTTTACCATTTCGGATTTTGCTCCAAATTGGGGTTAGCATCGATATCCAACTGTGGGATAGGTAACAACTCGTGTTTACCTACTTCAAAATTGGCGAACGCAGGATCGTTTACTGCCAATCCGGGGCCCAAATCACCCCACCTGGCCAAATCGTTCCATCGGTGCCCTTCACCAGCCAGCTCCAGCAAACGCTCATGCTTCAGCTGCTCCAAAAACGCGGCCTGGTTCAGACCTGGTCTTGCCACTGAAAGGGACTGAAGTCCGGCCCGCTGACGTACACGATCCACGTGCGGATAAGCCGCAGCAGTGCTCCCGGTAGCATTCAGACACTCTGCATACATGAGCAGCACATCCGAGTACCTGATGTATCGATAGTTATTGGGTGACCGGTATCCCTCCTGGTTTTTCCAGTGATCATTCAGAAATTTGCGAACCCAAACACGCTTGCTGTCAGGGCCGGTGCCATACCGGCTACTGAACGATTGACCATAGATCATCGTGGCATCAGGCCCGTTGATGTCTGTAGAATCAAACAGGAAACTAGCTGCCACCCGGGGATCCCGGTCACCAGAAACAGTGAGTTCATCAAATTCATAGATGATCCATCGGCGTGCTTCTGCATCTGACCATCCAATACCTACCGGAGCGGTAAACTGAGCCAAAGAAGTGCCGTAGTTATGATTTGGCGTTTGAATATCATTGTCTGTGAACTCGTTGGGATTCTCTGCAAACTGCCACTCAAAAACGGACTCTACGTTGTTTTCCGTAGTGATGAGAAAGTTGTCACGATAGTTGGCGACCAAATTGTAAATATCTCCACCCTCACCATCCACAAGCCATTGCAGGGCTGGTAGTGCTGCCTGGTATTGACCGAGCTGCATGTGCGCTTTGGCCAATAAGGCATAAGCTGCACCTTTAGTCACGCGACCAAGGTCCGCGGCATCAGCATATCTAGCAGGCAACATTGGCACTGCCAGCTCCAGGTCAGAAATGATCTGCTCAAATACTTCTGCTTGCGTACTGTTAGGTGGGTAATCTTGAGGCTCTGATGTTTTCAACAACATCGGCACATTGCCATAAAGAGTAGCCAGGTGATAATAAAATAAGGCCCTTAGGAAATAAGCCTGTCCTAGCAGTACGTCCTTCTCGCTCTTTTCCATATCAATGCCCGGAACATTGTCCAGCACCTGGTTGGCACGGAAAATACCCACATAATTGTCGGCAAAAACTCCTGATACGGGATCGAAGTTATAATCTGGCTGTATGAACTTGTCCAGTGCATTGGACAGGTCTGTCCATGGGCTTCGGCTTTCGCCAATGTCTGCGCGAGTAGAGTACAGCATTGGCATCCATCGTGAAATAGAGCCTTTATGCAAAGTACTGTAGATCGCGTTGACTCCCTTTTCGGCATCCTCGCCGGTCTCCCAAAACAATCCTACATTGGGTTCGTTGGGGTTCTCAATGTCCAACTTGTCTTCACAGCCGAAACATCCCCCTCCTATAATTGCTATATAAATGAATATTTTTTTCATGATCGTGCTGGTTTAAAATTGAAATTGAAGTCCTAAAGAATAAACCCTGCTCGATGGCCAGTTGCCTGCATCAAAGCCGCGCTCAAGAATTCCATTGCCCACCACGTCTGGATCCAATCCTGAATACTTGGTGAATGTGAGCAGGTTTTGTCCACTCAGGTAGAGTCTTGCATTTTGAATACCAGACTCCCCAAATAAATGATCTGAGAAATTATAACCCAATTCCAGGTTTCTGATCCTCAAATAAGAGCCATCTTCCAGCCACCTGGTACTGTTGGTGGCATTTTGCGAGAGCGCCACATCATCTGTAGCCACTCCAATCCTCGGGTCACTGGTGTTGGGGTTGTCCTCAGTCCAGGGCTGAATATCCCTTCTGAAGTTGGTATTCTGATAACCATCTAACACCTGTCTCACGCCATTGTAAATGGTGTTGCCGAATACCCCAATGAGTTGGAGATTCAGGGTGAAGTTTTGGTAGGAGGCATTGAACTGACCTCCGGCCTGAAGTGTAGGCCATGGTGACTTTCCACTGTAGTCTCTGTCGTCTTCGGTGATTTGTCCGTCACCATTTACATCCACAAAACGAATGTCACCAGGCTGGGCCGCCGGCTGTATAACCGTGCCATCTGCCGTGGTGTGATCCAGCACTTCCTGAGCACTCTGGAAAATTCCGGCTGTTTTCAGGAGGTACCACTCAGAGATAGGTCTTCCTATCTTGGATCTGGTCAATCCTGTTGGGATATAGTCAATTCCCTCACCCTGATTTCCCACATCTTCCACTTTGTTTTTGATGGTAGTAAAGTTGACTGAGGCATCCCACTTGAAAGCGCCCTCACGTTTGCGATAAGCGGCACTCACTTCCAGTCCCTGGTTGCGGATGGATCCGGCATTCACAAAAGGATTTCCCCCTAAGTTGCCAAGGTACTGAGGCAATGGAATCTGCAAAATGGCATCCTGCGACAGGGAGTTGTACCACTCTGCTGTAAACAAAATTCGGTCATCCAATAGCCCTGCTTCTACCCCTACGTTTTGCGAAATCCTTGTTTCCCACTTCAGTTGCGTATTGGCAATCCGCGCCTGATAGGCACCTACATTGGCCGCCTGATCGGGACCAAAAATAGCCCTGGGGTTGCTGTTGAGGTTACCCAGGTAATCCCATGAGCCTACCTGACCCGGGATCACTCCCAGTTGACCATAAGAGCCAGTAAGTTTCAGGTTGGAAATAAAAGGCACGTTGAAAAATCCTTCTTCGCTGATTCTCCATCCGGCAGCAATAGAAGGAAATACACCCGTGCGATAGTCCTCTGCAAACCTCGAGTTTTTATCAATTCTTCCAGTAAGTGTGAGCAGGTATCGGTCATCATATACATAGTTGATCCGGCCCATATAGCCCATAATGAAATTATCCAACGTTCTGGATCCGCTGGCTGTGGGATCTCCGGTAGCTGAGTTGATGGTGTTGAGATACTGACCGTTGAACTGCTGTAGCTCGCTTCGCTGTGCAAAGGTTTCTTCCCTTTGCGAGGACTGTTGCGAGATACCCACCACCGCATTCAGCGAATGCTTTCCAATCTCCTTGTTGATATTAAGCGTGTGTTCAAAAAGCTTGCTGAACCAGGTAGATCGGGTGTCCGCCACAGAACTTGGATAGACCGCTGCATTGAACGACCACACCCCATCTTTTCTCAAGTACTTGGAGTAATCAAAGCTGGCTTCCAGCCCGGCATTGAACTTATAGCTGATCCAGTCAGTAATTTTCACATTGATATAGGCATTCCCAACCAGTTTGGAATACTGACTGTTTCGCTGGCTCAAATCCAGAATGGCCACCGGGTTCCAGGCATAAGAGGGTGCATTGACTGACCCAATTCCCCAACCTGAAGGGTTACCCTCTGAGACGTAGTCCTCTCCCTGAACAGGGATCACCGGCAGGAGTTGCGGCATATCATAAAATGGATTTCCGGCATCAGGGGTGTTGGTAATTGAATGAGAAAGAAGAACGTTCTCTCCAAAGGTCACCCGACCTATTTTGCTGGTACTGTTTACCCTGAAGCTGTATCTTTCGAAATCTCTTCCCTTGAGCACCCCTTCGTTTTCAAAGAAACTTCCGGAAATCATATAAGTACCACTGCCAGAACCTCCTGAAAGACTCACGTTGTAGTCTTGTAAAGTTCCCATTCGGATGATTTCATCCTGCCAGTCGGTATTCACATTGGGATCAAAGTCGGTGCCCACCAGTGCTGGCGGTGTTAATCCCGAGTTTTCATATTGTGCAGTTTGCATGGCCGCAAATTCTGTGCTGTTCATCACATCCCATCTGTTGGGCAGTTGTTGCACACCCTTTTTACCAGAAAAACTCACTTTCATAGGGCCGGCCTTGCCTTGCTTGGTGGTGATGATGATCACCCCATTGGCCGCTCTGGAGCCATAGATGGCAGCAGCAGAGGCATCTTTTAAAATCTGAATGGATTCAATGTCATTGGTGTTGATGGTAGGATTGGCATCTGCAAGCATCCCATCTATGACATAAAGGGGATTGATGTCCGCAAAACTACCCACTCCCCTGATTTCAATAACTGAAGATTGCCCTGGCGCTCCTCCGTTTCTAACGGTGATACCCGGTGCCAGGCCCTGAATGGATTCTGCCAATGAGTTGGCGGTAACCCGTGCTGAGGATTCCGGACTGATAATAGCTGTGGATCCCGTAAGATCTTTCTTTTGCACCGTCTGATAACCAATGACCACTACTTCCTGCAGGCCCTGAAAATCAGGTTCCATGGAGACATTCACCTCAGTGGCCCCAGCAATACTCACCTCCTGGGTGACATAACCCACAAAAGAAATTACCAAGACCTGTGCAGTTTCCTCAACAGAGAGGGTGAAGTTTCCTTCCACGTCAGTAATGGTTCCCTGTGAAGAACCTTTGATAGTAATGGTAGCCCCGGGAAGTCCTTCACCATTTTCATCAGTCACCCTTCCCTTGATGGTAACTTCCCCAATGATCACTTCCACTTCATCCCTGGTAAAAGGGGCTTTCTTTTTCTGTGTGCTAATCACATTATTGACCTGGCGAAAGGTGAGCCCGTATTCTTTGGATAAAAAGAGTAAAAACTCCTCTACGGTAGCTCCCTTACTGGCATAAGTCAGACGCTTCTGATTTTTATCCAACACTCGGTGGTCATAAGAGAAGGTCAAGTCTGTCAGCTGCTCCACAGTAGAAAAACTCTCGATCAATTCCGTATCATTGAATGAAAGGTTCACATGGATATCTTTGACGCTCTTGTACTGAGCATTTCCATTATTGGCAAACAGAACGGTGGCAAAAACCGCCTGTATCATAAAAATTCTAAGCATCCAGTTCATTAAATACAGGGATTGCTGTATAAATATTTTCATATATTTACATGTTTAATAATGTCCAATTGTTAAACTATTTTGTGATTACGTCACGCCAATGGGTAATCACATCTGAAGGTTTTCGGCTTCCGAAAGCCTTCTTTTTTTTAGCCGTCATTCATCTCATAATGTCTTGGGTTTGATCACAACTTCTTTATTCTTTATCTGAAAAGTAAAGTCTTCTGCATATCCGATGCTCGTAAGCACTGCATGTAAGGTCTGGCCATCAAAACTCCCCGAGTAGTTCCATCCTCCACTTAGCTTTCCTTCGATTCGAAAGTTTACCCCGTACCACTTTTCCAGTTTTTCAAACACCTCACCCTGATCGCATCTGAGGAAAAAGAGCACATCATCCTTCCAGGCTATTTCACCATATTCATAAGAAGCTACAGACCCCAGAGAGCCGGCCAGCGCCTTAACCATCTGCCCCGGCCTGAGAAGTACCTGCTCCTGAGTACTGGTGGAGGTCACAGAAACTTTCCCCGTGACCAGTGATACTTTGGTGGGGTCACCCATCTCCGAGTAGATATTGAAAGAGGTACCGAGTGCTTCGGTGACCGTACCTCCAGCCACTACCCTGAATGGCCTCAGTGAATCCCTGGCCACTTCAAAGAATGCTTCACCCTGCAGCTCAATGACCCTGCTGGTATCACTGAAGTATTTCTGGTATTTGATGGTACTTCCTGAGTTGAGCTTCACCTTGGAGCCATCGTTGAGATGAACCATCAGCTTCTGACCATTGCGGGTATTTCTGACCTCTACTTCCTGAGACAGGTTTTTCTCCACCACAGGATTCTGATTGGCGAGGTAGTACCCAATAGACCCCATCAGGAGTAGTGCAAGACAAGCAGCAGCCAGAAGCCTGTACCAATTGGATGAGGCTGGCTTTTCCTGATAAGCGCCAAACTCATCTCTTACGTCAGACGCTCTTATTCTAATGTCAATTCTATCTTTGAGGTTTTCAATTCGTTTATTGTCTCCTTGAAACTCGCGCCATTGGAGTTGTCCGATAATCTCCTCAGCCTTGGCAGCTTCTTCACTGAGTTTCTGACTCTCCAGCAAACGGGACTTCCAGGGACTCGACGCTTCTTTCCCTCCCTGAACCCAGGAAATGAAAGACTCGTCCAGGAGCAAATCCTCCAGGTTATAATCATCGTATTTTTTCTTCCAGGTCTTCACGTAGGTATTTTGAGCTTTTATATCCTACAGATACAGCGCATGCTCAAATTACTCCCCGGAAAAGAAGAAATTTTTAAACATTTGCAACAACAACAACGAAATAGTGATGATTTAATGATTTATGTAGAATATGACTTGATCTATTGATTATTTATCAATAAACAAGCAAAATCATTAGCACTGCCAATTTCAGCATTCCTCTGAGGTTGTGCATGGCCTTGGAAAGGGCGTTGTAGAGCTGTTTTTTGTCCAACTCAAGGATATCGCCAATTTCATCGAAGCTCAGTCCATTGAAATATTTCAGATAGACGATCTCCTTTTGGAGAGGTGAGAGCTTATTCAGGCACTCCACTACAGCGGATGTTGGCTGATACTGGCCGGCAGAAAAAAATGGATTGGGATCTTCCAGTTCCTCAAAAGCACCCTCTGATTCGGTCAGACTCCTACGCTTCTTCTGGTTTTGTAGTTCTCTGACTATTCTGTGCTTAAGGGATTTCATCAGGTAAAATCGGATGGTGCGAACCGGTCCCAGACGATCCCGCTTCACCCACAAATCCACAAAAAGGTCCTGAATACAATCATCCACGAGTGTGGAATCGGGTGTTAAGTAGCGACCATAAGACAAAAGGGCCGGCACCTGAGAGTAGTAAATATAATCCAGAGCGTTTCTATCTCCCGCGCAAAGGTCTTGCCAGAGATCATGGTCCCTTCGCACACTGTAAGCAATATAGAGTTCTCTAGACTTCATTAAACCTATTGTAATTCCAATGGTAAATAACCATCAGATTTTACACATCAAAAAATTAAGTTAAAGATATTTTCAAAATTTTCAATTTTGAAGGAAACGGGAGGATCGGAAAGAAATGAGCGCGTACATGGAAAAAAATCAACGCTCAGTCCTGTGGCTGAGCCACCTCACCGGTTTGTCAGGCTTTTTCCTTACCCAGAAACTTCTCGAAAGAGGATCGCAACACCTCAAGGCTAAAGGGCTTGCTGATGAAGTCCCTCATTCCGGCCTCAAAACAGTCCTGCATCTCGTGTTTGGTGACATTGGCCGTCACGGCTACAATCACAGGAGGTCTGGAGCTTGCGGATTTGAGAATTTCGCGTGTAGCTTCTATTCCGCTCATGATGGGCATACGCACATCCATCAGTATAAAATCATAGGCTTTCAATGCAGCCATTTCCACCACCTTCTTCCCATTCTCAGCAATCTCCACATTACTCACGCCCAATGTTCGGAGCATTTTTCTGGTAACGAGCTGGTTCACCTGCTGGTCTTCAGCTACCAGTACATTCAGGTGAGAATACTTGTTGATGGTAGGTTCTTCAATTTCAGGATCATCCCACTTAGACCCTTCAATTTTGAACGGGAGAATGAAGTAAAAACACGACCCTTTCTCCGCTGATTTCTCCAACCCAATCTCCCCACCAATGGCTTCCACCACCTTTTTACAAACACTCAAACCAAGGCCTATGCCTTCCAAAGAAGGGTTGTTATCATCCCGATGAAATCTGTTAAAAATATGAGCTCGCTGAGCCTCGGGAATTCCCATGCCCGTGTCAGCAACACTTATTTTAATCTCGGCCTGTCGGGAAGTTTTAGATAAAAGTACTGAGCGGATATTGATTTCCCCCTCATCGGTAAACTTCACTGCGTTGTTTACGAGATTGATCAGTACCTGACGTACTCGGGTAAGGTCACCTCTCAGGTACTTAGGGATTCGCTTGTCCGAATGATAATTGATGGAAACATTTCCAGTCTTTAAAGCCACTTTCGGAATAAAAAACTGTATCACATTAGACACCACCATGTGCAGATCTATTCTGTCCTCTTGCAGGACCATCCCCTCTTCTTCTATCATAGTGATGTCCAGTAGATCCGAAATAAGTCCATGCAGAATATCGCTACAATGGCTCATGTCCTTAAGTAGAAGGGCCTGTTCTGGAGAAAGTTTGGTCCTTTTCAGAAGATCGAGATTGCCAAGCACTCCATTGAGTGGTGTTCTGATCTCATGACTTATATTAGTCAAAAAGCTGGTCTTAATGCGATCAGCCGACTCGGCACGCAACTTCTCTCTACTTAGGGAGATGTTAGATGCTTTTAATCTTTCCCTGTCCCTCTCATATTCTTTTTTATAAAAAAACAAAGTGAAAGAAAGTACCGAGAGCATCAGGGCATTAGACACAGCAATATCAATCATCCATTGCCTTTCATCCGTATAGGGTCTAGCTGCATCAGGATTGACAATTTCAAAGACCGTAAAACCAAGTACCATCGTGAGAGAGACCACTATGAAAAGCCTAAACTCTTTGGGTTTGAGAATGAGTAACCCAGATAAGAAAATGAGCGCAAACATGTTGTGAATAGAGCCCATTACACCACCAGAAGGTAACCAGGCCAGGCCTAGCAAAAGATAAAGCAGGCTGTAATATCCGACAGTCATCATTCTAAAGACTGCCCATCTTTTGTGCGCTATATAAAAACCTGTATAAGTGATAGCTCCACCAAGGTAAATCACCATGATGGCATTCTCATACCCGGAAAAAAAACCAAATACGAGCCAG
This sequence comes from Marinoscillum sp. 108, assembly GCF_902506655.1. Taxonomy (NCBI): domain Bacteria; kingdom Pseudomonadati; phylum Bacteroidota; class Cytophagia; order Cytophagales; family Reichenbachiellaceae; genus Marinoscillum; species Marinoscillum sp. 108. Next base: position 3,552,898 of record NZ_LR734808.1, on the reverse strand, counting down.
AAATAGAGAATCAGGATGGTCAATATCAAAGTGACCTCAAAGAGTTTGACCTCTATGGGAACGTTGGTACCTAATGACGGTATGAATTTTTTGAGTGTCAATTTCCTGGCTCTGAGAATTAATAAATGTAGGAAATTGCACTCATCAAGGGTTAAGGTTTTAGATGAGTCGGGTATTCATATCGATATAATCCAACTTTTGGCATGCATTCTCTCTCAAAAATCACATCCATGGATCACCTCAAAGCGCATTGCTATTTTGGAAAAAGCGATGCATCGAGCCCCGGAATGATTCTGAGGGCATTTTTGTAATATACCTTTTTCAACACCTCATCAGATAAATCCAGCCCATACATACGCCAAAAAGCATGGTACTTTTTGTAGTACGGAAAATACTCGTCGGCAGTCTCCAGCACCCGAAAATAGGTGTAGTACTCCTCTGGATTATAGGCATCCTTGGCAAACAAAATTCTATCTGAATATTGTTCAAAAAATGCTTTGGCGGCTCGTGGCTGTCTCCCCAACTCAGCAATCACAGCCCCTATACCCACATTCACATTGGCATATTGGTCCAAATGGTCTCCCAAAGCCTGTAGATCATTGGCCATCCATCCCATGTGTGCATTGATGAAAGTGGTCCCCGGGTGTTTAGCAAAAATATGATGTTGCTCAGCTATGATCTGCTCCCAGGGAGCCGGGTCAGTAGTACTCCTCTTTCTGCCTGGCCGCAGTTTCAACTCCAGCCAGCGCTCGTTTTTCTCGTCATGATCGTCCCAAAACGGCTTAGGGTCTGCCGCATGAATGATCACCGGAATCCCCAAATCACCACATTTGGCCCAAACAGGGTCAATCCTGGGGTCATCTATGGCCACCCGATTCCCATTCACATCGTTGATTCCCATCCCGAGGCTCTTGTAAATTTTCAGCCCTTTGGCACCGTTTTTCACATCTTCTTCCAACTGGCGAACGGCCTCTTCAGACCATCCCGGATTACCTATTTCTTTGAAGGAAACATTGGTGAAAACCACAATTCTACCCGGAGCTTCGCCCGCTATACGACTGGTCATACCGGCCAGATACTCCTGACTACCAATATCGCCCGCTTCCCTGTCATATCCCCTGCCACTCAGGTTCACCATGATCCCCATGTTCAGCGTATCCATTTCCCCAACAATCTTGGCGATCCTGTCCTTTGTGAGGTTCCACTGGTGACTGTGCACATCAATAAAAGGGAACCTGGCCCGGGTAACCGGATGCTCTGGCACGACAAGGGAGGAAATGGGATCATAGCGCTCGAAATCCATCACAGGTTCAGAGTCAGACTCCTGACCAAATAGGGTAAGACTTAAAACAAGGGCAAAGGCCAGGGTAAATATTCTGTTCATAAGGATGAAAGTAAAGTGACAATGTAGGTAACGTACACCTTTCCAGTAAAGATTTGAATTATCCGATATTAGACCAAGTGAAACAGGCATCTTTTATCATTATTGAGACAAAAGTGAGGTATGCTTATACGATAGGTCGCCTTTGTCTTCAATAAAATGGATCAACCCGAAAATCTGTGGGGTGATTGTATTAAAGATGGATAGTGATCCGTAATCTGGCACCTCATATGACTCAATCCAACTGATCGGCTACTTACCCTTCATTTTCTTTGCTTGCCCAAAGAAAAACGAAGCAAAAGAAAAGGCACCAACGCAAAAAATCATTTCGACTCATCGTTTTTGGCTTTTTTTAAAAATTTTCTGGAGTCAAAATGATTCACACTTGCCTTGGATGCCCCACCCGCCTTTGTGCCCTTACTTTTCTGGATCTACAGTGGATTTTTTTCAGTTTTGCAAAATATAAACTCTGAAGTGATACCCACACAAATATTGCTTGATCCAATAAAATCAATACACCCGGCACATGTTCAACACAAAAAAGCCATTCCGAAATTCGGAATGGCTTTTCACTTTCTACTATTTAGTTCCTAAATTTTAGGAGTTACTGAACTTTTCTTTAATCTTTTCGCCAAAGTCCTTAAGTGAACTCTTCACATCCTCTGAGGTCTCAGCGGCAAATTCCCTGGTATCATTCCACGCCTGCTTGGTTGAGTTTTCCACCTTATCTATGGCACGGTCAAGGTCATCGGCCTTTTCATTGAGATCTGCCTTCATTTTCTCCAAAAGTGTTTTATTTTGATCTGTTGCCTCAGCGATCTTGTCATCCAGATTGTCCAACTCTTTCTCCACATCCAGTTTGATCTCTTCCAACTCGTACTTCAGATCCTTTTTCTCTTCTTCAAAAGAATCCTTTAGTTCAGTCATGGCATCCTCAGGGGTTTCCTTTTCCTTTTTACCAGAACAAGCCACGACCAGTACGGCCATAACAACCACTCCAAAAAGCTTCAAAAATGTATTCATAACGGGCTTAGTAGGTTTCATTTTTTTCGATTTTTTAATTCAACAATGCTCTCCAATAAGAAATAATCGCACCGAAATCACAAAACACTGTATACCAAATAGTTATAATTTTCAGGAGTCCGTTTATTTTCCCATATTGAGAATATAGCTCTCTAAATGAAAATACCTGGACCCCACCATGGCGAATGACTGATACCGAACACATCCCTTTTCTATTTTGTCCGGTAACGCACAGTATACGGGTGACATCTATGCAAGGAAATATCGTAAGTCACTTATTTACAGATATTTATACTTTTTGGCACAACCATTGCCAATAGGACAATGTCATGTTAGGAAAAAATACAAATATCAAAAGGGGGCAAGCGAAAACACTACTCATTATTCTGGGAGTGATCATTGCATTGATAATGACAATGAATAGCCCGATTTTCACAGCAGACAACATCAACATGCCAGCTCCCGAACATCAGGAACAAGTGGCTGAAGTGGATGCTAATGAAGCGGAATCACAACCAACCAGTGGCTCATCTTCCGGCGCAAAATTCAATTCCGGAACCAGATTACTGCACATTTTTACCAGAAATCTGCCATATTTAAACAACAAATAAAATGGAAATGACCAAAAGACTATATCGATCCAAGAAAGACTCAATGCTTGCTGGTGTTTGTGGGGGAATCGCTGAATATTTCGACCTGGATCCTACTCTGGTGAGAATAGGATACCTCGTATTGTCTGCTTTGAGCGTGGGTTTCCCGGGGATTCTGGTGTACATAATCCTCTGGATTGTGGTACCCGAGCAGTACTAAATCATCTTAGAGTAGGTGGTAATCCACCTGTGGGGCACTTCACCGCTCTGAGCCATCTGATAATCTGAATAGCTGCAGGGGACCATTCTGCTTCGCAGAAAACCTGAAGTCTCCTCCGGATGGGGTACCTCCATCCACCATTTCTCAGAAATCTTGCTTTTATAAAACCGGATGGTGGAAGGCTCCCCGCCAAGGGCTACCTCATAGACCAAATAATCATTTGACCTGAAGTTTTTATCGCCTTTGCGATTATAAAAGCCTTCAATGAAATACCAGATCATGGTGGCCAGAACAAAAGCTGTCTTGCGGTCCTCGGTATCCCTGGCTACATCGTATTCATAAAACCCAATAGAGCTTAACTTATCGTTGAGCCCGGCATACCAGCAGATCTGACAGGCCTCCTCGCCAGTGAGCCCATAAACCTTGGCATCTGTAGCTCCGGGGCAGTAATGAGCCTGTATAGCCGAGATATCAAAACTCACCATATCTGCATCTCTCACGATGGGCTCTAGCTCTTTAATGTTCTCCTTCACCATCCCCAGTCGGACTACCTCAAAATAGAGCTTCTCAAGTAGTTCAGTTTCCTTTTCTTCCACCAGATAAGACTGATGCCCCAGCTGGTAATAGTTGAATAAGAAATTAGGGTCGTGCTTGAAAATCCGGTGAACGTGCGATTGGCTGGGGATACCTGTTTTCGGGTCCGTCAGGTCCAGCTTATTGTCAATATTGAGCATGGTGATAATCTTGTCTTGATTTTCGTAAGCCATATACTGGCCAATATCAAGGTCGTGACTTCCGCCTATGATCAATGGAAGAATATTTTGCTCCATGAGATGAGCACATACCTCCTGTAAGCGCTGGTAGGTATCTTCCAATTCAGGTCCATTTCTGAAATTTCCCAGGTCCACCACCCTGAAGTTACCTGACCCTTTCTTGAGCTGATAAAGACTTTTGCGAATTTCGGTGGCCGAGCGAGAAATTCCGTCCTGATTTCCCTCCTCAGCGCCCCTGGACTCCTGTAACCCAATGATGGCTATGTCTTTGTCATCTATCTCGGGCATCTTTTCCTGGTTGATATAAATAGAGTGTGCCAGTGCTGAAGTGGGTAACTTGGAGAGGTCTATTTCCCTGGAAATAGGATCAAAAAACAGTTTCAGGTCCATTGAATGAGGGCTATATTCAAAACAAATCTACTAAAAAATCCGAGGCTATTTGCCACGGAGGATCAGGCACAAAAAAAGGGAAAACTTTCGCTTTCCCTTTCCATTTTCTTCATCGGATTACCCTCCGAAATCATCGAATCGGATGTTCTCATCAGGGATTCCATAGTCTTCTCCCATTTTCTGAACAGCGGCGTTCATCAATGGAGGTCCACAGAAATACAATTCAATTTCCTCCGGCTGGTCGTGCTTGCTCAGGTACTGATCGATCACCGCCTGGTGAACGAAACCTAAGAAACCGTCACCTTCTTTATCATGAATATCTTTTTTCACTTTCCAGTTGTCTTCAGGAAGTGGCTCAGAGAGCACAAGGAAAAAACTGAAGTTAGGGAAGTCTTTTTCCAACTGAAAGAAGTGATCCAGGTAGAACAATTCTCTCTTAGATCGACCCCCGTACCAGTACGTCACTTTTCTACCGGTCTTCAAGGTCTTGAAGAGGTGATACAAGTGAGACCTCATAGGAGCCATACCCGCACCACCACCTACATAAAGCATCTCTGCGTCAGATGGATTGATGAAGAACTCACCATAAGGACCTGATATAGTTACTTTGTCTCCTTTTTTTCTTGAGAAAATATAAGAGGAAGCAATCCCTGGATTTACTTTCATCCAGCCATTGGCTGCTCTGTCAAACGGAGGTGTAGCGATCCTCACATTCAGCATGATCTCTCTTCCCTCTGCAGGATAAGAGGCCATAGAATAGGCACGCTCGATGGTCTCCGTGTTTTTCATTTTCAGATCCCAAAGCCCAAACTTGTCCCACTCCAGCTGGAATTTATCCGGCTGATCGTGCTCCTCAGGGTGAGCCTCAATGTCCATGTCTTTGAAGTCCACTTCGCACTCAGGTACCTCTATCTGAATATAGCCACCCGCCTGATAGTCCATGTCTTCAGGAATTTCTACAACAAATTCTTTGATAAATGAGGCCACGTTGTAGTTTCTCACTACGGTCGCTTCCCATTTCTTGATACCGAAAATCTCCTCTGGTATCTCTATTCTCATATCCTGCTTCACTTTCACCTGACATGAAAGTCGGACTTTTTCCTTCTGCTCTGTGCGACTCAAATGCCCTACCTCGGTTGGCAGCACATCACCACCCCCTTCTTCCACTTTACACTTACACATGGCACAGGTACCACCCCCACCACATGCAGATGGTAAGAATATTTTCTGACCAGAAAGTGTAGAAAGTAGCGTAGATCCGGCTGAAGTGGTGATCGGATTAGCCTCATCACCATTGATGATGATATTAACCGGGCCAGATTGCACCAGCTTGGACTGAGCAAAAAGCAGGATAAACACTAACAGGAGAATTACCGCGGTAAAGGCAATAATTGACGTAATTATGACTGATGACATAGGGCTGAAGCCTTTTGATTGAACTTAAATTGAAGCAAATATAAGTGATAAACTATTCTGAATAAAGGCAGAATAAGTCTATTTAGTTCTCGGTTTGGTAACAGTATGTTTGACCAAATGTTCACCTGGTCAATAGATTATTTTTAGCAGGGAGGTCAGCTTGCTTTTGAGCTGCCGCCGATCCACAATGAAGTCCAAAAAGCCATGATCTTTTACAAATTCAGCGCTTTGGAAACCTTTCGGCAAATCCTTGCCAATGGTCTCCCGGATCACACGCGGGCCGGCAAAGCCAATCAGTGCACCAGGTTCAGCGATGTTGAAATCCCCCAGCATGGCATATGATGCCGTCACCCCGCCAGTGGTGGGGTCGGTAAGCAGTGAGATATAAGGTATCTTGGCCTCCGAAAGCAATGCCAGTCTTGCAGAAGTCTTAGCCATCTGCATGAGCGAAAATCCCGCTTCCATCATTCTGGCACCCCCAGATTTGGAAATCATCAGAAAAGGGACTTTCTTTTTTAAAGAATGATTGATCCCTCTTGCGATTTTCTCACCTACCACTGATCCCATAGACCCACCAATAAAGGCAAAATCCATACAACAAATGGTGATTTCACGACCGTTCATTTTGCCATAGGCCGTCCTTACGGCATCTTTCAGCTCCGTCTTTTTTTGCGTTGCCGCGATACGCTCAGGATACTTTTTGGTATCTATAAATTTGAGCGGATCACCAGAGGTGAGCTCAGCGTCCAGCTCTGTGAATTGATTGTCATCAAACAAAATTTCGAAGTACTCTTTGGAGCCAATCCTTACATGATAATCATCATCAGGACATACGTAAGCATTGTTTTTGAGCTCGCGCATGTGAATGATGTTGCCACTTGGGGTTTTATACCAGAGTCCGTCTGGGGCCTCTTTCTTTTTCTCCGTAGGAGTGTTGATTCCTTTGTCTTGTCTTTTAAACCAAGCCATATGCCGATTTTAAGTGAACTGCAAAACTAAGTGATGTTGGGTAATTTGAGAGGAAGTCATTCGCTTTTCTAAATCATGCCGCAGCATTGATCTATTCAGAAAAAGTCAGATTTTACTTAACTTCTTCATAATCAACATAATCCCCGCCTCTGAAATCTTTTTTCTCATTCTTTCGATCGCCAGGGACATAGTCGATGTCCAGGTTACTTCCAGCAGCACGCCTTCTGGCATGCTGCTGATGAGTTTGTCCTGTACTTTGGTATTGTTGACGCTGCTGCTGGGCGCCCAAAAAGAGTATTTTGAAAAGAAACCCTCCTACTCGATAGATCAAATAAGATATGAGGGCTATTATCAACAAGAATTTTAACATAGTACTCTATTAACTTATCTACTGAGGTAGAGGTTTCGTTCAGCGTAAATTTCAAGAAAGTAATCATCCATCAAATCATCGATGAAGTAGATGGCTTCACCCGTAGATTTCATTTCGGGTCCCAGTTCCTTATTCACATTAGGGAACTTGTGGAAAGAGAACACGGGTTCTTTGATGGCATATCCGTGCTTATAAGGTTTGAAATCAAAGTCTTTTACCTTCTTGGCTCCCAGCATCACCTTGGTCGCGTAGTTCACATAAGGCTCCCTGTAGGCTTTGCAAATGAAAGGCACCGTACGGGAAGCCCTTGGATTGGCCTCAATAATATAGACTTTGTCATCTTTGATGGCAAACTGAATATTGATAAGTCCAACGGTTTCCAGCGCCTTGGCGATTTTAATCGTGTACTCTTCGATCTGCCGAATCACAAAATCCCCCAGGTTGTAAGGGGGTAGTACTGCATAAGAATCTCCAGAATGGATCCCTGCGGGCTCTATGTGCTGCATGATCCCGATAATGTACACATCCGTACCATCACAAATGGCATCAGCTTCAGCTTCAATAGCCCCTTCCAGAAAGTGATCCAGCAAAATCTTGCCATCGGTTTTCTCCTTCAGCAGATTCACCACGTGCTCTTCCATCTCCTGCTCGTTGATCACGATCTTCATGCTCTGGCCTCCCAGTACATAACTAGGTCTGACAAGTAATGGAAAACCAATCTCCTTGGAGAGTTCAATGGCTTCCTCAGCATCTTCTATCGTACCATACTGCGGGTAAGGGATGCCTTGTTCTTTCAGCAAATCTGAAAAACGCCCCCGGTCCTCAGCCAGATCCAGTGCTTCATAGCTGGTACCAATGACTTTGATCCCATACCTGCTGAGTTTCTCTGCCAGCTTCAAAGCAGTCTGCCCTCCCAGCTGAACGATCACTCCCTCAGGTTTTTCATGAAGGATGATGTCATAAATATGCTCCCAAAAGACTGGCTCAAAGTAGAGTTTATCAGCCACATCAAAATCAGTGGAAACAGTCTCCGGATTACAGTTGATCATGATGGTCTCGTACCCACACTCCTTGGCAGCGAGCACTCCGTGCACACAGGAGTAATCAAACTCAATTCCCTGTCCAATCCTGTTCGGACCGGAACCCAGCACTACTATTTTCTTTCTGTCACTTGAGATGGACTCGTTTTCCTGATCAAAAGATGAGTAATAATATGGGGTTTGTGCCTCAAACTCCGCAGCACAGGTGTCTACAAGTTTGTACACCCGCTTGATGCCCTCATCATTCCTCTTCTGGTAAACCTCGCTCTCCAAACACTTGAGCAAGTGCGCTATCTGACGGTCGGCATATCCTTTTTCCTTGGCTTCTTTTAACAATTGTCTTGGCAAGCTATCCAGGGTGAATGCACTGATCTTGTTTTCCAAATAGATCAGTTCCTCAATCTGGTGTAAAAACCAAGGGTCAATTTTGGTAAGCTTCTGGATGGTCTTGAAGGGTATGCCCAACTTGAACGCATCATAAATATGGAAAAGACGATTCCAGCTTGGATTCTCAAGGCTGTACAGGATTTCCTGCTGGTCTTTTAGTTCGCGACCGTCAGCACCCAGACCGTTCCGCTTGATCTCCAGGGACTGGCAAGCCTTCTGTAGGGCTTCCTGGAAATTCCTCCCGATACCCATGGCCTCACCTACAGACTTCATCTGAAGTCCCAACTTTCTGTCCGATCCGGGGAATTTATCAAAATTCCAACGTGGTATTTTTACAATCACATAATCCAGCGCCGGCTCAAAAAAGGCCGATGTGGTTTTCGTGATTTGATTTTTCAATTCATCCAGGTTGTACCCGATGGCCAGCTTGGCGGCAATCTTAGCAATAGGATATCCTGTAGCCTTTGAAGCCAGTGCTGAAGACCTGGAAACCCTCGGGTTGATCTCAATACCGACAATCTCATCAGTCTCAGGGTGTACAGAAAACTGAACGTTACATCCCCCTGCAAACTGGCCAATGGCATTCATCATGCGCTTAGCCAAGTCCCGCATCTGCTGATAGACAGTATCTGGCAATGTCATGGCTGGTGCCACCGTGATGGAATCCCCTGTATGGACACCCATCGGGTCAAAATTTTCGATGCTACAGATGATGATGATGTTGCCGATGTTATCACGGAGTAGCTCAAGCTCATACTCTTTCCAGCCCATGATACTCTGCTCCACGAGCACCTCATGGATCGGTGAGGCCTGAAGGCCTGCATTGAGGGCTTTGTCAAAATCTTCCGGCTTGTCCACAAACCCGCCACCAAAACCACCAAGGGTATAGGATGGTCTGATTACCAAAGGAAATCCAATTTCCTGAGCGATCTCTTTTCCTTTCAGAAAGGAGGTGGCTGTTTCACCCTTACAGGTATTTACGCCGATCTCTGCCATCTTCAGACGGAATTTTTCCCGGTCTTCAGTGGTCTCGATGGCATTGATATCCACCCCAATGATTTTCACACCGTATTTTTCCCAAATTCCGGATTTATCACATTCTATGGCGAGGTTGAGTGCTGTCTGCCCCCCTTGCGTAGGGAGTACGGCATCAATATCGTGTTTTTCCAGAACCTCCTTAATGGATTTTTTGGTCAGTGGGAGGAGATACACGTTATCGGCAGTAACCGGGTCCGTCATAATGGTGGCCGGATTGCTATTGATAAGGGTGACCTCAATACCTTCTTCTCTCAGCGATTTAGCTGCTTGAGAGCCTGAATAATCAAACTCGCAGGCCTGACCAATGATGATGGGACCGCTTCCGATGATGAGTACTGACTTAATACTGGAGTCTTTTGGCATAAGTAATGGAGGTTACATAGGTACAAATTGGGGCAAATTTAAGTCAGGGAACCTCCACGGGAAAACCGATTAAAACTAAATTTGAGAAAGTGGCGGATTAATTTTCATATTTACAAATTCCCAAAGCAATAAAGGCCACCTCTTCATTTTCAAGTATGTATTATTGCAAATTGCATTTTTTCAGATGAATCGTATTGACCGACTAACTGCCATCCTTATTCAACTTCAGGGAAAACCACGGATCCCGATGGAAGATTTTGAGGAGCGCTTTGGGGTAAGCCGCCGGACAATCTTCAGAGACCTCAAGTCACTCATGGAAGCAGGGGTGCCGATTGGTGGAGATGCCGGAGAAGGATACTTCATTGTGGATGGTTATCACCTGCCACCGGTGGTTTTCAATAAGGAAGAAGCCGCTGCGCTCCTACTGGGCGCAAAGTTGATCGAACAAAATGCCGATAGTCAGATTGCCAAAAATTTTCAGGAGGCGATGTACAAGATCAAGGCCGTCCTCAAATGTCACGACCGGGAGTTTTTGGACACCCTGGAGCAAAGCATTTCGGTGATCGCCTCACCTACAGTTACCAATTTTGGATTTCCTGACTCACACATCGCAGAAATCCAGATGGCACTGGCCGCCCGAAAAATTATTCAAATACGCTATCACTCTAACTATAAAGACCAGACGACCGACAGAAAAGTGGCTCCTTTGGGGCTGGTGTACTATTCTTCAAGATGGCACCTGATCGGCTACTGTCACCTGAGAACAGACCTTCGCGATTTTCGAACCGACAGAATTCAAAGTCTCAACATTCTATCCGACAACTACCACCCGGAGGACCATCCGAATTATCTGGAGTTCCTGCAGAGAATGATCGGAGGGACAGATGCCAATGAAGCAACCATCCGGTTTTCCAAAAAGGTCACCCGATTCATTCAGGACCAAAAGTATCACTATGGTTTTGTGGAGGAGCGTGTTGAGGGCGATGTGGTAGAAATGAAATTCATCACCCCCCATTACGAATACCTTGCGCGGTGGCTGCTCATGTTTATAGAAGAAGCCACGGTGGTATCTCCCCCGAAGCTCCAGGGGCTGGTAGCCAGCTATTCTCAAGGTTTAATCACCCATCACCAAAAATATTTCACCTCCTGAAAATCAAGTGACATAGGGTTGTCACTACGGGTCATTTCTTTGTCTCATAAAACAAAATCAAAGAAAAAATGACCAATCAAAACATCAAAGAAGTGGTGGTTTACACCCTTAATGAGAAAGTAGACCCTGCAAATGCCTTCGCTTTTGTACGGGAAATCCTGGCGGGATACCATGGAGTTGTTTCCATAGAAACTGAGCAGATGCTAAATGACCCGCTCACCTACATGGATATCATCGTTTGGGAAAATGCAAAACAAGCACAAGAGGCCCAGCAAAACTTCGAAAAGCACCCAAGAGCTTCTGAGTTTGGACACTATTTTAAGGAAACCAAGTTTTTCGCTCATTTTCAACCCCTTCAATCCAACTGACACCATGGAAACATTAGAAAGCAAACTGGATCTGACCAAAGCCGATCCGCTCTACTACAAAGCCAAAGTCACTCCCGATCTGATACACCTCGGAGATTACTACTACCTGACCATTGCTGGCCAGTCTGCACCGGAAGACCCTCAGTTTCTTCAGGCCATAGAGGCCATATACGCCGTGGCCTATGGCATCAAATTCATAAATAAGGCTGAAGACAACGATTTTGTGGTTCCAAAAATGGAATGTAACTGGTGGATAGCAGGCGGACTAGCGCAGCAACACCTTTTCACTCAGGCACCCAGATCAGAATGGTACTGGAAAATTTCCATCAGAATGCCAGACATGGTGGCATCTGATCACTTCTTTAGGGCTGTCCACCTGGCCAAAACTAAAAAGGCACATATAAAGAGCCTTGAGGATGTCAAATTTGAATCTTTCGAAGAAGGTCTGTGCGTGCAAATACTGCACAAAGGATCCTGGGAGGATGAGCAACCTTCCATCGGTCAACTGATGGATTATGTGAAAGCCAATCAGTTGGAAATCACTTCTTATCACAAGGAGATTTACCTCACTGACCCAAAGCGGGTGACACCTGAAAAGCTTAAAACTATCCTACGCTATCAGGTGAAAAGATCCGGACTTCATTTAAATCCTATCCAAGCAAATCTGAAAAATGGGCATTAACTCACAAGGACTGAGAACCACGATCTACAAGGTAGATGATCTCGCAGAAGCCAGAAGCTGGTACGAGCGTGCCTTTGGTGTTTCTCCATACTTTGACCAGCCATTCTATGTTGGCTTTGACATTGGGGGGTATGAGCTTGGCCTCCTTCCCGAAAAGGTAGAGGGCATAAGGACCGAAAATGTACTAACCTACTGGGCTGTAGAGGATATTACGGATGCCTATGACAAGATGGTGAGCCATGGAGCCAAAGAACTGGAAACTCCCAACGATGTGGGAGAAGGAATCAAAGTGGCGCTCGTCAAGGATCCATGGCTAAATGTCATCGGCTTGATTTACAACCCTTTTTTCAAGCAAAAGTCGTCTTAGCTCATGATGTGGGTTCACCGCCATTTTTAAATGCCCGTTTTTTATTAAGTTGTCCTGTGAAACCAAACTATAAATTCATGAAAAGCGGAATGATCAGAGGTATTTTATTCATTGCGGTGGGATTATTTATGATCTACTGGGCCCAAACCCATTCACCCAGAGACCTGGGGAACGTAGTTGGGAATGCCATATCAGGGTCTTATACCATGTCCGAACCATGGTACTATGCATGTCTTGGCCTGGGCATTCTGGTAGGTGTAGTGGGAGTCCTCCGGACGTATAAATCCATGAGATAATAAAAAAACCCGGCGAGGCATCTCGCCGGGTTTTCTGTTTCTATTTAATGTGGAAAGTCACCTCTTTGACAGCTTCATTGTTGAGGAAATCCTTGGCCTTCACCACCAGGGTATGCTTGCCCTTCTTCATACCTGAAATCAGCCCTGCATATGATTTGAATGGAGCGTCATCCAAACTATAGGTCACAGAATTCACCCCGGAGGTTTTGTCCGTAGCAGACAGGAATATTCCCGATGTGATAGGATAGACAAGCTTCCCTTCCCTACTATCGGTATTCCCCGTATTAAATTGTATGAAGATGTTAGGTGCCGTAGCATCCAGGTAGAATGTGAACTTGGCAATGTTTCGGTTGTTCACATTATCATACCCATAATAATTGAGGGTGTTGAATCCTTCTCTGGTCAGTGTGAAAGGCTCGGTGTACAGCTCCTCGCCCACATCACCCCCAAGGCTATAGGCAATACTCTTAAAACCTGATTCCGGGTCTGTACCCGTTAGTTTGATTTTCGAATACGGCCCTATGAAAAGCGTATCACTTCTGGTGAAAGTATAATTACCGATGCTGTGATTAATCACTGGGCCTGTAAGGTCAACATAAAATTTGTTCACATTGTGTTTGAACTCTTCAAACCCGCCCTGACCAATGTAGCGGCTGTTTTTACTGTCTGCAGTAGAATTATCAAGATTATCTACCGAGTAGTACTTGATCAGGTGAACCCCGGAAACACTTGGAAGATAAAATGGCTTCTCGTACTTCTTGAACTCCTCATTATCCACCGAATACATCACTTCTTTCACCCCTACTTTGTTGTCCACGGCCGTTAACTTTAGTTTTGTTCTGCCAGAAAAATAAACCTCATCCATCACGATAAACCGGTCTCCCAATACATCTGCAACCATGAGCGGAGCGGATTTATCAAGGAAGAAAGTGAAACTCTTGTGCTCCTCTACATTTTTGACCTTATCCTCAGCATAGTAGGTAATGGTGTGTTCGCCCTCTTCCAGCTGGGCAGTTGGTAATTGCAATCCATTGTACTTTTTGAAGGGCTGATCGTCAAACTTATAGTAAACAGAAGCGACCCCTGAAATAGAGTCCAAAGCCAGAATATATAGTTTTGAACCGGTGGAGATCACCTCATCCTCAGTAATCCCATTGATGGTAAGATCAGAATATGGCGGTGTGGGATCCACCACAAAGCTTATGCTCTTCTTGCCTTCCACATTGCCTACCTCATCCTCACTGTAATACTCTACTTCATAAATACCGGGATCCTGAAAGGTTAGCGGCTTTTGGTAAGGAGTATATTTTCCATCATTGATGGCATATTCCAATTTTCTGACACCAGATAGCTGATCTTTTGCTTCCAGGGATACGCTGACTCCAGCCTTGTAGTACAGCAGGTCACCTTGAAATTTATTCACATTTTCGTAAGAAACGGAAGTCACCGGAGCAATGCCATCCGCGTATATTTCAAACATCACTTCGCTGTCCGGAATCACCCGCTTGGTTTCAGGATCCACGGCATTCCTCGATCTGATATAGTTAACACCTTCGGTATCCAGATAAAATGGATCGGCGTATTGAGCCGTTGCCTTGCTCTTCAAACGCTCCTTGTCTCCATCTGGTGCATCTGACACAAAAAGGTAAACGGGAGTGGACTTTCGCCAATAGAGCGCGCCGGTTGAGTCTGTGAAGTGTGTGGGACGGTTCTGAGCAAGACATACTGCTCCCGTCAGGAAAACAATTGAATAAATAAAGAATCTCATTTAAAGCTAGGTTTGGTATTCGGTTTTAGTAAATCTTAAGGAAAATTCGGTTCCATTTCCGGGTTGGCTGGAGACTTCAATGAGCCCTCCCACCTTTTCTATAAGTTCTTTACAAAGGATAAGTCCCAAACCTGAGCCCATTTCATGTTCGGTACCAAGTGTACTGTGGTTCGTAGAAATATTAAAAAGAGAGGCAATTTTCTGTTCATCCATTCCGATACCATTATCAAAGATTTTGAGGCAATCACCCTTTTGGTCGGTTTCAAAATCTACTACCACGGTGCCTCCTTTTGGGGTAAATTTGATAGCGTTTTGGACCAGGTTTCTCACCACAATATTGACCATTTGGGTGTCGGATATTAACCTGTCGGTAGGGGATAGATTAGAAATCAATTCAATTTGCTTGGTTGTGGCCTGATGGCGAAGCAACCTGAAGGTTTCTTCCACCAGCTTGGCTACCTCCACCTCTTCTATATGTGGTTCTTCCTTCTTGATCTGAGAGCGTGACCAGTTGAGTAAATTATCCACCAGACTTGCGCTGTTGGTGAGCTGATTCTGAACACTATTGAGTGCTTTTCTCAGATCATCTGACATCTCAAAGTCATCGATAACATAAAAGAAAAAACCCTCCAGGGAGCCAATCGGGCTTCGGAGGTCATGTGAGATGATCGAGAAAATTCGGTCTTTAGTTTCGTTGGCAATTTCCAACTCCCGTCGTTGGACTTCTATAGATTCGTTCTTGAGAAGTAGCTCCTTGTTATACTTTCTGGACCTGAAAATATTGATCAAAATCAGTATGCCAATGACCACTACGGCCAGTATGGTGATGATGAGCGAATTCCTTAGGTAAGCCTTCTGACTCTGAAGCTTTTTGTTTTCGGCCTCCCTGGCTGCTGCGGCCATGGCTGTAAGTTCTTTATCGCGCTCCAACAGCTCTATCTCCACTTCCTTTCTACTCAGATTAGAGTAAAGACTTTGGTTGATAGAGTCCTTTGCCTGAAGCTGGGCTTCTTTCTCGTAGATTTCCAACTGCTGTTTTAGCAATTCTATTTCCTTCTTGGCCTTGTCTGCCTCTAGCACCTGCTTTTCGAGTCTTTCCTCCGCCAGTTCACGGTTCATCCCCTTGATCTCCGCTCGCTGTATGTCTTCATGAAAGGATTTGTAGAGTTCAAAATACTGGAGCGACTTTTCCACCTCACCCATTTTCTCATAGGTTTCGGAGAGCATCCCATAGACACTCCGCATCTGGTGCTTATCATACAGCTCCCGGGCGATATCGATGGCCTCAGAGAGGTGTTTGATGGATTCTGAATACTTGTGGAGGTTATTGAGAACGACGGATATATTCACCAGAGCAGATATGACTCCTGCCGGCTCATTGGAGGCTCTTCGTGCTGCGAGTGTTTTGGTAAATGCCGCCAAAGATTCTTCGTAGCGACCAATATCCGCATAGAGCATTCCAAGGTTATTGTTGATCATGGCAATGCCATTCTCATTGGAAACACGCTCATTGAGCACCAGCGACTTCTCATAGTAGGTAGCCGCTTCAGCATAGTGATTGTTGTTCCAGTAGACGAAAGCCACATCGTTCAGTGCCCCTGAGGCTCCCCGAAAGTCATCCTTGGCGATGAGGGCTTCGTATTTCTCCAAGCTCTTGAATACAATGCCTGAATCACTTTTCGATAGAGGGTATTCCTGAGCATGGCCCGACCAAAAAATCAGGATAAAGAAAAATGCAAGTAATACTCTCAGCATAGGGTATCGAAAATAATAAAAAGGATATTGATACTACTATCCTTTTCGATAGAGGCCATCTTTCAACCAACAACCATTGGTTTTCACTCGAAGAATGACACTCAAACACACAAAGGATTGAGTGCAACCACGAATGCCTTCACCCTAATATAACGAAAAAACCCCTTAAGACATACTTACTCAAACATGAATTGGACGGTTATCAGTAGCCGCCAGACAAGCTTCCTTCACTGCTTCCATATATGTAGGATGCGCATGGGACATTCTGGCTACGTCCTCAGCTGAAGCTCTAAACTCCATAGCGGTAACTCCGGCAGCAATCATATCAGCTGCACGTGCTCCTATAATGTGAATCCCGAGTATCTCATCGGTCTCTTTATCCGCCAAGACCTTCACCAGCCCATCCAGGTCCATAGAGGCGCGTGCACGCCCCAGGGCTTTATAAGGAAATTTTCCTGTTTTGTACTTTCGCCCCTGATCTTTCAACTGTTCCTCGGTGTATCCTACACTGGCTACCTCTGGCCACGTGTATACCACACCCGGTATCAGGTTATAGTTGATGTGTGGCTTCTGACCGGCCATCTGCTCTGCCACAAAAACACCCTCTTCTTCTGCCTTGTGAGCCAGCATGGCGCCTTTCACTACATCTCCAATCGCCCAGATATTGTCTACATTAGTCTTGAGGTGTTCGTCCACTTCTATCTGTCCACGGTCGGTCATCTTCACCCCGGCATTCTCCAAATTCAGACCATCGGTATATGGTCTCCTGCCTATGGACACCAGACAATAGTCACCCTTCAGCTCCAAATTCTCCCCTTTTGAGTTCTCCGCAGTGATGGTCACTTCTTTGCCTTTAGCCGCTACTGCAGTCACTTTATGACTCAGGTAGATATCAAACCCAAGCTTCTTCAATGACTTCTGCAACTCCTTGCCCATAGTGCCATCCATGGAAGGGATGAGGTTATCCAGAAACTCTACCACAGATATTTTCGCTCCAAGACGCGCATATACGGAACCCAACTCCATACCAATGACGCCACCTCCTATGATGATCATGTGCTTAGGCACTTCTTTGAGCTCCAATGCTTCCGTACTGGTAATCACTCTTTTCTTATCCAACTTGATAAAGGGAAGTGATGAGGGCTTAGAACCTGTAGCAATTATAATTTTGTCAGAGGTGATCTCCTTCTCCTCCTTTTGTGATTTGATCAGAATGGTGTGCTTATCTTTAAAGGAGCCAACACCCTCATAAACATCGATTTTATTCTTGTTCATCAGGTACGAAATCCCCTCTACGTTTTGTTTCACCACATCAGCCTTGCGGGCAATCATCTGTTTTAGATTAACCTTGGGCTGGCTGATGTCTATACCATGCTCTTTAAAAGTAGTTTCGGCATTATGAAAATGCTCGGAGGAGTCCAGCAATGCCTTGGATGGAATACATCCCACATTCAGGCAAGTCCCACCCAGAGTAGGGTACTTTTCAATAATGGCTGTTTTGAAGCCGAGCTGTGCAGCTCTGATGGCTGCTACATAACCTCCTGGTCCTGATCCGATTACCGTTACATCGTATTGCATAGTATTTAATATTTGGGTACCCAGCAGCTAGTCATTAACTAAGCCACATGACACAATGGCTCAACGCTATCTGCATTATTTCATTTTTAGATCAATAGGACAAAAGGCTCACTTTATACTCCCAACAAAAGTCTTGTTGGATCTTCCAACAACTGCTTCACTCGCACCAGGAAGCTCACGGACTCACGTCCATCAATGATTCTGTGGTCATAAGATAAAGCTACATACATGATAGGCCTTACCACCACTGCTCCATTTTCTACCACGGGGCGCTCCACGATGTTATGCATCCCCAAAATAGCAGACTGAGGGGCATTGATTATAGGCGTAGACAGCATAGATCCAAATATCCCACCGTTGGTAATCGTAAAGGTACCACCTTGCATTTCGTCAATACTCAGCTTACCATCACGTGCCTTGGTGGCCAGTCTCACCACTTCCTTTTCGATCTGGTCAAAGCTCAGTGACTCTGCATTTCGAATCACAGGCACCACCAATCCCTTAGGAGCCGATACGGCAATGGATACATCACAGTAGTCACTGTAGACAATCTCTTCACCATCGATCATGGCATTCACTGCCGGCCAATCCTGAAGAGCCATTGTACATGCTTTGGTGAAAAAGGACATGAAGCCCAATCCTACCTCGTACTTCTCTTTGAAGGACTCCTTGTATTTTTTTCTAAGCTCCATGATAGGCCCCATGTTCACTTCATTGAATGTAGTGAGCATGGCGGTCTCATTCTTCACGGAGACTAGCCTTCTGGAAACCGTTTTTCTCAGAGAAGTCATTTTCTGGCGATTCTGCCCACGACTTACACCAGATTTTATTTCTGGAGCCTCGAAAGCAGGCTTAGACTCAGGCTTTGCGGGAGCCTTATCTTTGATAACCTCCTGCTTAGGAGCTGATTTTTCAGCGTTCATCGCATCTTCCTTGGTAATACGCCCGTCTTTTCCACTACCCGTCACCGCGTCGGCGGATATTCCTTTTTCCTGTAGGATCTTTGCTGCGGCTGGTGATGCATGTCCCGTAGCATAAGTCTCCTTAGACTCGGAGGAGCCACTGGCTGCGCTCCCTGAAGAGGATGAAGATGCCGGTGCGCTGGCTCCACCCCCATCTGTAACTTCTATCTTACAAATCAGGGCGCCTATTTCCAGGGTAGTACCTTCCTCCGCTATGATCTCCAGCTTGCCATTGGCTTCAGCAGTCAGTTCGAAAGTAGCCTTGTCAGACTCGATCTCTGCAATTACCTCATCCAACTCCACAGTATCACCACTCTTTTTAGTCCAGGACGAAATGGTCACCTCATTGATGGACTCTCCAACAGCCGGTACTTTCATTTCGACAGTCTCCCCGGTAGCCTTGCTTTCCTTAGCAGCACCCGCTGATGCAGGTTCGCTTGTTTTAGGGGCATCCTCTCCGGCCGGAGCCTTCGACTCATCTATAGTGCAGAGTACTGCACCTATATCCAAAGTATCTCCTTCCTGAGCTTTGATACTCAGCTGCCCAGCCGCTTCTGCTGTCACTTCAAAGGTGGCTTTGTCTGATTCCAGTTCGCAAATCACCTCATCCATCTCCACAATATCTCCGTCCTTTTTGGTCCATTGTGCTACCGTGACTTCCGTGATTGATTCACCTACTGCCGGTACTTTCATTTCAAGGCTCATAATTGTCTTATTATATTTCAAATGCTTTATTCACTATTTCTGCTTGTTCACGCTTGTGAACTTTAGAGTACCCTGTAGCGGGTGAAGCCATTGGCTTACGAGCCACTAGTTTCAGTGTTAACCCGGATATTCTTAACATAAATCCCCAGGCACCCATATTTTCAGGTTCCTCTTGTACCCACACCAGTTGCGGGTTATTGTATTTCTTCAACACGGCCTCCAATTGCTTCTTTGGGAACGGGTACAGCTGCTCCAATCTTACGATGGCTACATCCTTTACCTTCTTCTTTTGCTGCTCTTCCTGCAGGTCAAAATAGACTTTCCCTGTACAAAGGAGTACTTTCTTCACGCTCTTGTTGGTCACATAGTCATCACCGATTACTTCCTGGAAGTTCCCTTTGGTAAACTCCTCTAACGGAGAAACTACCTTAGGGTGTCTCAAAAGTGACTTGGGTGAGAACACCACACATGGCTTTCTGAATTCCCAGGTAAGCTGTCGTCGTACCAAATGGAACAAGTTGGCCGGAGTGGTCACATCGGCAACAATCATATTTTCCTGAGCAGTCATCTGAAGAAATCGCTCCATCCTCGCACTAGAGTGCTCCGGACCCTGACCTTCATAGCCGTGTGGTAAGAGCATTACCAGCCCGTTCATTCGCTGCCACTTAGTCTCGGCACTGGTGATAAACTGATCGATCATCACCTGGGCACCATTGGAAAAATCACCAAACTGCGCTTCCCATATCACCAATGCATTGGGTGTGGCCATGGCATAGCCATACTCAAAGCCCAACACGGCGTACTCCGAAAGGAGTGAATTGAAGATTCTGAATGGCTCCTGCTTTTCCTGAATATGGTCCAGGTTACAGTAAGGCTCATTGGTATTGGAGTCAAAGAGATAGGAATGTCTGTGAGAAAAGGTGCCCCGCTTCACATCCTGACCTGACATTCGCACAATATTGCCTTCTGCCAGCAAAGATCCGTAGGCCAGCAATTCGGCATCCGCCCAGTTGAGCATTTTCTCTTCAAAAAAGTGACTCTTACGCTCCTTTAATAATTTATCAATCTGTCGGAGGGGTTTGAAACCTTTCGGAATGGTCGTAAGGGCTTTTGAGACTTTCTTTAATACCTCATCGCTAATGCCTGTCTCAGGTGACTTATCAAAATCCTCGGGTTTAGATCTCCTTAAGAAATGCCACTCCTCCTCTATTTTCTGAGGCTTATATGGCAGTGGCTTTTGTTTCACTTCATCCAGCCTGTCCTGTAGCTGTTGCTTAAACTCCTTATCCAGGGTTTCCGCACGGTCAGGACTGATGTCTTTCCTCTCAATCAATTGCTTCACATAGACTTCCCTTGGATTAGGATGCTTGGCAATCAGGTTATACAGCTTGGGCTGAGTAAATTTTGGTTCATCACTCTCATTGTGCCCATGTCTTCTATAGCACAGCAGATCTATGAAAAAGTCTTTGTTGAACTTTTGGCGGTACTCCACGGCCAGATTGGCTGCAAAGTTGACGGCCTCAGGGTCATCACCATTGACGTGGACGACTGGTGCATCTATGATTTTGGCCAGGTCAGTACAGTATATACTGGAGCGAGCATCGTCATAATCTGTGGTAAATCCCACCTGATTGTTAATAACAAAGTGAATGGTACCGCCTGACCTGTACCCATCCAGCAAGGACATCTGAATACATTCATATACAAGCCCCTGCCCGGCAATGGCCGCATCTCCGTGAATGAGGATGGGAACCACCTTTTTCATATCTCCACGATACTCATCATCAATCTGAGCCCTGGAGTAACCTAGTACGACAGGATCTACTGCCTCCAGATGTGATGGGTTGGGCGCCAGCTTCACATAGATCTTCTTGCCATTGGCCTGAAGGTGACTGGAATACCCAAGGTGATATTTTACGTCACCGTCACCCATGGTCAGGTCAGGGTCGGTGCTTCCTTCAAATTCTGCAAAAATCTCTTCGTAGGTCTTGCCCATAATATTGGCCAGCACATTGAGCCTGCCTCGGTGGGCCATCCCGATCACCACTTCTTCTGCACCTAACTCAGAAGATCGTCTGATGATCTTATCCAGTGCAGGAATGGTGTTTTCGCCGCCTTCCAATGAAAACCGTTTCTGTCCCAAAAATTTGGTATGCAGGAAGTTTTCAAAGACCACCGCCTCATTGAGCTTAGAAAGAATGCGGGTCTTCTCCTCGTCGCTTGGATTTACATCTACACCCTCAGTCTCCACCTTGGTCTTCATCCAATCGAAAATATCGGAGTTTCTCAGGTGATTGTATTCATAACCAATGTGGCCGAGGTAAATCCTTGCCAACCTGTCGCGAATCTCATTCAAGGTGGCATTGGGCAACCCAATCTCTGATCCCACTTCAAAGGTTTCATTCAAATCCGCCTCTGAAAGGTCAAAATTGGACAACTCCAGTCGCACATTATGTGTACGGCGCTGACGAACAGGGTTTGTATCTGATTTCAGATGTGCCCTTGACCGGTGGGCATAAATGAAGTTTCGAACCTTTATTTCCTTAGATCCGGCGATGATCTCCTCAGAGGGGCCACCATCACCATATCTTTGCTGTGAAAACTCGAACCCTTCAAAAAACTTCCGCCAGGATTCGTCTACGTTTTCAGGGTTCTCCTTATATGACTTATAGAGTTCGTCGATGTAGCCCACATCGGCATTGGAGATGTATGAGTATTTGTCCATTGTATGGGCGTTGTTTATTTTTTAGTGGAACAAATATATGGACTGGATGTTTAAGATTAAAATCGCTAACCCGCTTACGCGAATATCGACTGATTTTCAGGTACTTTAGACCGTTCCTTTTATAAACAGAAATTTACAGTTATCTTTGCGGTCCTTTTTAATATAAACTTTGAATGGACGAGTTCCATAAACAAAACAAATTATGCCTGTAAAAATCAGACTATCGCGTCGAGGACGCAAAAAACAAGCCATGTACGATGTAGTAGTGGCAGACTCAAGAGCACCACGAGATGGTAAATTCATTGAGAAGATAGGGACGTACAACCCTAACACTGATCCAGCTTCTATCTCATTGAACGATGAGAAAGCCTTTGACTGGGTGATGAAAGGTGCGCAACCTACAGATACTGTAAAAGCGATGCTTTCATACCGAGGGATCATGATGAAAAAACACCTTCAGATTGGCGTATTGAAAGGAGCTATTACTCAGGAAGATGCAGACAAGAAGTTTGAAATCTGGCTTGCTGAGAAAGAAGCTAAGATTCAGGGTAAAGTTGAGAAACTTTCTGCAACCAAAGCTTCTGAGGCCAAAGCACGACTTGCAGCTGAGAAGAAAGTATCTGACGCCAGAGCAGAAGCCATTGCTGCTAAGAAAAAAGTAGCTGATGACACGCTTGTAGCGGAAATCGCTGAGGCAGGTGCTGACGAAGCTGAAAAAGCATTGGAAGAAGAGGGTAACGAAGCAGTAGCAGCAGTAGAAACTCCTGCCGCTGAGGAAGCACCGGCAGCTGAAGCTCCAGCTGAAGAAGCACCTAAAGCTGAAGAGCCTAAGGCAGAAGCTCCGGAAGAAGCAGCTCCAGCTGCTGACGAAGAGAAAAAAGAGGATTAATCTGGCATCATGGGTTTTGAGGAGTGCTACCAACTGGGTAATGTGACCAAAACTCATGGATTGAGAGGAGAGGTAGTGCTCTTTCTCGATGTAGACAATCCACAGGAATATCAGGAATTGGAATCAGTTTTCATTGACCTCAATGGAAAACTGGTTCCTTTTTTTATGGAGTCATTCCATCTCCAGGGCGACCGGGCCATCGTGGCTTTCGAGGAAATAGAATCCATAGAAGATGCCAGTGAGCTCATCGGCAGAGACCTGTACCTCCCACTCAACAGACTGCCCAAACTCCCAAAAGGCAAATACTATTACCACGAACTCCCGGGTCTACAGGTATTTGACGGAGATCAACTCCTGGGACAGGTAACTCAGGTGTATCAGATGCCCAATAACAACCTGCTGGCCGTGGATCATCAGGGCATTGAAATTCTTATCCCGCTGGAGGAAGCGATCGTTCACACTGTAGATATTGCCGCTGGCAAGATCCTGTGCACCCTCCCCGATGGACTTTTGGATGTATACCTGGATCAGAAACCATGAGACTGGACATCATCACTTGCCTGCCCGAACTATTTGACGGGCCCATCAACCAGAGCATTGTAAAGCGGGCCCAGCAAAAAGGCCTGGTGGAAATCGTCATTCACAACCTGAGGGACTACACCACCGACAAACACAACCATGTGGATGATTACGCTTTTGGTGGAGGGGCTGGTATGGTACTGATGATAGAGCCTATCGACAAGTGCATCTCAGGCCTTCAGTCCAAAAACACCTACGATGAGGTAATCTACCTCACCCCTGATGGTCAAACCCTCAATCAGGGCATGGCCAACCAACTCTCTCTCAACGAAAACATGATCCTCCTCTGTGGACACTACAAAGGCGTAGACCAGAGGGTACGTGATCACTTCGTGACCAAAGAAATCAGCATTGGTGACTATGTGCTCTCCGGCGGAGAGCTGGCGGCTATGGTGCTGGCCGATTCACTGATCCGCCTGGTACCGGGTGTACTCAACGACGAGTCTTCCGCCCTCACAGACTCCTTTCAGGACAACCTGCTGGCTCCACCAGTCTATACCCGCCCGGCAGACTACAAAGGCTGGAAAGTGCCCGAAATACTCACCTCTGGCCATGAGGCCAAAATAGAGCAATGGCGCCACGACGAGGCAGTCAAACGCACGCAGGAGCGCCGACCAGATTTGCTGGGGTAATCCATTATCCCCCGTTCTGCAAACCTTCATTCTTATACTTCTCGTAGGTAAGGCTCTACCCTTTTACCTCTTTATAGGTATTTACAATCCCCCCATTACCCACCACTTTTGATATACTGAAAGAATCTCCGTATTTTCAGTAAAACCAAATCCTAACCTTAAAACTTTAAGAAAATGAAAAATTTAATTCTGGCCACCTCAGTCATATTTATGCTGATTGGCTGCAACAACTCATCTGAACAATTACCCGCTGAACAATCCCTTGGTATTAACGTCTCAGCATCTGACATTTTAAAAGAATTATCCCTTGACAGTACAATAGAACTAGGTCAAGAATTCTCAGGTAATCTATACAAGAACGCAGGTGGCTTTATAACCGTGGACAGCGCCAAACTAAAATTAGAGCGAGGAAGAGCTATTGGCAATGTCCTAAATCAGCCTTATGGATTTGTGTTCGGGTTGGATACCTTGGATAAGTTTATAAAAAACATACGTGATGTGAATGCTCTCTATAAAAAGGATACGATCGAGGCAGTGAGAATCTATTTAGTAAAGACACATAGAAAGTCGGTCACTGCCCCGTACAGGAGATTCAAGCACTTCGATGTAATGATGGTGCCCGTTGTTTCGGATGGATCAAATTTTTTCAACTTGGGTGACGTTGTTGATAGTCTCGCCTTTACTCCGGATTACCCTGGCGTGCTAAACAACTCTCTACCTTGTCCAGATGAATGCCCATAAAATTGATTAAACTTTTGATATATAGCTCCATCTTTTCACCGGTTGTACCTCTTATTGTCAGGATTCTCAATAGGAAGTACAACCTTAATCCATCATTTAAGGTCGTATTAATTCTGATTTGCGTCTCCTTTATTTCAGATTTCACCTCGTTGATTTTAGTCAAAAGTGGAGTAAGTAATTACTTGATTATTAACATATACTATCTCTGTGAAATTCTTTTGACTGGTACGTTCTTCTATCTGACGCTTGGAAAGAAATGGATCGTGATAGGGGTGTTTTCTTCACTATTCGTTTGTTTCATTGGTTACGCTGCCCTCGTTGGAGTTGATCAATATCAGCATGAAATCATACCAATATTTAACCTTTTTTCAATTCTTTTCTCTGTGTTAATTCTAATAGAAATCTTCAAAAAAGGAGAAGACCTTTTCATCGACACTAACCCTTTATTTTGGTTCTCAATCGGGATTTTAGTCTACTTTTCAGGCAGCCTGTTCACAGATGTTCTCAGTAAACAAATTCTTTCAGGCCCATTGACATGGGCCTTTCACAACATCGCCAACATTCTCAAAAATCTCTTATTTGCAATCGGTTTATGGAAAGTCAGAGCGGCAGTCTAGACACAGAAATGGTATTGGTATTGGGCACCAGCGGCATGCTACTCCTCACAGCAGCCATTGCCATTTTCATCTACCTCTATCAGCGGAAGCTAATCAAGCGGAAGCTGGAATACCAAAAAATCGAAGACCTCCTGAAAAAACAGGAACTCCGCTCCGCCTATGCCATGCTGGCAGGCCAGGAGAAAGCCTATAAACACATAGCCGAAGAACTGCACGACAACCTCGGCAGCATCCTGGTCACTCTGAATATGTTTGCAGATACGCTTCAGAAAAAAACAGACCCTGAGTCTCAACGAAAACTGGCCCAGAAAATCAGTGAAGTGGCACAAATCGCCAACGAGTCCACCCGCAAGATCTCCCACAGCCTCGACTCAGGCGTGCTCAAGCACTTTGGACTGGCCAAGGCCGCTCAGGAGCTGGTGGATGCCATCAATGAATCTCAAACCATCACCGTGGCGAGCCACATTCAGATCGGCAATACGCTCGATGCAGAGGTAAGCAAAAACGTCTATCGCATTTTGCAGGAGCTGATCAACAACACCCTTAAACATGCCCAGGCCACACGGATCAATATTGACCTCAACCAGATTGAGGACAACCTCAATTTGATCTTTCAGGATAATGGCGTAGGTTTTGACCTGGATAAGACCCCACCACAAAAGGGCATGGGACTGAGAAACCTGGAATCACGTGTGGAACGAATAGGTGGCCACATGACCATAGACAGCAATAAGAATAAAGGAACCACCACCATCATAGATATACCATTATGAGAAACATCAAAATACTCCTGGCAGATGATCACGCCATAGTCATGGAAGGCCTGAAAGAGGTGCTGAGTGCCGATGAAGAGATTTCAGTAGTCGGATGCGTGCAAAATGGTGAAGAAGTCCTTCGGTTCATCAAAAACAACGAGGTGGACATTGTCATACTGGACATCAACATGCCCGTGATGGATGGCATCACCTGCGCCCGGCATTTAAAAAAGGAATTTCCGAAAGTCAAAATCATCATCCTGACCATGTATGCCCAGCGCTCTTTTGTGGAAGAGATTGTGAAAATCGGGATCGATGGGTGCCTCCTCAAGAACAATACCGGCAAGGAGCTGATCGATGCGGTGCTGCGGGTCATGGGCGGCCGACAATATTACGACCGCATCGGCACCTTCAACTCGCAGGAAGAAGAAGTGACCCAATACAAACTCAGCGAACGGGAGATTGACGTCATCCGGCTCATGTCACAGGGTCTTACCAGCATTGAGATTGCCGAAAAGCTCTTTATCTCCGACCACACGGTCAAAACACACCGGAAAAACATCCTGAAAAAACTCAATGTGAGCAACAGCTCACAGGCTGTACAGTATTGTCTGAGCAATCAGCTGATTTAAAATAGCTTATGCAGATTGGGTACCAATAAATTATTCAATCACCTTTACCAATTATCAATTATTTATCTATATTTGCACTCCTTTTTGAGAAACACTCGATAGCGTAAAGACATGAGCGATTTAATTAAATTCGTAGAAGAAGAAAATAAAGCAGCTAAAGCAAATCATCCTGCTTTCAGTGCTGGAGATACAGTAAACGTACACTACAAGATCAAGGAAGGTAACAAAGAGCGTATCCAGCAGTTTCAGGGTACTGTACTTCAGATCAGAAATGTAGGATCTACAGGTGAAACTTTCACCGTTAGAAAAATTTCAAGCGGTATCGGTGTGGAGAGAATTTTCCCTATCCTTTCTCCCAATATTGACAAGATCGAATTGGTAAGAAAAGGAAAAGTAAGAAGAGCTCGTTTGTTCTACCTGAGAGGCAGAAAAGGAAAAGCTGCAAGAATCAAAGAGAAACTTTAATTTCTCATTCAAAATATTCATGAAGCCAACTTTACTCGTAAAGTTGGCTTTTTGTTTTTACACCTGTCGGTTTTCTGCTTCGCACCACTGACGATTTGGCAGAATATTGATTTAATTTGCCCCGCTATCAGGTAAGCGTATGGTTTTTGTCTATCATTCCTGACTATGAAGATTTCATTTCATAAATACCAAGGCACCGGCAACGATTTCGTGATGATCGACGATCGCAATGAAACCTTCCCGGCAGAGAACACCGCTTTGATCTCCTTTCTTTGCGACAGGAGAATGGGCGTGGGTGCTGATGGCGTTATTCTCATCCAAAACCATCCCGAGCACGACTTTCGGATGATTTATTTCAACCCGGATGGCAGCAAAAGCCTCTGCGGCAATGGCAGCAGGTGTGCCATTGCCTTTGCCAAAACCCTGGGCATCATTGGGAACCAAACCGTCTTTGAGACTACTGATGGTGTTCATGATGCTTTCATCGAAGGAGAAATCGTTCATTTTCACCTGCATGACGTAGGTCAGGCAGCTAAACAGGATAGTGACTGGTTCATCAATACAGGATCTCCACACCATGTTCGGTTGGTTACAGACCTGGATCAAATGGATATCATCCAGCCGGGACGGGAAATACGATACAGCAAACACTATGAGCCTGCTGGCACCAATGTCAATTTCGTGGAAACCACCCCAGAGGGTATCAGGGTACGCACTTATGAGCGGGGTGTGGAAAATGAAACCTTGTCGTGTGGCACTGGCGTCACTGCCTGTGCGCTGGTGGCCGGAATGATCGATTACCAAAGTCCTGTGAAAATTGAAACAAAAGGTGGAAGCCTTACCGTTTCATTCACAAAAACGGAAGCCAAATCCTTTCAGGATATTTATCTTGCCGGACCCGCCAAAAAAGTATTTGAAGGCATCGTGGAAGTGCCTATTTGATTGAATTCCGCTTAACTTTAGACCCAATATTAAGAATATACATACATGTTAGATTTAGTCACTAAGGGATTAACGAAGGTTTTTGGAACCAAAGCCGATAAGGACATAAAAGCTGTGACTCCATACGTTGAGAAAATCAACAAGGAATTCGAGCAACTCAGGGATATTTCCGATGATGCACTCAGAGGCAGAACAGCCGAGCTGAAGAGCATTATCGCTGAAAAACTAAAGCACGTGGATGACGAACTCAAGTCATTACACGATAAAGTAGAGTCTGATCCTCAGTTGGACATACTGGAAAAAGAACAAATCTTCGAGCAGATCGACAACCTGGAATCCAAAAGGGATGAAGAATTAGAAGACATCCTTTTGGAAATCCTTCCACAAGCCTTTGGGGTGGTGAAAGAGACCGCTCGGAGGCTGACAGAGAACAAACAACTGGTGGTGACCGCCACCATGATGGATAAAGAACTGGCGGCCAATAAAGAGCACATCAAGATAGATGGAGACAAAGCCATCTGGGCCAATAAATGGAAAGCCGCAGG
Organism: Marinoscillum sp. 108; assembly: GCF_902506655.1. Taxonomy (NCBI): domain Bacteria; kingdom Pseudomonadati; phylum Bacteroidota; class Cytophagia; order Cytophagales; family Reichenbachiellaceae; genus Marinoscillum; species Marinoscillum sp. 108. Next base: position 3,523,785 of record NZ_LR734808.1, on the reverse strand, counting down.
CACAGACGTGGAGTGGAACATGATTCACTACAATGTGCAGCTGATTGGTGGTATTGTATTGCATCAGGGCAAAGTAGCCGAAATGGCCACTGGTGAGGGCAAGACCCTTGTGGCTACCCTTCCCGCCTACCTCAACGCCCTGGCAGGTCGTGGAGTGCATGTGGTAACCGTGAATGACTACCTGGCCAAGCGAGATGCGGAGTGGAATGCGCCACTTTTCCAGTTTCATGGCTTGAAAATTGACTGCATCGACAGACATCAGCCTAACTCTCCTGAGCGTAGACAGGCCTACCAGGCAGACATCATCTACGGTACAAATAACGAATTTGGCTTTGACTATCTCCGTGACAACATGGCCCGCAGCCCCGAGGAGCTGGTGCAGGGTAAGCATCATTTTGCCATGGTGGATGAAGTGGATTCTGTCCTGATCGATGAGGCAAGAACCCCATTGATCATTTCGGGTCCCATCCCTAAAGGAGACGAACACGAGTTCTATGAACTAAAGCCGCGGATCAATAAGCTCGTAGAAGCTCAAAAGAAACTGGTATCTGAGTATTTCAATCAGGCCAAAAAACTCATCAAAGAAGGCAAAGAATCGGAAGGTGGATTGCCACTTTTCAGAGCCTACAGAGGATTGCCCAAGTACAAGCCGTTGATCAAATTCCTCAGCGAAACCGGTATCAGGGCCATTCTTCAGAAAACAGAAAACTTCTACCTTCAGGACAATCAGAAAATGATGCCCGAGGCGGATGAGCCTTTGTACTTCACCATTGATGAGAAGCACAATAGCATAGACCTTACTGAAAACGGAATCGACCTGATCACCGGATCAGGTGAGGACCCTACTTTCTTCATTCTACCGGACATTGGAGATGAAGTAGCCAAGCTGGAAAATGATACCGAGCTGGATGAGAGCGAAAAGCTGAAGCGCAAAGAGGTGGTCATACAGGACTACAGCATCAAAGCACAGCGTATACACAGTATCAATCAGCTTCTGAGGGCTTACTGTCTATACGAAAAAGATACCGAATACATCGTGGTTGATGGCAAGGTGAAGATCGTGGATGAGCAGACTGGTCGTGTAATGGATGGCCGCCGGTATTCTGACGGGCTCCACATGGCCATAGAGGCCAAGGAAAACGTGAAGGTGGAAGACGCCACCCAGACCTACGCCACCATTACTCTGCAAAATTACTTCAGGATGTACCACAAGCTGGCTGGTATGACCGGTACAGCGGAAACTGAGGCCGGAGAGCTTTGGGACATCTACAAGCTGGACGTAATTGTGATCCCTACCAACAGACCGATTGTCCGCGATGACCGGAATGATAAGGTTTATAAGTCTATCCGTGAGAAGTTCAATGCCGTGGTAGACGAAATAGTGGAGCTGAGAGGAATGGGCCGACCGATACTGGTAGGTACCACATCCGTGGAAATTTCCGAAGTACTCAGCCGGATGCTCAAGATCAAAAACATTGATCATCAGGTACTTAACGCCAAGCAGCACGCACGCGAGGCAGACATTGTGGCGGAAGCAGGAAAGCCCGGAACGGTAACCATTGCTACCAACATGGCCGGTAGAGGTACGGACATTAAGCTTACCCCGGAAGCCAAAGCTGCAGGTGGACTGGCCATTATCGGTACAGAGAGACATGAGTCTCGCCGTGTGGACAGGCAATTGCGTGGTAGAGCTGGCCGACAGGGTGATCCCGGATCTTCCCAGTTTTACGTCAGTCTGGAAGACAACCTCATGCGTTTATTTATGAGTGACAGAGTGGCTAAAATCATGGACCGGTTAGGCTTGCAGGAAGGCGAAGTGATTCAGCACAGCATGATCACCAAGTCCATCGAGCGGGCGCAAAAAAAGGTGGAGGAAAACAACTTTGCCACCAGAAAGCGACTGCTGGAATATGATGATGTAATGAACTCTCAGCGTGAGGTCATTTATAAGCGCAGAAAAAATGCACTCTATGGTGAGCGACTGGAGCTCGATATCAACAACATGCTCTTCGATACCTGTGAGGATATCGCACTCAATGCTAAAGCCGACAACAACCTGGATGGATTAAAACTCAATGCCATCAGTGTATTGGGACTGGACTTTCACATCACACAGGAAGAGCTCACCAAGTACATGGAGCATGAGCTGACCGATAAACTTTACACAGCAGCCAAAGAGCACTACAAGAATAAAAATGCTTTCACTGCCTCGAGGGCCTTCCCACTGCTGAAGCAGATCCACAAGGAAAAGGGAGCTACCGTTCAGAACATTCTCGTGCCTTTCTCCGACGGAAAAAAACAGATAGGTGTCACTGCGCATCTGGAAAAATCTGTGGAGACCGAAGGCGTGGAGATGATCCGGGCCATGGAAAAAATGATTACCCTGGCCATCATTGATCAGACCTGGAAGGAGCACCTGAGAGAAATGGACGATCTGAAACAGTCGGTTCAAAATGCCGTCTACGAGCAGAAAGACCCATTGATCATTTACAAGTTTGAAGGCTTCGAGCTTTTCAAATCGTTTCTTGGAAAAGTAAATGAAGAGTGTACTTCCTTCCTGATGAAGGCGCAGATTCCGATTCAAGACCCTAATCAGGTGCAGGAAGCGAGAGATCAGCGTGCCACCCGCAACTACAAGGAGTCCAAAGAAGAAAGCGGATCGCTGCTCAACAGAGGACAGGCCAACCGACCACCAGCAGAGAAGGTGGAACCGGCCAAATCCGTGAAAATAGCGGGACGAAATGACCGGGTCACTGTACAATATGGAGATGGCTCGGTAAAAAAGGACGTCAAATACAAAACAGTAGAAGAAGATCTAAAAAACAACAAATGCATACTCATCGAGTCGTAATCGGTCTGTTGTTGATAGGCCTCGTCGGGTGTAAAACTTCCTCTGTTCCCTCATCGTCAGAGGAAGTGTACAAAGAAGATCTGGCCTATCTGCGCCCTTCGCTCAGTGAAGAAATAGCTGAAGTACCCGAACCGGAAACACCCAAGCTCAACAATACCTTGCCTACCGGGCATCTGAAAACCGAGCTGGACAGTGTGAATCAAATCATTATCAACAATAATCGCGCTCAGCGCTACGTGGATGGGTACACCATCCAGATATATACTGGAAACGACCGGGAGGCGGCTACAGAGGCCATGAACAAGGCCATGTCCATCGATCCGCAATTGGACCCGCAAATACAGTACTACCAGCCCAGTTACAAGGTAAAGGCCGGTCAATACATCAACAGGCTGGAAGCCCATGAAGTCTTCGAAAGACTCAAAGTCGAATTTCCCCTTGCATTGCTCATCCCAGAAAGAATCCGTGTAGACTATGACTGAGACCATTGCCAAAATCAAATCCCTTTCCGAAGCGTACTTTTCTGACATCCAGGCCATTCGGCATCACCTTCACAGTCATCCCGAGCTCTCTTTTCAGGAGTTTGAGACTGCTGACTTTATAGAGGCAGAATTAAGGAAAATGGGTATTACGGACTTTGAACGCAAAGCCGAAACCGGTATCACCTTCATGCTGAAAGGGCGTGAAGACAATGGAAAAGTGGTAGCGATGAGGGCGGACATAGACGCCCTGCCTATCATAGAGGCCAATGAAGTGTCTTACAAATCTCAAAATGAAGGAGTCATGCATGCCTGTGGACATGATGTTCACACTTCCTCCTTGTTGGGAGCTGTTCGCATCCTGAAGGAACTGAAGGACCACTACAGTGGTACGGTCAAGGTAATCTTCCAACCCGGAGAAGAAAAACTGCCCGGGGGAGCCTCTGTCCTGATCAAAGAGGGAATCCTGGAAAACCCAAAGCCCGACAGAATACTTGGACAGCATGTAATGCCGCTCATTCCTGCCGGTAAAGTAGGTTTCAGAAAAGGCATGTACATGGCCAGTGCTGACGAGATCTACTTCACCGTAACTGGAAAAGGCGGGCATGCAGCCATGCCGGAAAACACCGTAGACCCGGTACTCATCACCAGTCACATCATTGTGGCGCTACAGCAGATCATCAGCAGAAACTGTAGCCCAAAAATCCCAAGTGTCCTTTCCTTCGGGAGGGTGGAAGCACTGGGCGCTACCAATGTGATCCCAAACGAAGTAAAGGTGGAAGGAACTTTCCGCACTTATGATGAGGAATGGAGAGCTGAGGCGCATGTGCGAATGAAAAAAATGGCTGAAGGCATCGCAGAATCTATGGGTGCCCAATGTGACTTTCAGGTCATGAAGGGCTATCCACACCTCAAGAATCACCCTGAGTATACTCAGGCCAACATAGAGGCTGCTAAAGCTTATATGGGGGATGAAAACGTGGAAGAGATTGATCTCTGGCTGGCAGGAGAAGACTTTGCTTTTTACTCACACCATGTAGATGCCTGCTTTTACCGGCTGGGTACCCGCAATGAAGCCAAAGGGATCACCTCAGGTGTACATACCCCCACGTTCGATATTGATGAATCTGCGCTCAAAACAGGCATGGGCCTGTTTGCCTGGCTCACTATCGCTGAGCTGAATGCCTGAGTCCGGGATACGCTAAAGTGCCAGCTCCATTTGAACCCTAAAGCGAATATAATCATTGGTGGTATCCATGTAAGAAACGTCACTTTGGATCTTTAGGGAGTGTCCGACGATGTATTTAGAAAATCCCAAAGTATACTCTTCAGCCGCGCCAATGGAAGAATTGACACCTATTGGTTCCACTGTGGTATATCTTCCGGCAATCTCATAATTGGATTTAAATACATACCCTAAAGCCGTCACGAAACCCTTTCCATAACCAAATCCGGCCACCTCATCCGAGGAAGATCGATGAGCATATTCTGCGTTCCATGACAAACCCTGGTACTTGAATACCGCATCTACCAACCATGTAGAGAGGTCTGAATAGATAAAATTATTGTCAGTATCCATCAAAAATGAGCCCAGGTTACCTCGTGACCTTGGTGTATTTTTGTTGTAATCATAGGTCACTCCAATCGCCAGCTTTGGGCTTGGCTGTCTTTCTATATCCGCGCCTACGTAATCACCTTTTGACTTGAACAAGCCCATGGGCAAAACCTCCAGACGAGTAGTATACTGACGACCGTTGTCCGGGTTATCCACGACTACACCTCTACCCTCACCCATTGATATGGCGAACGCCTCCCTGAATACCACACCGGAACCCTGAACCGCACGCAGCTGCAACCCTATATCCCGGTCCAGGTTGAACCTTGAGTTGACCAAACTCCGATCCACAAACTGCATATTTTGAGAAGATACCACACGCTCTCTGTTTCCTGGTAGTTTGGTTTGGCCTACCCATAACTCAACACCAGGCGTAAACTCCCACTTTACCACTGCATCAAGGACGATATTAGCCGTGTGCCCTATTTCATCTACACCACCCGAACGAGTATCGCGATTGGAAATCCCTAACTCCATTTTGTATTTGATATTGGGTTTGAAGGCATAACCATCAAACTTCAGTCTGTATCTACGGATCAGCAACTGCTCATTCCAATTCCCGCTTTCCAGATACTTTTCTCCCTCATAGAGGGTTTGGAATCTTAAGCCCAGTTTTAAAGAAAAAGAAGAATCCTTAGCCTCTACCCTAATACCCTTACCCCAACTGGCATCAATAGGGATCTGAGCCTGTACATACTCCGAATAAAACAAACAAACTAAAAAAAATACAATCGTAAAAACACCGCGCATACTATACTTCTCTTTCAAATCAGGTCAAAAATAATTGGCAATATTAAAAAATCGTTAAATCAAACTTACCAAGAACATCCCGATAAGTTAATATTTGGTTAACATAGGAGTTGTACTTTTGCAATGTTTTTTACCCCAAACACAAAAACTATGGAATTTGGATTAATGGATGGACTGAACCTCTTGGGTTCCCTTGCCTTTTTTATCTACGGCATGAAGATCATGAGTGAAGCCATCCAAAGAGTGGCTGGCTCCAAAATGCGTCAAATTTTGAACTCGATGACGTCCAATCGCTTCAAAGGCGTCCTCACTGGCTTTCTCATCACCGGATTGGTGCAATCCTCCTCTGCCACCACAGTGCTGGTGGTCAGCTTTGTAAACGCCGGGTTACTTTCACTGGTAGAGTCTATCGGTGTGATCATGGGCGCCAATATCGGAACCACCGTTACTGCCTGGCTCATTTCCATTGTGGGTTTCAAGGTGAAAATCTCAGCCTACGCCCTGGTGATTATAGGTTTGGCCTTCCCATTGCTCTTTTTCAGCAAAGACCGAATCAAATCGTGGGGCGAAGTTTTCATTGGTTTTTCGCTGCTCTTCCTGGGACTGGCCTATCTCAAAGATGCTGTTCCGGATTTGAAATCAAACCCGGAAATTCTGGCTTTTCTCAGTCAGTATTCTGACCTGGGATTTCTCTCTATCATTTTATTTGTAGGAATAGGTACGCTACTGACGGTCATCGTTCAGTCTTCCAGTGCTGCCATGGCACTCACCCTGGTGATGGCCAACAATGGCTGGATTCCGCTGGAACTTGCAGCAGCCATGGTATTAGGTGAAAACATCGGGACAACCATCACCGCTAACCTGGCAGCCATTGTAGGAAATGTACACGCCAAGCGAGCCGCATTTGCTCATTTTATTTTCAACGTCTTCGGAGTTACCTGGATCATCCTCGTGATGGGACCATTTTTGGGACTCATATCCAGCTACATGCTTTATCAGACCGGTCTTTCTCCAGAGACCAATCCAGAGTCAGTGCCTATCGCACTCTCACTTTTCCATACCTGTTTCAACGTATTAAATACTATTTTCCTGTTGGGATTTGTGAAGAGCATTGCAAAAATCTGTACCCGGGTGATTAAGCCAAAAGGAGATGATGCAGACGAATTCCGATTGGAGTACATCGGCACAGGGCTGCTCAATACGGCGGAGCTTTCACTGGAAGAAGCACAAAAAGAGACCGTAGCCTTCGGTAAAGTCATTGTGAAAATGTCGAATACCGCGAAGGATTTGCTCTCTGAGCCAAAAGAGAAAAAGCAGAAAAAGCTCATCAAAAAGATGAGAAAATTCGAAGAAATCACCGACCAGTTGGAAGAAGAGATTTCAAAATACCTGGCCCGTGTATCTGACGGAAGTCTGAGTTCTGCCACCTCTACCAGAGTGGTGAGCCTCCTGAGTATCATCAACGACATGGAAAGAATTGGTGATGTGTTCTTCCAGATGTCTAAGGATTTCGAAAACAAGCAAAATGACAAAGTTGGTTTTACTAAAAAGCAGAAAGCCAATCTCTTTGAAATGTTTGCCCTGGTGGATGAGGCGATACACAATATGGTTGCCAACCTCAGCAGTAACTACTCACACGTCACACTTGACAAAGCCCTGGAGCTGGAACTTGCTATCGATAGTTTTAGAAATAAGCTCAGAAAAGAGCATATCCATCAAATGGAGAGTAAAAAGTATGACATCCAGGTGGGTGCCTTATACAAAGACCTCTTCCAGTCAATGGAGAAAGTGGGTGATCACGTCATCAACGTATCTGAGGCCATTACAGGAGAGTCTGAACGCAGCTTAAAAAGGCAGGAAGAATTTGTCAACTAAGTTCTACAATCTTTCGAAAAGCACACCATATCGTCCTCAGGACATGAAGACCTCCCAATCAATCAAGGGGATCACCAGTATATTACTGGCCATTTTCGGATTTTTCGTTTCCATTCACCTGCTGGGGCTTAGCTTCCAGGTGATTGGAAACGGTTTTTCGGAGTTCTTCGATATGGCCTTTGCCAATCCTGCCATTGGCTTGTTCATAGGCCTGCTGGGTACGGCTATCCTGCAAAGCAGCTCCACCACCACATCCATGGCAGTGGCAGCAGTGGCAGCAGGCTCCGTGTCCCTGGAGAATGCCATACCCGTGGTAATGGGCGCCAACATAGGCACCACACTCACCAGCACCATCGTCTCCATGAGCTATATGACCAAGACTGCCGAATTCAGAAAGGCGGTTTCGGCGGGTACAGTACACGATATATTCAATGTGCTCACCTGTGTCCTCCTCTTTCCGCTGGAGCTCCGCTATGGGCTTCTAAGCAGGCTCAGCACAGGCATTGCCTCTATGGTTCACACCCCCACGGCGGTGGACACGCTCCCGAGTAAATTATCCATTTATCACTGGCTCGACATTGGAGGCAATCTCTTGATCAATTGGTTTGGCCCCTTTGTACTGTTGATTGCGTCCGTAGTACTGCTGTTTTATATCGTCAAGAAAATTTCGAATATCCTTTACGATAAGCTCATTGGCAATGCCCAAAGTAAGTTTGAGTCTATTGCCTTTCAAAATACTTTCAAATCGTTTGGGTGGGGATTTCTGCTCACCTCCGTGATACAAAGCAGCTCACTCACTACTTCGCTCATTGTGCCACTGGCTGCTACCGGCAAAGTGAAGCTGAAGCGAGCCTTTCAGTTCATCATGGGAGCCAACCTGGGCACCACCATCACCGCCCTGCTAGCCGCCCTGTTTAAAAGTGAAGCAGCCATCAGCTTAGCCATCGCTCATTTTCTGTTCAACAGTATCGGGGTGCTGATTTTTCTGACTATTCCACTTTTCAGCAGGATCCCGCTCTATTTGTCGGACAAGCTGGGTGCTATCTCCCTCAAATATAAGGTGACCGCATTCGCGTATATTCTGGTTGTCTTTTTCCTGCTTCCGTTTACCCTCATTTATTTTAGTAAAAGCAGAAACATGGCGGCTTACGAGCACAAGGTGCCTTCTATAGAACTTACATCAAATAAATAGTTCTTTAAACATTTAGGTGTAAAGCGATATTATATATTTGTCTTACGCATCCAAAATCACCTACGACATGTCTGTAATCAATAAGCTGGTGGATAAATTGTCTGAGTATATCCGGCTCAAGGGAGAAAAGCTGAAGCTGGAAATCATCGCTCAGGTGGCCAAGCTGTTAGCACATTTTGTGGCCTTTCTTACCATAGCTATCATCGGACTATTCCTGCTGATCTTTCTTTCCATGGCCCTCAGTGCCTATCTCAATATGATTCTGGACAGCCCACACCTTGGCTATCTGATCGTGGCAGGTTTTTACCTGGTCATGTTACTGATCATTTTCTTCCTGCTCAGATCCAACAAAATTCAGAAATGGCTGGAGGCCCTGTTTGTCAATTTGAGTGAAACCATCGCCGAACAAAATGAAGAATAAACGATCCGGAATCTGGATGAAGAAGAAATCATCGCTGGAAGCCAAAGAATCACGGCTAAAGGATGAGTTGGAGGAAGCTTCCGAAAACTTTGAATCACAGGTGAAGAAGGTAGTGATCATCTCCTTAATCTCCGGTGGCGTAGTACTTGCCGGATACACCCTGTTCAGGGCCCTTACTAAAGAGGAAAAACTAGCTGACCCGCCGACACCAGCCAAAAAAGCTGTGGCCAAACCTCAACAGATCAAGGTAGACCAAGGGTTTAGTGTGAAAAAGCTGTTGATGGAAAAAGTCACTCTGGCTGCCATACAATTTGTAGGCACCCAACTGGCGATGATACTCTCTAAAAAAATGGGAGGTCAAACCGAAGTGAAAAAAAATTCTAAACGTTAATCAGAGATTCTCTTCTTCTCATCTTACCGGCAGGTATGCCAAACATCATTTTGAAGCGGCGACAAAAATAGGCAGTGTCTTTATAACCCACTTCTTTACCGATCTCCCTGATACTCATTTTAGAAGTGCGTAGCAAGTTGACGGCCTCCTCCATGCGTTGGTACTCTATGTAGTCCTGTGGATTGATGCCAGTTAGCATTTTAAAATACTGACCTACATAATCTTCAGACACATTGGCCACATTGGCCAGCACCTTATTGGAAAGATCCTCTCCCAGGTTTTCTTTGATGAAGGTAAAAATATCGATGAGGCGTGGATCCTTGAAGTAAGTACTGTTGGTGGCAAACTGCTCCACGAAGAGTCCCTGCTTCAGAATGTAGCGAATCAGCTCCACTACCAACTGCTCGGTCATCACCTTCACTATCCGGCCTTTGCCGGGTGAGTTGGAGGTTACCTCGGCGTTGATCCCTTTGATGAGCGACCTGATCTTGCCTGAGTCTACAATTTTGAAGGGGGGTATATCCAGAGAGGCAAAGAAGTTCACCGAATCAAATGCTTTGGCCTCAAATGACACGTAGCTATAACTGTCAGCTGCCTCCGCTTTCTCTATATAACTTTGGAAATAAAGCTCCTTATTGTTCAGAAAATCGTCTTTTGAAAGGCTAATGGGGTTATTGATGCCATAAGAAACAGTCACCTGCCGGCCTCCCGGCACAAAAAATACTTCGCCCTCTCCGCAAACCTCTTTTTCCTTCCCAAATCTAAGATGACCGGTGTTTACCAATACCAATGAGTTCTCTATGTCATAGTTATTCTCAATGGTCACTGGCTTCAAAATATTAATATTCTTAGCTTTAATAAAGCGAACCCCCAGTGATTCTATAATCTTATTGTAGTCTTCCACCAATCTTTATAATATAATTAAATGCGGATAATAGACGTTTATTATCTCAAATAATTGTATAAATCTAATATTAAAAATTGGAATAAGCCAAATTCCCGGTGAGGAACCACCGGGAATCAAATTATATTATTTCAATACATTTCTGGAAATGACAATTTTTTGAATTTCTGAGGTGCCTTCATAGATCTGCGTGATTTTGGCATCCCGCATGAAACGCTCCACATGATACTCCTTCACAAAGCCATACCCACCGTGTATTTGCACCGCTTCCACAGCATTCTCCATGGCTACCTGAGAGGCATATAACTTGGCCATGGCACTGGCCTGAGAATAGTCTTCTTTTCGGTCTTTCAGCATGGCAGCTTTCAGGCAGAGCAGACGAGCTGCCTCTACTTTTGTGGCCATGTCGGCTATTTTGAACTGGATGGCCTGGTGCTGTGCGATCTCTTTACCAAAAGCCTTTCGCTCCTTGGCATAGGCAATGGATCGCTCCAGAGAGCCCGCTGCTATGCCCAGGGCCTGAGAGGCAATCCCTATCCGGCCTCCATTGAGTGACTTCATGGCCAGGGTAAAGCCAAAGCCATCCTCACCAATCCTATTTTCCTTTGGCACCTTCACATCTGTAAACATGAGTGAGTGCGTATCTGAGCCCCTGATGCCCAGTTTATCTTCTTTTTTGCCCACCACAAAGCCTTCATAATCCCGCTCCACAATCAGGCAATTGATCCCTTTGTGCTTCTTCTCAGGATCAGTCTGGGCCATCACCAGGTAGACGGAAGCCGAATTGCCATTGGTAATCCAGTTTTTAGTCCCATTCAGCAGGTAGTGATCTCCCTTATCTTCAGCGGTCGTTCGCTGCGAAGTGGCATCTGATCCGGCCTCTGGTTCCGATAGACAAAATGCTCCGATCTGCTGTCCGCTGGCCAGCTTGGGCAGGTACTTCTGTTTTTGCTCCTCTGACCCAAAATGCTCCAGCCCCCAGCACACCAGGCTGTTGTTCACTGACATCACCACGGATGCCGAAGCATCCACCTTGGAGATCTCCTCCATGGCCAGCACATAGGACACGGTGTCCATACCGCCGCCACCATACTTTGGGTCCACCATCATCCCCATGAATCCCAACTCACCCATCATCTTGATCTGCTCTGCCGGAAACTGCTGGGCATTGTCCCGCTCTATGACGCCTGGCAAAAGTTCTTTCTCTGCAAAATCTCTGGCAGCCGCCCGAACTGCTAGCTGCTCTTCAGTTAGGTTAAAATTCATGGTCTGTTGTTTTTTAAGTATTTGAGGTTAATGTTGTTCTATAGGTTCGACAAAAATAAGAAATTTTGTTATGCATGCATAACATTTGGAATCAAAAAAAGCCTCTGTAAAAGAGGCTTTTTTGCAAATTTTATTCTGTAGTCAGTTAATCTCTACTGCCACCTAAGTAGATCATTACCCAGTAGAGCAAAGTGGCCAGTGCTGAAAGTGCCGCGATCACGTAGGTTTTTGCAGCTGTATCCAGTGCGTCTTTGGCCATTTTGTGCTCACCAGTATTCACGATGTTCCGATCCTGAATCCAGGCCAGGGCACGCTTGCTCGCATCAAATTCCACTGGCAGGGTGATGAAGGCGAAAAGGGTAAACACCCCATAACAGGCTATAATCACCAGAATGGCCAGATTGAACGGAATGATGGATGGCAAAAGGAATGCACCAAAGAACATCATCATGAAGACCACATTGATGATCTGACCACTGATGTTTTGGATGGGCACCATTGCCGACCTGAACTCCAAAAAGCTATAAGCTGTGGCATGCTGTACTGCGTGTCCACACTCGTGAGAAGCCACGGCAGCAGCAGCAGCTGACCTGCCGTTGTAAACGTCCGGGCTCAGGTTTACCGTCTTGTTGGTCGGGTTATAATGATCCGTGAGTTGTCCCTGGACAGACATCACTTTCACATCGTGAATCCCGTGATCAGCCAGCATCAGCTCAGCGATTTCACGACCCGTGAGTCCCGTGGACAGCGGAATCTTGGAGTACTTCTTAAACTTATTCTTCAGCCGGGTACTTACCACCAGGCTGGCAATCATAAATCCGATAATGATAATAAATAACATCTTCTTCTATTCGTTTGTACGCTTTATTTGTTCAATTATGCTCGTGGTAGAAAAGCCTTTCGTTAATTCAATCAGCTCCACTCTACCTCCTGTTCTCAATACGATATCTGACCCTGCGATGTTGCCTGTCTGATAGTCACTGCCCTTCACCAGAACGTCTGGTAGCACCTCGCCGATCAGGGAGGCCGGCGTATCTTCATCAAAGATCACCACTGCATCCACAAATTCCAATGCTGCCAGCATTCTGGAGCGGATATTTTCATTATTCAATGGTCTGTCCGGTCCCTTGATTTTTTTCACGGAGGTGTCCGAATTAAGGCCCACAATCAGCCGATCCCCGAAGCGACGAGCCTTCTCCAGGCCATCGATGTGCCCCAGGTGGAGCAGATCAAAACACCCATTGGTGAAAACTATCTGCTGCCGATCTTCACGCCACTGCTCCACAAGGGCAGGTAGCTCACTTCTGTTGACGATCTTCCGTGCTGTCTGGTTCATTTGCCTTTTTGATAAAAAACGATGCCAGGAGGGCTATCCCCCCAAAGATGGCTGTCGCCACGATCTGCGAGGTATGAAGCAGCGTAGCCAGAAACACCCCGGTAGTCTTTTCTACAGAATACAATACCAGCATGGCACTAACAAAGGCATGGTAGGTGCCAATGCCTCCTTGCACCGGCACTGCCAGCGCGATACCCCCCGTCACCAAAAGCATGATCCCCGCCACCCAGGATAGGTGGGCTGTTTCAGGAATGGAAAACACGATGATATAGGACATGAAGTAATAAGTGACCCAAAGCACAATAGTCGATAGCACAAACCCCCAACGGTTTTTCACATCTCTCAGGGAAAGGATGCCACGAATCAGATTATTGGTGAACAATCGGATTTTCTCATTCTTCACGTACAGTACATAGCCAATAATCAATACCGAAGCACCACCAACCACCACAATCATCCCTGCTTTCCACATCAATCCTTCTACATCCTGAAGCCCGGAAAAAATATGTGTGAGGAACTCGATCAGCCGATCGTACTCCAACACCAGTGTCAGTAAAATCAATGCAATTAAAGTGAGCAGATCGATGATCCGCTCTGTAATCACAGTCCCCAGCGAGGTGGACACAGGTACATCATCGCTCCGCTTCATCATTCCGCAGCGGGTCACTTCTCCCAGTCTGGGAAAAGCCAGGTTGGCGAGATAGCCCACCAACACTGCCAGATTCGTTTTATGGACATTTAGATTGGGGTATCCCAAAGGTTTTAGGAGGATATTCCATCTATAAGCTCTGGCATAATAAGCCACCAGAGAGAGCAGAATGGAGATGATCACCCAGGTGTAATTGACCTGCTTTGATTTCTCTATGAATTCGGAGAAATCCACATTTCTGAACGCCAGATAAAGTAGCGCCAGTGCCAGCCCCAATGAAAATGTATATTTGAATACCGAAGTGGCTTTTTTAATCATTCAACAGCGCTTTCAGCTTGTGAGTCTGTTTTTTTCGTCCGGGAAAATGACGACCGGTGTATGCGCTTTAGCTTTTTCCTTTTCCACTGAGCAGTATGAAATGATGATGACAATGTCCCCTACCTGAGCTTTTCGGGCTGCGGGACCGTTCAGACAAATTTGCCCGCTGCCACGCTCCCCTTTTATCACATAGGTCTCCAATCGCTCTCCATTGTTGATGTTCACGATTTGCACCTTCTCGTTCTCCACCAGATCAGCGGCATCCATGAGGTCTTCATCTATGGTAATAGAGCCTACATAATGGAGCTCAGCCTGGGTGATTTTCACCCTGTGTATCTTGGATTTTAATACTTCTATTGTCATCTCAGCTTCAATCTTGCCGCAAATATAGGTTATCAATTAATCTTATGCCTTCTACGTAGCCAGCAACACATAACGCCACCGGCTGAGAATGGTTTTCAGTGATCTCCGAAAGGTCATCGGGATCTACGAGCTCTACGTATTCGGCTTCCAATCCCGTTTGTCCCTTATAGAAATCATTTATGGCCGTTTTAGTTTCATTTGGGGATCTCCCTTGCTCCCAAAGGCTCTTGCCCATCACCAAACCCTCATGAAGTTTGCTGGCAATTTCCAACCCCTCAGGAGTGAGTCGCTTGTTTCGGGAAGACATGGCCAGGCCGGATGGCTCCCGAACAATGGGCAGGCCGATGACCTCCACAGGAAAAGACAAATCCGCCACCATTCTCCTGATGAGCAAAAACTGCTGCAAGTCCTTCAGTCCGAAGTAGGCACGGTGGGCATTGGTATGGTGAAAAAGCTTGGATACGACCACTCCCACTCCTGAAAAATGTCCGGGGCGAAAGGCGCCTTCCATTACATGGGCCATTCGGCCAAAATCTACCTGCACCTCAGGAGAAGTGGGATACATGTGCTCCACTTCCGGGGTGTAGACCAGGTCCACACCCAGTTTTTCGAGCTGCCCCAGATCGTCCGAGAGGGTTCGGGGATAATTGGTAAGATCCTGAGAATTGTTAAACTGAAGGGGGTTGACAAATATGCTGACCACCAAAAAATCATTGGACGCTCTGGCCTGCCGAACCAGTGAGAAATGACCCTGATGGAGTGCCCCCATGGTGGGAACCAAACCGATTTTTTTACCGTTGGATTTTAAATCTTCCGTGTATCTAAAAATGTCATTGGGGTGCTTAATGACCTCCATCAAACCAAGAATTAATGTTGCCTAACTTATTGAAAACGTTGATAATATGGCAAATTTATGGTAATTTTGAGGTCATTTTAGATAATCCTCAATAAAATAGCACATCGTATGTCGAATTTAAGAATCCTTTATGTGGCAAGTGAAATTAATCCTTTCCTGAAAACTACAGAAGTTGCTGATTTTGTCAGAAGACTTCCGCAGGCTATGCAGGAACGGGGTATGGAGATCAGGATTTTAGTTCCAAGATTCGGATTAATCAATGAGCGGAAAAACAGGCTTCATGAGGTGGTAAGGCTCTCTGGCATCAACATCTCAGTGGGCGATGAAGAAAAGCCTCTGATCATCAAGGTAGCATCGATTCCAAATGCCAAGTTACAGGTTTACTTCATTGATAATGAAGATTACTTTCACAGAAAATCAGTCTTCTTCGACAAGGAGGATAATTTCTATGAAGACAATGATGAGCGCGCAATATTTTTCTGCAAAGGCGTTTTAGAGACAGTGAAAAAACTGGGCTGGTCACCGGACATTATTCATTGCAATGACTGGATGACAAGTTTGATCCCACTTTACGTAAAAACCACTTACAAGAACGATCCTATTTTTAAAGAATCTAAAACGGTCTTTACTATCTATGATAACAATTTCAGTCATAAATTTGGGGCTGATCTGCTGGAGAAGGTGAAGATGATCGACATAGACGACAGCATGCTGGGACCGCTCAAAACAGCCGATTATGAAGGTTTTGTGAAAATGGGCGTAGAATATGCAGATGCCGTGAACATAGCCAATCAGGAAACCACTGAAAGTTTCAAGAAGCTGATGAACGATTTGGCAGACAAAAGAATTGATACCATTGAGAAGGATGAAAATTTCGAAGATTCTTACTTTAACTTATACAATGAACTTGTTGGATAAACTAACATACTGGATTACATCGGGACTGGCCATTGTGCTGGTCCCGTTTTTTTTTGCCTGTGATGACCCCAGTAGGCTGGGATTGGAGTTAGAATCTGAGGACAATCCGATTGTTACTCAAAAAATGGAATTCGTTCTTCCTGCTTCCACCATTTACATAGACAGTCTTCGGACCGATCAGTTTACGCACAGCATCTTCGGGCAGTATGAAGACTCCATTGCCGGCAAGGCCACGGTGGTTTCTTACAACCAGTACAATATTTATGGGGGTGTGCTCCCTGGAGGAGATTCTCTGGAATATGTATCCACCATCCTCTCCATAAAGGTGGCCGGACAGCGTGCGCAGCGTGGACTTGCAGGTGAGCAGATCATTATACATGAAGTGAATGACACCCTGTATAATCAGCCTGTATATCTGGCTGACCGAAAGCTGGATCATCGGCCTGAAACCATCGCTGATTATACCTTTGACTACAATCCGCTGACGGATTCCATTATTCAGATCCCGCTCACGGACACATTCGGACAGTTTCTTTACAAAAGACTGGAGAAAGCCACCCTGGGTGGTGTCAATCAGGACTCTCTACTACTGGGGATGTATCACTACCCACCGCTGGCATTGATCCCAGGTGCAGGTAATAAGGGCCTGTTTTCATTTGACCTGAAGGATGATACTACCAGGATCTATGTAAACATGAAAAATGCTGCAGGAAAGCTCTACCATTTTTCGTTTGATTTTTCAGATGCACACTATTCACAAATAGACAGAGACCGAAGCTCCGGTAAGTTTAGCGATATTGTCTCCGAATATGAGGAAAGCAATGCCATCACCGGCAGAACTCATTTGGATATGGTGAATGGGATCCATACCAAACTTGACCTGAGTCCCTACTTAGATTTTGTGAAAAGCCACGAAGACTTCATCATCAACAGAGCCACCATTAGCATGGAAGTGGTTCCTCAGGATGAATTCTCGTACATAGAAACGGTACCTTTTATTCGGAACTACTTTATCAAAAGTAATGGCAAGATCAATGGATCGGGTGTCAGCAGAGGAGATGGCTTTAACAATGCGATCCTGACAGAAGCTGATTATGCCTCTTCTGGCAACTCCACCAACATCCTGAC
The DNA here is from genome assembly GCF_902506655.1 of Marinoscillum sp. 108. Taxonomy (NCBI): domain Bacteria; kingdom Pseudomonadati; phylum Bacteroidota; class Cytophagia; order Cytophagales; family Reichenbachiellaceae; genus Marinoscillum; species Marinoscillum sp. 108. The sequence continues at coordinate 3,506,473 of NZ_LR734808.1, read as the reverse complement.
GATGGCTTACAACAAAGATAACTCCGAGTACCTCGCCAACGTGACCCTGTTTACCCAGGTACTGGCAGATGACTATACCCTTAGCGACGAGTTTTTAACAGAGCACCTGGTTATCACCAGCCCGGAAACGATCAGCCTGGGTCAGACCTCATTTAATAAGTCAGGCATGAAACTGACCATTTTCTACACCACGTTAAAAGACTAAAACATCCATGTGCGGAATCGTAGCTTACCTTGGAGATAAACCAGCTTTCCCTATCCTGATCAATGGACTGAAACGTTTGGAATACAGGGGGTATGACAGTGCCGGAGTGGCACTAATGGAGGATGGAAATCTACAAATCTACAAGAAGCAAGGCAAGGTAAAGCAGCTGGAAAATCTGACCAACGGTCACTCCTTTGACAGCACCGTGGGGATAGGCCATACCAGATGGGCTACTCATGGCGAGCCCAATGACAGAAATGCTCACCCCCACTACTCCAGCAACCACAGGCTGGCGATTATTCACAATGGGATCATTGAGAATTATGGAGCTCTGAAAACCGAGCTGGAGGAAGAGGGATATTCTTTTGAGAGTGATACAGACACGGAAGTGTTTATCACCTTCATTGAAGACATTCAAAAAACACTGGGTGTAAGCCTGGAAGAGGCGGTACGTGTGGCGCTTACGAAAGTGGTGGGCGCGTATGCCATCGTCATTATGTCTCAGGACGATCCGGACAAACTCATTGCAGCCCGAAAGGGCAGCCCGCTGGTCATTGGCCTGGGCAAAGGGGAGTACTATGTGGCCTCCGACGCCACTCCCATCATAGAATTCACCAATGAAGTGGTTTATCTCAATGATGAAGAAATAGCCGTCATCACGAGAGCTGGTTTTGAGATTGTGAATACAAAAGACATCCCTCAGAAACCCTACATTCATACGCTGGATCTCAAGCTGGAAGCGATAGAGAAGGGCGGATATGAGCACTTTATGCTCAAGGAAATCTTTGAGCAGCCCAGGTCCGTCGCCGACTGCATGCGTGGCAGGATCAATGCCACAGAAGGCAGGCTGATGCTTGGCGGCATTAGAAACTACAGCGGTGCGCTGACGAATGCACAACGTATTGTCATTATCGCCTGCGGTACTTCATGGCATGCCGGTCTGGTAGCCGAGTACCTTTTTGAAGACATCTGTCGCATTCCGATAGAGGTAGAGTATGCTTCCGAGTTCAGATACCGCAACCCGGTGATCAGAGAAGGAGATATTGTGATTGCTATTTCCCAGTCGGGAGAAACGGCTGATACCCTGGCGGCCATTGAGTTGGCCAAGTCTAAAGGCGCTATTGTCTTTGGTGTGGTGAATACAGTGGGGTCTTCCATCTCCCGGGCGACCCATGAAGGTGCCTACCTGCATGCCGGACCGGAGATAGGTGTGGCTTCTACCAAGGCCTTCACTGCACAGCTCACTGTGCTCACGATGATTGCCCTGAGTGTGGCACAGCAGAAGGGTACGATTTCGGATGTGAAATTCCGTGAACTGCTGGTGGAGCTGGAAAGCATTCCTAAAAAGGTGGCAAAGGCACTGGAAAGTGATGGCAAGATCAAAGAGATCTCGGCACTTTTCAAAGACGTCCATAACTTCCTGTACCTGGGTCGGGGCTACAATTTCCCTGTGGCGCTGGAGGGCGCGCTGAAGCTCAAGGAAATCTCCTACATCCATGCGGAAGGCTATCCAGCTGCAGAAATGAAGCATGGTCCTATCGCGCTGATCGATGAAAACATGCCTGTGGTTTTTATTGCGACGAGAGACAGTTCCTATGACAAAATAGTGTCCAACATCCAGGAGGTAAAATCAAGGAAAGGAAAGGTGATCGCTATCGTGACAGAAGGAGATGTGCTGATCCCCAAGATGGCGGACTTCACCATAGAAGTACCAGCCACACATGAGGCCCTGATGCCCCTGGTGTCTGTGATTCCACTTCAGCTCTTGTCTTATCACATCGCTGTGATGCGCGGCAGCAATGTGGACCAGCCCAGAAACCTGGCTAAGAGTGTGACGGTGGAGTAGGTATCGTGTGTAAACCAAATGGTCGCAAGACATCAAAAAGTTTGAGTGGCCACTTGATGTTTATTCGGATAATCACCTTCTTTCTCATTGCTGATGCTCCATTGTTTTAAGCACACCTATTTTTTAAATCCTGGACCGCAAGGTTCTCGTATGGGAATGGACAAACAGCACAACGGATTGATTGGCTATTTCGCGTCGATCATCCGATTTTCAAAGAGCAATTTTATCGGTTATATTTAAATGTATAACATCAAAAAAGCAGGGCTATGAAAACATGGTACCTGGTGATTTCCAGATGGCAATGGGAATTGATGAAACTTCGGGGATAAGAAGGTTGATTAAAGGAGGCTGGCTTTCGATGAATGTTGTAGCACATTCCTACCGCTGGTGATATCATATGAGTTTCAAACTACGTCACTTGATGCTGTAAGGACAATTAAAATAGTGAAAATGGAGTGGAAGTTTAGTTTAGGACAAAGAATCAGAACGGGAGCAGCACTATTGGTGGTGTTCTTGCTCGTATTGGCTACTAATATGATGGATAGCAACCACTTCAGGATTGTTCAAAGTAATCTTACCACGATATACGAAGATCGATTACTCGCTAAAGACTATCTATATAAGATCTCTCGTCAGATTCAGGCAAAAAGGGAGCTTATTCAGCGTTCGGACATTGAACAATGGAGCGACTTAAACACTGCGCTCAATGACTCCATTCAGATATTGAACGATCGTTTTGCATCTACCCAACTCACTGAGAATGAAGCCTTGGTTTTTGAGTCGCTGAAGCGGAATATTCGATCTTTGAGGGAATATGAGTTGAAGCTACAAAGAAACGATCCTTTGAATACTGAGCTGACTACTTCGGGAAGTGAACGGTACTTTACTGCTGTTTACGACGATTTGGATGCACTCTTCAAAATTCAACTTGAGGAAAGCGACAAGGTGATCAGCAATGCCAATAGAGCCATTGATACAAGTAATCTTATCTCAAGAATTGAAATTGGTGTGTTAATCGCTATCGGACTTTTGATACAACTGTTGGTTTTCATGCGGCCGCTTAAATAAATTTCATTGCCCATGGTGTAATGAATAATCCTGAGTATCTGTCTTAAAAGATGTCTGACTTTAACCAAGAGCAGATAAGCTTTAGGGCATTTGATCCTTTTCAGGTGATTCTAATTACTGCTGATATTTAAGCTGTCTTCCAAGGGTCGAATTTCCCCTTCATGTGTTCCTGATATTGAATAATCAGCACCTTTTGAACCGGTACTTTTTCTGTTCGGGATTGCTGGAGAATGGGGGCGAACCCATATTCGTAAGAGAAATAATAGGTGAGTGAACCCTCCTGGTAGACGGATGAAAAATACTGAAAGGAAAAACCGAGATCAACCAGCCGCTCTTTTCGCACAGTGGCTTTCCCGTCGGGGCATAGTTTGAAAAGGATGCTTCTGTTTTTTCTGATCTGCCTGTTCACGGCTGCAATGACCCGCTCGGTCTTACGTTTGTGTCGGTTGTGAAAATTGGCCCGACACTGACTGTCACAGAAACGCTTATCGATCCGGCCGACCAAAGGCTTATCGCAGGTCTGACATTTTTGATGATCCATTTTTAACTCTCCTTTTTACCGTATTAATATACGTTTATTTACGTAATTATTCGCTTATAAACCACCTTAAGTTCTCTCTTTTAGCGTGGTTTAGGCCCATGAAGCCCACATTAAGAGAAAGACAAATCACGCTTAAGCATATTTTGATTGATTCGCGGCGAATGATCGGGATCAAGTTTTACCCCGACAAGGTGCTCCAGGCGCTGATCAAAACGCTGGATAACCCGCGCTGGAGTGATGAATACGGGCTTATTCTGATTGAAAACACGCCAAAAAATCTTCGAGACATCTTTGAAAAATTCAAAGGGGTAGC